>NZ_BAAAZG010000012.1:23806-34688 GCF_039536785.1 Actinomadura miaoliensis
GATCCGGTCGCCGTCGATCGTCAGCTTCAGCACCAGCCACAGCCGCCCGCGCGGCGCGACGACCAGCCCGATCCGGCCGTCCACCAGCGCGGGCCGGGCGAATCGGGCGCGGGCGGTGTTGGCGGCGGTCTCCTCGGCGATGCGGCGCGCGCCGCGCACCTCGGCCTCGGGCGGCGCGGCGCGGTCGCTGCGCCGCACGGCGTCCGGCGCCAGCACCGCGAGCAGGGCGTCCAGGTCGCCCGCGCGGGACGCGGCGAGGAAGGCGTCCACCACCCGCCGCTGACGGCCCAGGTCGGCGGCCGGGACGTCCGGCCGGCCGTGGACGCGGTGCCGGGCGCGGCTGGCCAGCTTCTTGGCCGCGGCCGGTGACCGTTCCACGATGCGGGCGATCTCCTCGAACGGCACGGCGAACAGGTCGTGCAGCACGTAGGCGACCCGTTCGGCGGGGCCGAGCGCGTCCAGCACCACCAGCAGGGCGAGCCCGACGGAGTCGGCCAGCACCGCCTCGTCCTCCGGACCGGCCGCGCCGTCCCCGGCGAGCAGCGCCTCGAGACCGGCCGTGTCGACCAGATGCTCGCCGCGGCGGCGGCGCGAGCGCAGCATGTCCAGGCACACCCGGCCGACGATCGTGGTGAGCCACGCCGCCACGTTGGCCACGTCGCCCGAACCGGCGCGGCTGGCCCGCAGCCACGCCTCCTGCACGGCGTCGTCCGCCTCGTCCGCCGAACCGAGCATGCGGAACGCCACGCCCCGCAGCTGCCCCCGGGAGCGGTCGAAATGCTCGGCCAGTGCGGCCTGATCGTCCATCGGTCACCTTTCCTCGGCGCGCGTCGTCGTAAGGGCGGTGAACGGAAGAAGACGCGACCCTGCCGGTCAGGGTGGCCGAGTGGACGGTGGAAGCATGATATCCCTGCTGCATCTCGACTCCGGTGTCGACCATGCGGACGGTTCCGTCAGCAGGCGGCTGACCTCGATGTTCGCCGAGGCCTGGCGGCGCGGGCACGGCGCGGCGGCCGGATACCGGTACCGCGACCTGGTGGCCGATCCGGTGCCGCCGCTGGGGGCGCCGTACGTCGACCTCGGGCGGCGCGTGGAGAAGCGCGGCATGGTCCCGCTCGACGAGGTGGCGGCGCTGGCCGCGGACGAGGCCGAACGACGCGACTGGGCGCTGACCCTGCCCTTGGTCGAAGAGCTGCGGGCCGCCGACACCGTGCTGATCGGCGCCCCCATGTACAACTTCTCGGTGCCCGCGGCGCTCAAGGCGTGGATCGACCGGATCACCTTCCCCGGCGCCTACGTCGACCCGGACACCGAGACCAGCGTGCTGCGGGACACGGAGGTCGTGGTGGTCACCGCGCGCGGCGGCGCCTACGGGCCGGACACCCCGCGCCACGGATGCGACTTCCAGGAGCCGTATCTGCGGGCGTACTTCCGCGAGCACCTCGGCGTGCCCGAGGACAACCTGCGCTTCGTCCACGCGGAGATGACCATGGCGGAGCATCTCCCGCAGCTCGCGCGCTTCCAGGACTTCGCGGCGCGTTCGCTGGCGGACGCGCGGGCGGAGGTCGCCGCGCTGGCCTCCCGGGACGGCCGTCCCGTCGGCGCGCCGAACCGGTGATCGTCAAGGTCACGCGGTAGGGGGTTGAACACAGCGGGGGCTCCGCGCGTACCCAACGGTGTCGTACGCCGCGCGTACGGAGCCCTCCGTCCGCCTCCTTCCGGGGGAGGGGGCGGACGGTCCGCGCGGCTGGAAGCCGGGTGCGTCGATGGGACGCCGCGCGGGCCGCCCGCCCCAGGTCGAAGATCGGTGACGTCGCCGAGGCTAGACCCGGCGGGGCTGCCGCGCGGGCTCTTAAGGTTCGCTTGACCCGGCGCTGAGCGCCGCCTAAGCGCCCGTCGCCGACCGGATGCGGCACGGTCACGCCGCGTGACCCGCGCGGACGGCCGCGGAAATTCTTCTGCGCGCGTTGAACCCCCGACGGACAGGGGCGCGTACTCGCTGAACGAAGCCGGGTGACTTCCTCACACCCTGAACAAGGAGGAGCGCCGCATGCGACTCGCACGGCGACCGCGAACCTTTCTGCGCACCGTCGGACTCGCGGCCGGCGGGGGACTGGTGCTGGCCGGGCTGTCCGGCGTCGGCACGGCGACGGCCGGGGTGAACGCCGCGGCCGCCGTCCGCGCGCAGACCGTCCAGTGCCCGGACGTGGCGTCCCGGCTGCCCGCCGTCCCCGCCCAGGCCAGGGCCGAGGTCGACCGCAACCTGGCGCTGCTGAACACCCAGATCCAGGAGGCCGACCGGCGGCTGGCCGCCACGGTGGGGCAGGGCGGCCCCGACTTCGCCCGCAACGCGGTCCTCGGGCCGCTGCGCGACAAGCGCCTCGCCACGATCAACCGGATCGCCACCGCCATCGGCCGGGTCGCCGAGCGGCCCGCCGGGCTGGACGCGCTGGCCGCCTGCACCCTCAACGGCACCCCCGGCGCCGGTACGGGCCAGGGCGACGGCGCGGGCAACGGGGCCGGGCAGGGCAACGGCGCGGGTCAGGGCAACGGCGCGGGTCGGCCCCAGAAGGGGCCGGTCCGCAGCGACTTCGTCGACATCCGCAAGGTCCGCCCGAACTTCAAGGCGCCGCGTCCCGGACGCAACGCCTCGAGGGGCACCTTCACCTCCAAGTGCGGCCGCAACGAGAACCGTCACTTCAACTCCGACAACGTGATCGTCGCTCCGGGCGTGAGCAACGGCGCCCACCACCTGCACGACTACGTGGGCAACAAGGCCACCAGCGGGTTCTCCACCGACGAGGACCTGGCCCGGGCGGGCACCACCTGCACCAACGGCGACAAGTCCACGCACTACTGGCCGGTGGTGCGGCTGCCCGGCGCCAACGACTTCGACGCCGACAAGCCCGGAGGCGGCCTGGACGGCAACGTCGGCAAGATCCTCACCCCCGCCAGGGTCGACCTGACCTTCTCCGGCAACCCCAGGAGCAAGGTCACCGCCATGCCGCGGTTCCTGCGGATCATCACCGGGGACGCCAAGTCGTTCACCAACGGCACCGCCAACGCCCGTGCGTCGTGGACCTGCACCGGGTTCGAGAACCGGCGGCTGAGCGACAAGTACCCGCTGTGCCCGCGCGGCAGCCGGGTGATGCGGATCCTGGAGTTCCAGAGCTGCTGGGACGGCCAGAACACCGACAGCGCCAACCACCGCACGCACGTCGCCTATCCCGACGCCAACGGCAACTGCCCGGCGGGCATGCGCGCCATCCCGCGGCTGGAGCAGCGCATCAGCTACAACATCCCGCAGGGCAGGCTGTACGCGCTGGACAGCTTCCCCGAGCAGCTGCACAAGCCCGTCACCGACCACGGCGACTTCATCAACGTGATGTCCCCGAAGCTGGCCGCCCGCGCGGCCGCCTGCATCAACCGAGGCCGGCGCTGCTGAGCGAACCGACCTGACCCCGCGACGACCCATGCGTCCGGCCCGTGCCGCCTCCGGCACGGGCCGGACGCGCGTCTGGAGGTCGACGAGACGCGCGAGGCCGGCGGGCCAGCGGGCAAAGAAACAATCATGCGTGCTTGATTCTTTGGATCACCGGTGACACCCTCCTTCCAGAACTCAGGGAGGAGGCGAGCGGCAGTGGCCGATGCCGGACCCATCCTGGCCGACCTGGACGCCGAGAGCCGGGAGCTGGACGAGCTGGTCGCGCGCGCGGACGTGGACTGGTCGACCCCCACCCCGGCGCAGGGCTGGACGATCGCGCACCAGATCGCCCACCTGGCCTGGACGGACGCCAGGGCGCTCATCGCGGCGCGCACCCCGGACGACTTCCCCGCCGAGCTGCGGCGCGCCGCCGAGGGCGGTCCCGGGTACATCGACGACGCGGCGCGCGACGGCGCCCGCACCCCGCGCGCCGAGCTGCTCGCCGCGTGGCGGCGCGGCCGGGCCGACCTCGCCGCCGCGCTCGCGGCCGTCCCCGAGGGGCGGCGGCTTCCCTGGTACGGGCCGCCGATGACCGCGGCGTCCATGGCGACCGCCCGGCTGATGGAGACCTGGGCGCACGCGCAGGACGTGTACGACGCGCTCGGCGTCGGCCGCGCGCCCACCGCGCGGATCCGGCACGTCGCCCACATCGGCGTACGCACCCGCGACTTCGCGTTCGGCGTGCACGGGCTGCAGCCCCCCGGCGAACCGTTCCGGGTCGAGCTGACCGGCCCGGACGGTGACGTCTGGACCTGGGGACCCGAAGACGCCCCGCAGCGCGTCACGGGCGACGCGCTGGACTTCTGCCTCGTCGTCACGCAACGGCGGCACCCCGCCGACACCGGCCTCACCGCCGTCGGCGCCGACGCCGCCCGCTGGCTGGAGATCGCGCAGGCGTTCGCCGGCCCGCCCGGCGCCGGCCGCGAGCCGGAGGAGCGGGCGTGATCCGGATCGGCAACGCGTCCGGCTTCTACGGCGACCGGTTCGCCGCCGTCCGCGAGATGCTCACCGGCGGGCCCCTGGACGTGCTGACCGGCGACTACCTCGCCGAGCTGACCATGCTGATCCTCGGCCGCGACCGGCTGAAGGACCCCGCCCGCGGCTACGCCCGCACCTTCCTGCGGCAGATGGAGGACACCCTCGGCGAGGCCGCCGACCGGGGCGTCAAGATCGTCACGAACGCGGGCGGGCTGAACCCCGCCGGGCTGGCCGACCGCGTGCGGGAACTGGCCTGCCGGCTCGGCCTGGACGTCGCCGTCGCCCACGTCGAGGGCGACGACCTGCTGCCGCGCGCCGCCGAGCTCGGCCTCGGGCGACCGCTGACCGCCAACGCCTACCTGGGCGCGTGGGGCATCGCCGAATGCCTGCGCGCCGGCGCCGACGTCGTCGTGACCGGCCGCGTCACCGACGCCTCGCTGGTCGTCGGCCCGGCCGCCGCGCGGTTCGGCTGGGCCCGCGACGACTTCGACGCGCTGGCCGGGGCGGTCGCGGCCGGGCACGTCATCGAGTGCGGCGCCCAGGCGACCGGCGGCAACTACGCGTTCTTCACCGAGCACGACGTCGCCGTGCCCGGCTTCCCGATCGCCGAGGTGCACGCCGACGGCACCAGCGTGATCACCAAGCACGAGGGGACGGGCGGCGCCGTCACCGTCGGCACGGTCACCGCGCAGCTGCTGTACGAGATCGGCGGCGCCCGCTACCTCGGCCCCGACGTCACCGCCCGCTTCGACACCCTGACCCTCACCGGCGACGGGCCCGACCGCGTCCGGATCAGCGGGGCGCGTGGCGAACCCCCGCCGCCGCGCCTCAAGGTGTGCCTCAACCGCCTCGGCGGCTTCCGCAACGCCACCACGTTCGTGCTGACCGGGCTGGACATCGAGGCCAAGGCCGCGCTCGTGCGCGACCAGCTCGAACGCGCCCTCGAAGACCGCCCGCCGGCGCACATCCGCTGGACGCTCGCCCGCACCGACCGCCCGGACGCCGGCACCGAGCAGGAGGCCAGCGCCCTGCTGCACTGCGAGGTCAAGGACGCCGACGCCGCCGTGGTCGGACGGGCGTTCAGCGGCGCCGCGATCGAGCTGGCGCTGGCCAGCTACCCGGGGTTCCACGTCACCGCGCCGCCCTCGGACGCCTCCCCCTACGGCGTCTACTCGGCGGCCTTCGTCGGCGCCGCCGAGGTACCGCACGTCGCGGTGCTGCCGGACGGTTCACGCGTCGACATTCCCCCGGCCCCGGCGACCCGCGAGCCGTCCGACGTGGACGACGCGCCGCTCCCCGAACCTCTGCCTCCGGGGCAGCCGACCCGGCGGGTCCCGCTCGGCACGGTGATCGGCGCCCGCAGCGGCGACAAGGGCGGTGACGCCAACCTCGGCGTGTGGGCGCGCACGGACGACGCCTGGCGCTGGCTCGCCCACGCCCTGACCGTCGAGGAGCTGCGCCGCCTGCTGCCCGAGACCGCCGGCCTGCCCGTCCACCGCCACGTGCTGCCCAACCTGCGCGCCCTCAACTTCGTGGTGGAGGGCCTGCTGGGGGAGGGCGTCGCGGCACAGGCCCGTTTCGACCCGCAGGCCAAGGCCCTGGGCGAGTGGCTGCGCGCCCGCCACGCCGACGTCCCCGAGGCCCTGCTCGCCGGTCACGCCTGACGCGGTGGGCCGTCCAGCTCCCGCTGCATGAGCACGGTGTCGACCCAGCGGCCGTGCTTGAACCCCACGCGGCTGAGCCGCCCCGCCGGGACGAACCCGAACCGGGCGTGCAGCGCGGCCGAGGCGTCGTCGCCGGTGTCGGCGATCACGGCGATCATCTGCCGCGCGCCCGCCTCGCCGGACCGTTCCAGCAGCGCGCCCAGCAGCGCCCGGCCCAGCCCGCGCCCGGTCCGGCCGGGCGCCACGTAGATCGAGTCCTCGACGGTGTGCCGGTAGGCGGGCTTGGGCCGCCACGGCGCCGCGTACGCGTACCCGGCGACCCGCCCGTCCTCGGGCGTTTCGGCGACCAGGAACGGCAGGCCCCGCCCGGTGAGCTCGTCGAGCCGCCGCCGCCACGCCGCCACGCCCGGCGCGGTCTCCTCGAACGTGGTCACCGTGCGGCGGACGTAGTGCTCGAAGATCCCGGCCACCGCCGGGAGGTCCGCGGCCACGGCGGGGCGGACGATCACCTGTGCGGACATACGGCCAGTCTGCCCGGCCGCCGGCCGCCTCGGTGATCAGTGCCCGCGGATCTCGATCTCCAGGGACAGCAGGCGGGAGCTGAGGCCCTTGCCATGGGTGTCCAGGGCCAGCGAGGTGGTGACGCCGCCGTCCAGCGACTGGCGGCACACGAAGTGCAGCGCGCACAGGCTCGGCAGCTCGTAGCGCACCACCTCGCCGCGCACGTGCCCGCCCAGATGGCGGCGCACCACCTCGGGCGTCAGCTCGCGCACCAGGTCGGGGTAGTGCTCGTCCCGGTACGGGAAGATCGACACGGTCGAGGTGTCGCCCTTGTCGCCGGTGCGGGCGTGGGCGACGTCATGCAGTCTCGCGCGCACGGGCGTCCTCCAGGATCTCGGTGGCGGGCGTGACGGCCTCGCGGGGCAGCAGCGTCGACACGATGCCGACGACGTCGGTGACCGCGGTGCGCACGCCGCCGCCGCCCGCCGGTCCGTTGGTGTAGAGCGCCTCCACCTCGTGGCAGACGTCGTCGGCGCGTTCGGGCGTGGACGCCAGGGCGGCGACGCGCAGGCGGCACTCCTCGCCGTCCGCCCCGATCACGCCCACGCGCAGCCGGACGCCGGCGGAGGCGAGCCGGGACGCGACGATCTCCCCGGCCAGCTCGGCGCGGCGCCGCGAGCCCGGGCCGTCGTAGGAGATCCCGGCCTCGGCGCGGTGCCCGGCGTGGTAGCCCACGCTGACCTTGAGCGTGCCCGGACGCGGCCGTCCCGCCGCGCCCCGCACCCGCACGGCGTCGCGTCCCACCTCGTCCACCGTGACGCCGCGCAGGTCGAGCACCACGTCGGGGGTGAGGTAGGCGGCCGGGTCGGTGATCTCGTACAGGAGCTGCTCGCGGACGGTGGCGCGGGTGACCAGCCCTCCGGTGCCCGGCAGCTTGCTCACCGTGGCCGTCCCGTCGGGGCGCACGTCGGCGAACGGGAACCCGAGGTCGGCCACACCGGGCACGTCCTTGCGTCCCGGGTCGGCGAAGTAGCCGCCGGTGATCTGGCCCGCGCATTCCAGCAGGTGGCCCACGAGCGTCCCGGCGGCCACGCGCGGCCAGTCGGCCGGGTCCCAGCCGAGGCCGTGCGCCAGCGGCGCCAGGAACAGCGACGGGTCGGCGACCCGGCCGGTCAGCACCACGTCGGCGCCGGACGCGACGGCGGGCAGCAGGGCGTCGGCGCCCAGATAGGCGTTGGCGGAGATCACCGGCCCGTGCTCGGCGAGCGGACGGCCGTCCTCCAGCGCCGGGGCGTCCAGGTCGATCCGGTCGAGCACGTCGTCGCCGGTGACCACGGCGACCCGCACGCCGTCCAGGCCCAGCTCGGCGGCCACGGCGCGGGCGGCCTCCCCGGCGGCGCGCGGATTGGCCGCGCCCATGTTGCTGACGACGGGCACGCCGCGCCGGACCGCGGCGGGCAGCAGCGCCGACAGGCGCGCGCGCAGACGCGGGTCGTACCCGTGCGCGGGGTCGCGCAGGCGCCGCCGCTGGCCGAGCGCGATGGTGCGCTCGGCCAGGCACTCCAGCACCAGCACGTCCAGGTCGCCGCGCTCGACCAGGTCGACGGCGGGCGGGATCCGGTCGCCGGAGAATCCCGCGCCGCAGCCGATCCGCATGGTGGTGTTCGCTCGCATGTGGAAGGACAACCCCCGAGGTAGGCCGGTCAGATGGCGCCGGTGAGCAGGGCGACGACGGTCATCACCAGCGTGGTGCCGAACGCCCACGCGAAGATGAACCGCTGGTGCGCGCCCAGCTCGACCTTGGCCATCCCCATGAGGATGAACGTGGACGCGGTGAGCGGGCTGAGCGGGAACCCGGTCGTCATCTGCCCGAGGATCGCCGCCCGGGCGATGGCGGCCGGGTCGCCGCCGAGCCCGGCGGACGTCTCGGCGACCACCGGCATCACGCCGTAGTAGTAGGCGTCCGGGGTGAACACCAGGCTGAGCGGCATGCTCGTCACCGCCGTGACGACCGGCAGGATCCCGCCGGTGCCGTCCGGCACCACCGACACGATCGCCTTCGACATCTCGGTGATCATGCCGGTGCCGCCGAGGACGCCGGTGAACACGCCCGCCGCGAAGATCATGGTGGTGACCAGGACGACGTTGGCGCCGTGCCGCTCCAGCAGCTCCTGCTGCTGCTTCCAGGTCGGCCGGTTGACCACCAGCGCGACCGCGAACGCCAGCGCGAACAGCACCTCCAGCGGCATCGCCTGCGCCACCAGCGCCACCACCAGCACGACCGTCAGCGCGAGGTTGAACCAGAACCGCGCGTCGCGCGGCGCGGACGGGGCGGTCAGCTCGTCGGCCTTCGGGGTGCCGGGACCGGAGGCCGGCACGCCGGTCCGCGGATCCGGCAGCCGCGCGCCCTCGGCCAGCAGCCGGGCCCGTTCACGGCGTCCGATGAAGTACGCGGCGGCCAGCACCCAGGCGATCCCGGCCGCCATCGCGGGCAGCAGCGGGACGAACACGTCCGAGGCGTCCAGCTTCAGCGCGGCCATGGCGCGCGCGGTCGGGCCGCCCCACGGCACCAGGTTCATCACCCCGGCGCCCAGGCACACCACGCCGGTCAGCACCAGCGGCCGCATGCCCAGCCGCCGGTAGATCGGCAGCAGCGCCGACACGGTGATCAGGAACGTGGACGCGCCGTCGCCGTCCAGCGCCACCAGCAGCGTCAGCACCGCGGTGCCCACCGTGATCCGCATCGGGTCGCCCTTGGCCCAGGCCAGCACCCGCCGGATCACCGGGTCGAACAGCCCGGTGTCGATCATCAGGCTGAAGTAGAGCACCGCGAAGGTGATCATGACGGCGACCGGGGCCACCTTGACGACGCCCTTGGCCGCCATGTCGCCCAGCTCGGCGCCGAACCCGCCCACCAGTGCGGCGGCCACCGGCACCAGCACCAGCGCGAGCAGCACCGACACCTTTCTGGTGAGGGTCAGGGCCAGAAACAGCCCGATGGTGACGAAGCCCAGCGCGGCCACCATGAGCCCACCTCCTCTCCGGGGTTGCCAGAGAGTGTGAGGCGCGACACTCTTGTTCGTCCAACATCAATCCCACATAGATTGATGCGAGGAGGACATGGATCTCACCATCCAGCAACTGCGGGTGGTGCTGGCCGTCGCCCGCGAGGGCAGCTTCACCGCGGCGGGGGAGCGGATGCGGCTCGCCCAGTCGTCGCTCAGCCGCACCGTGGCCGAGGTGGAGCGCCGGGTCGGCATCACGCTGTTCGAACGCACCACCCGCCGGGTCCTGCTGACGCCCGCCGGACGCGAGTTCGCCGACGTCGCCGAGCGCGTCGTCGGCGAGTTCGACCGCGGCGTCAACCACTTCACCGGCTTCCTGGCCGGCACCCGCGGCCTGGTCCGCGTCGCCACGCTGCCGTCGCTGGCCGCCACGCTGCTGCCGCCGATCGTGTCCCGGTTCCGCCGCGACCACCCCGACGTGCGGATCCAGATCGAGGACGGCCTGCTCGGCCAGGTCCTCGACCGGGTCCGGACGGGACGCGCCGACCTCGCCGTGACCGTCCTGACCGAACCGCCGGACGCCCTGGCCTTCCACCAGATCGCCGCCGACCGCTTCTACTGCGTGTTCCCGCGCGGGCACCGCTTCGGCGGCACGGACGAGCCGCTCGCCTGGCACGAGCTGGGAGGCGAGGCGTTCATCGCGTTCGACAGGGTCAGCAGCGTGCGCGCGTTCGCCGACCGGGCCCTGCGGGACGCCGGCGTCCGCCTCGGCCCCGTCACCGAGGCCCGCAACATCGCCGCCGTCGCCGGGCTGGCCGCCGCCGGGCTCGGCGTGTCCGCCGTCCCCGGCCTGGTGCTGCCGCTCATCGAGTTCGCCCGCCTGGACCGGCGCCGCCTGACCGGCCCGGCGCTGACCCGCCCCATCGGCGTCCTGTTCGACCCGCGCCGTCCGCAGGCCCCCGCCGTCCGGCGCTTCCTGGACCTGCTGGAGACCGCCGCGGAGGACGGCGCGCCGCTCTCCGAATGGACCGACCTCGCCCTATGACAGGGACGCATCGATCCATACGTCATTGATGGTGGACCGCCTCACCGGCCGCACCTACTGTCCGTAGACCACCGTCAAGGCCGTGGCCCGCCCACCACCGCCTCGGCGCCGGCCACCGCCTGCGCCTCACGATTTCCAGCGACGACCACCCGCAGATAGCCTCCGACGCCCCCGCGGGCCGGGTCGCCGTCGGCGTGGGAGCCCC
>NZ_BAAAZG010000012.1:34712-117167 GCF_039536785.1 Actinomadura miaoliensis
GGCTCCCACGCCGACGTCACCCTGCTAGCGGGCGGCGAATAGCGTCTCCGCCTCCTCGATCGCCCTCGTCAGGGACGCGGGGTCGGGGGCGAGGCCGGCGACGATCCGGTCGACGTCGCGCAGACCGGCGCGGCCGAGCAGGGTCTTCTCGTTCGTCACCCACTCGCCGCGCGCCGCGAGGACGGCGTGGGCGGACTGCATCGCGGCGGTGGCGAGGGCTCCCGAGACCTCGGTCAACCTGCCGTGCGGCGCGTGGCCGGCCTTGGCGTACGCCAGCGTCAGCTGCGCGTTGGCGCGCCACCGCCTCGGCGCCGCCGCACGCAGCGCCGCCGGGTACTCCGGCCGCGGCAGCTCCCCGCGCAGCACCCGGTTGAGGGCCAGTTCGCCGACGACCAGGTAACTCGGGATCCCGGCGAGATGGAACATCAACGGCTCGATGTGGAAGCGCCCTTCCCGCGCCTCGGCGAGCTGGTGCTCCACGACGTCGAGGTCGCGGTAGTGGACGTCGACACGGCGCCCATCGACGGTCAGCCACGCGCCGCCGTTGAACACGCCGCCGCCCCATTCGCCGACCTCGGAGACCTCCCCGGGCAGCCCGAGGGCGCGCAGGTCGTCGGGGGCGAAGCCGCCCCGGTAGTACACGGCCAGGTCCCAGTCGCTGTCGGGACGGTGCGTGCCCTGGGCCCGCGACCCTCCCAGAGTGACGGCCCGCACCGCCGGCAACGCGGCGAGCAGGTCGGCCAGCCCGTCCAGGAACGCCTGGTCATCGTTCGTTTCACGCATGAATGAAGAATCCGATCCGGAAGAAGTGACAACACGAACCATCACGCGCCGGAGCCGTGCTCAGACGACGCGTGCAGAACCAGATGGCCGATACGTCACTCCATGAGGCCGGACGTTAGCATGCCCGGCCGGTCACGGTGTCGCCTTCACGCCCGGGACAGAATCGAGCCGTGCAGATCCATTCCATGGCGGACGCCGGGCCGGGGCGGTGCGAGGCCGTCACGGGGCGGCCGCATCCGCGGCTGCGGCCCTACGTCGTCGGCTATTCGGGGTTCCGTACCACAGGGGACGGGCCCGTGCGGCGCACGATCCTGCCGTTGAACTTCACCACGCTGATCGTCGACGTAGCCCGGCCGGTGCGGCTCGTCACCGGCCCGCGCGGGATGCCGGTCCTGGACGACCCCGCCCCGTGGCGGCACGGCGTCACGGTGGGGCTGACGCCCGTGGGCGTGGCCGCGCTGCTGGGCGTTCCCATGGGGGAACTGGGAGGCGCCACCGTCGACCTGGCGGACCTGCTCGGCGACCGCGCGGAGCTGCTGGCCGAGCGGCTGGGGGAGGCGCCGCACTGGCGGGCGCGGTTCGCCGTGCTGGACGAGTCCTTCACGGCGTGGCTGCGGCCGCCGCGCAGGACGGACGACCTGGTGACGCACGCCTGGCGGCGGCTGCAGAGCGAGCGGCTGCTGGTCGGGGGGCTGGCGGCCGAGCTGGGGGTCAGCCGCCGGCGCCTGGAGGTCGGGTTCCGGAGGCACGTCGGGCTGACGCCGAAGACGGTCGCCAGGGTCGCCCGGTTCCAGCGGGCCGTGTGGGCGCTCAGCGCGCCGGCCGCCACCCTCGGCGCGGCGGTCGCCTGCGGGTACGCCGACCAGCCGCACCTGACCCGCGAGGTGCGGGCGATGAGCGGCATGACGCCCGCCGCGCTGTTCGCATTCGTTCAAGACATCGCACGGCGGCGCGACTACCGTCCCGCGCCATGACGCTCAACGGAAAGACCGCCGTCGTGACCGGCGGCTCGCGGGGGATCGGGCGCGCCATCGTGCGGCGGCTGGCGCGTGACGGCGCCCGGGTCGTGTTCAGCTACCGCGAGGACCGGCGGGCGGCCGACGAGGTCGTCCGCGAGTGCGGCGCGGACGACGTCGTCGCGGTCCGCGCCGACCACGCGGATCCGGGCAGCCTGGACGCGCTGTTCGCACCGGTGGGCGACGGCCTGGACATTCTGGTCAACAACGCCGCCGTCAACCCGCGCGTGCCGATCGCCGACGTCACCGCCGAGGACTTCGACCGGGTGATGACGGTCAACGCCAAGGTGCCGCTGCTGGCGATGCGCCGGGCCGCGGCGCTGCTGCGCGACGGGGGCCGCGTCATCAACGTCTCCACGCTCAACACCGTCGTGCCCGCGCCCGGCCACGCCCTGTACGGGGCGAGCAAGGCGGCGCTGGAGCAGTTCACCGCCGTCGCCGCGCGGGAGTTCGGGGAGCGCGGCGTCACCGTCAACACCGTCTCGCCGGGCGCGACCGACACCGACCTGCTGCGCTCCTCCAACCCGGCGGAGGCGCTGGAGGGCACCGTGGCGTTCACGGCCCTGCGGCGCCTCGGGCAGCCGTCCGACATCGCCGACGTCGTGGCGTTCCTGGCCGGGCCGGACGCGCGGTGGATCACCGGTCAGAACATCCGCGCCACCGGCGGGCTGCTGGTGTGACCCCTACCAGCCGCGTTCGCGCCATTCGGGCAGGGACGGGCGTTCACGGCCGAGCGTGGAGTCCTTGCCGTGACCGGGGTAGAACCAGGTCGCGTCGGGCAGCCGGTCGAAGACGCGCTCCTCCACGTCCGACAGCAGCCGCCGGAAGCGCACCGGGTCGCCCCAGGTGTTGCCCACCCCGCCGGGGAACAGGCTGTCGCCGGTGAACAGGTGCGGGCGGTCGGCCAGCTCGCCGCCCGCGTCGTACAGCAGCGCGATCGAGCCGGGCGTGTGGCCGCGCAGGTGGACGACCTCCAGCGTCGCCTCGCCCACGCGGAGGGTGTCGCCGTGCTCGACCGGCTCGGCGACCGGTTCGGGCAGCGCCTCGGCGTCCAGCGGATGGGCCGCCACGGGAGCGCCGGTCGCCTTGACCACCTCACTGAGCGCCATCCAGTGGTCCTGGTGCCGGTGCGTGGTGACGATCCGGCCGAGCGGCCCGTCGCCGATCAGCTCCAGCAGCCGGGGCGCCTCGTTGGCCGCGTCGATCAGCAGCTGGTCGCCGGTGGCGGTACAGCGCAGCAGGTAGGCGTTGTTGTCGTACGGGCCGACCGCCACCTTGGTGATCGTCAGACCGGGCAGCTCCCGCACGTCCGGCCTGCCGCCGACCTCGACGTTTCCGGTGTAGCTCATCGCCGTCCTCCCGTCGGTCCGCGGCCGGGGGGCGGGGCCCGGCCGGACGACCATCTTCCCGCATCGCCGGTCCGGTCGTGCGCGCGGGCGGTTTGAGTCGCCAGACTCAACCGGACAGTGCCGTACCGGACGGAGTTTTCGTCTGTTCCGTACCACCATCGTCCTAGGTGGTCGGAGACAGCGACCCGGGAGGACGGTGACGCGGTGGTGACGAGGTCCCCCTTCGAGCGCGGCACGGCGCCGCGGCCGGGCGGCCCGGCGAACGAGGCGGTCCGGGCGGACCATCTCCTCGGGGCGGCCGAGGGCCTGCTGCGGACGTGCGGGCAGGACGCGGCGGTCGCCGCGGCCGTGCTGGTCCTGGTGCTGGTCGGAGTGCTGACCCAGCTGGCCCACGGGGGCGGCCGGCTGGGCGTCCTCCCGCTGGTGCTGCTGGCGCCGGTCGCGGTGACGTTCACGATCTCGGCGGGGCTGGCCGTCCGGTCGCGCCTGACGGTGGTGGCCGCGCTCGGCGAGATCCGGGGCCGCACGGGCGCGCCGCTCGACCCGGGCGTGCCGTGGACGCCGTTCGCGCTCGGCACGGCGCTGGACGGGCGGGTGCTCGACGAGGAGCTGCGGCGGCTGCTGGCGGCGGCGCACCGCTGCTGCGAGCTGGCCTGGCAGGCGGTGGTGTGGGGGGTGGCGACCGCCGTGCTGTGCGTCTGCTGGACCCTGGCCGTGGTCGCGACCGGCGTGGGCGGGTGAGCGTTGATCGACCATGACGTACGGCCCGGAAGCTTCTGGGAGCTGCTGTCGGCCACCGACCGGCAGGCGCTGCGGGCGATGGGACGCCGCACCGACATCCCTCCCGGCGGCATGCTGTGCCACCAGGGGGTGACGGCCGCGGGCGTGTACGTGGTGTTCAAGGCCAGCGCGCGCACGTCCGGCAACGTCGTCGCCAAGGAGTTCGTGGACTCCAGCGAGGGCGACGAGTCCATCATCGATCTGTTCGGGTCGGGCGACCTGGTGGGCGCGCTGGCGCCGTGGGGGCATCCACAGCGCGGGTCGGTGGCGGCGCTGGACCACGTCACCGCGCTCCGCGTCGACCGGGGGAAGTTCGCCGGGCTGCTGGCCGCCAACCCGCGCGTGACCGAGGCGATGATGCACGCGGTCGCGCAGAGCGTCACGTTCGGGGGCAGGCGGCACGCGGTGCGCGGGGCCGAGCATCCGCAACGCCTGGCCTACCACCTGCTGGAACTGGCGCACCGTTTCGGTGAACGCACCGCCCGCGGCATCGAGGTGCCGACGAGGCTCAGCCAGGCGGAGCTGGCGAACTGGGCGGGCATCTCCCGCGAGACCCTGGTGCGCTGGTTCCGGCGGTGGCGCGCCAAGGGAATCCTGGACCGCCGCAGCCGTCCCCTCATCATCCTGGACGCCGAGGCGCTGCGCCGGGCGGCCGGGCCGTGGGGCGACGACTGGTCGGCCCTGCTGCCCGACGTCGCCGCCGGGGCCGTGTCCGTGGGGGACGCCGTCCCCCTGGCGACCGCTGCCGCGCCCGCTGCGGCGGCGGGGGCGTCCGGCGCCGTCATCGCCGCACCCACGCCGGTGCCGCTGGAGCCGTCCGGGGGAGCGGCACCGCGCCTGCCGGCCGACAACCCGTACTTCACCGGGCGCGTCGTCAGCCTCGGCAAGCTCGACATGCTGGTGTCGCAGGCCGAGACGCCGCGCGCCGTCGTCATCGAGGGCATGGCGGGCGTCGGCAAGACGACGCTGGCGCTGCACTGGGCGCACCGGGTCGCCGACCGTTTTCCCGACGGCGTCGTCTTCACCGACCTGCGCGGCACGAGCCGCGCGCCGGTCACCGCGGCCGAGGCGATGGGGCAGGTGCTGCGCGGTCTCGGCGTGCCCGGCGACCAGCTGTCGCGCGGCGAGGCCGAACTGGCCGCGCAGTGCCGTTCGCTGCTGGCCGGGCGGCGCGCCCTGCTGGTGCTGGACAACGCCGCCGACGCCGAGCAGGTCCGTCCGCTGCTGGCCGCCATGGGCGCGGGCCTGGCGGTGGTGACGACGCGCCGGCGGCTGCCCGTGCTGCTGGAGGGCGCCGACATCCGCACGCTGGAGCTGCGGGAGATGGCGCCGGACGAGGCGGTCGACCTGTTCGCCGCGGTGCTCGGCCCCGGTGACCGCCGGGTGCGGGACGAACGCGGCGCCGCCGTGCGGCTCGCCCGCGAGTGCGGGTTCCTGCCGCTGGCCCTCGGCATCATGGCGGGACGGCTGGCCGACAACCCCGGCGAGCCGATCGACGAGACGCTGCGCCAGCTCGCCGACCCCGACGGCGCGGCCTCCGGGAGCTACGGCGGCGGAGGCTACGGCGGCGGGCTGCGCGAGGCCGGCCCGCACGGCACCGGCGGCCCGCACGCCCTGCACGGCGTGCTCAGCCCCACCTTCGAGGTCGCCTACCGGGGGCTGCGCCGTGACCAGCGCGCCGCGTTCCGCAGGCTCGGCCTGCCGGCCGGTCCCGACTTCACGCCCCGCGTCCTGGCCGCGCTGCTCGCCCGTCCGGAGGACGAGGCACGCGAATGCCTGGAAGGGCTGCGGCAGGCGTACCTGGTGCACGACGTCGCACCCGGCCGGTACCGCATGCACGACCTGCTGCGCGACTTCGCCCGCGAACGCGCCCTCATCGAGGACGCCGACAACGACCGCCTGGCCGCGCAGCGCCGCATGCTGGCCCGCTACCTGGCCGACGCGCGGCGGGCCGGGGACGCGCTGGGACGGCGCCGCCGTCCCGCGCTGCACGCCGCCGACGACCAGACCGCGGACACGCCCGGGGAGAACTCGGCGTCCGAACGGGCCCTGAGCCTGTCGTGGTTCGAGGCGGAACGACGCAACCTGGTGGCGGCCGTGAACCAGGCCGCCCGGCTGGGCCTGCACCGGACCTGCTGGGAGCTGGCCGACGCGCTGTTCGACTTCCAGCACTTCCGCCGCTACACCGACGACAACATCGCCGTGCAGCAGGCGGGCCTGCACGCCGCGCGAACCGAGGAGGACTGGACGGCCGCCGCCGTCATGCTGCACAACCTGGCCGTCGCGCACGCCGTGGTCGGACGGTCCGTCCAGGCCATCGGGTACGGCGAGGACGCCCGGCGCGGCTTCCGGTCGCTGGACCCGCCGAACCGGTTCGGCGAGGCCGCGGCGCTGGCGACCCTGGCCGACGTGCACACCACCCTGGGCCGCTACCCGACGGCCATCGTCCACGCGCGGCGCTCCCTGGGCATCCACCGGGAGCTGGGGGACGGCGGCGGCATCGCCGACGCGCAGGAGATCCTGGCCCGCGCCCACCTGGGCCTGGCCGCCTACGACGCCGCCCTGGAGCACGCGGGCGGGGCGCTGCGCATCCGCCGCCAGATCGGCGACATGCCCGGGGTGGCCGAGGCCCTGCTCACCCTCGCGCAGGTGCACCGGCGCAAGGGCGCCGTGCACGCCGCCGTGTCACGCGCCCTGGAGGCCCTGTACATCCGCCAGGAACAGGCCGACCGGTTCGGCGCCGCGCAGGCGCTCACCGAACTGGCCCGCATGTACAACGCGTTGGGCCTGCGCGACCTGGCGTTGCAGGACGCCCAGGAGGCGCTGAGCACCTACCGCGCCCTGGGCGCCCGGCACGGCGAGGCCCGCGCGCTCGCCACCCTCGGCATGCTGATGTGCGACGCGGCCCGGTTCGCCGAGGCGTTCAGCTACTGCGGGGAGGCGCTGCGGCTGCACCGCGAGGTCGGCGACCGGCACGGTGAGGCCGAGACCCTCGCCCAGATCGGCATCGTGTGCTGGCGCCTGGGCCGCTACCCCGAGGCGCGCGAACAGCTCTTGCGCGCCCTGGAGATCCGCCGGGAGATCGGCGACCAGCACGGCGAGGCGCACGACCTGGAGCACCTGTCGCTGGTGCTGCGCCGCCTGGAACGCCACCAGGAGGCGTTCGTCCTCGGCCTGGAGGCGCTGGACCTGTGGCACCGCCTGGGCGCCCGGGGCGGGCTGGCCACCACGCTCGGCAGCCTCGCCCGCACCTACCTGCAACTGGGCATGCACGAGGAGGCCGAGCACGCCGCCCGGCAGGCGCTGGCGATCCGCCGCGAGATCGACGACTCCTACGGCATGGGCGTCGGCCTGGACACCTACGCCATGGTGCTGCTGCGCAGCGGCCGTCCCGAGAAGGCCCTCGACATGGAGATGGAGGCGCTGCGCGTCCTCGGCGAGGTCGGCGACCGGCACAGCGAGGGCACCGCGCTGGTGCACCTGGCGTCCATCTACCTGAACCTGGACAAGGCCGAGGAGGCGCTGGAGACGGGACGGCGCGCGCTCGACACCGCCGCCGAGCTCGGCGACACCCGCGAGCAGGCCTACTCCCTGCACACCATGGGACGCGCCTGCCAGCGCCTCGACCGGCACGCCCGCGCCGTCGAGCACTTCGACGCCGAGATCGCCATCCGCCGCGACATGGGCGACCTGCGCGGCCAGCGCGCCGCGCTGGACCGGCGGCGCGCGTCGCACCTGGCCCTCGGCGACCACGCCGCCGCCGCGGACTGCGCGCGCCGCGTCCAGGCCATCGACCAGTGGCTGCGGTCGGACCGGGCCGATGACGACGAGGACCCCGCTCGGGCAGAATGATCTTCGGGTGGTTTCGGCACTTGTGTCGTTCTACGCGGTTCACCGGCGCACCGCCACGTTTCACTGGGATCGGGGGGACCTGTGCGGCTTCCGCCTGCCGGGAGCGGAGAGGAGGCGGGTTGACGACCACCACCCCGCGCATCACCACGTTCTGGGACGCGGTCCCCGAACGTGCGCGCAAGGCGCTGCGCGAGGCCGCCACCACGGCCATGATCAAACCGGGCACCTTCCTGACGCGCGAGCACACCCGCGGCGCCCAGGTGTACGTGCTGCTCCAGGGCGCGGTGAAGGTGTGGGTGGACCACGCCGGCGAGATCGCCATCCTGGACGTGCTCGGCCCCGGCGACGTGGTCGGCGAGCTGGAGGCGGTGGACGGCGGCGTCCGGCACGCCAACGTGGAGGCGCTCACCTCGGTGGAGGCGCTGGTGGTGCCCGCGGCGCGGTTCCGGGCCGTGCTGGACGCCCACCCGGGCGCCGCGTGGGCGGTGGCCGCGGTGCTGGCCGAGCGGTTGCGCGACGCCAACGAGCTGCGCGTCGCGCACTTCCCCGACGACGCCGAACGCCGCCTGGCCAGCCGCCTGCTGCGGCTCACGGCGCGCTTCGGCCGTCCCGAGCCGGGCGGCGGCTACGAGATCAGCGTGCCCGTCCACCAGCAGGACCTCGGCCGCTGGGCGGGCATGGGCCGCCGCAAGGTCGCCCAGATCCTGGCGGGCGAACGGGTGCGCGGCGGCCTCGGCGTGGCCCGCAACGTGATCACCGTGCGCTCGCTGGACGCCCTGCGCCGCCTGTCCGGCGACCCCGACCTCGGCCCCGGCGACGGCTGACCCGGCCCGGCGACGGCTGACCCGGCCCGGCGGGCGGCCGGCCCGGCCCCGGCGGTCGCCTCCGGGCCCGCTCAGAAACCGCTGGGAGCGTGCGGCCAGGGCGGCGGGGTGGGCAGCGGCCCGTCGGGGTGGACGGCCAGCCCCTCGCCGTCGGCGCGGCCGCACAGCCAGGCCAGCAGCACGCGCCCCGGCCCGGAGATCTCCGCCTCGCCGGAGCGGCCGAGGTCGGCGGTGTCGGCGGCCATGTCGGCGTCGGTGGCGGTCAGGCGGAACCCGGCCAGCTCGCCCCAGCCGTCGGCGGGCGAGGCGGCCAGGTCGTTCAGCGTGCTGGTCAGCGCCCACCGCACGTACGGCTCGGGCCAGTCGGCGGGGCCGTAGCCGGCCGCGAGGTCGACATGGTGCGCCTCGACCTCCCGCCAGCGCATGTACATCACGTACCAGGCGGGGAACTGCCACCCCGCCATGCCGCGCACGGTGTGCCGCCACGCCTCGTCCGGCAGCCGGCGCGCCTGGGCGGCGAACCGCGCGGACGCGTCCCGCACGTCGTCGGCGATCTCACCGGCGCCGCGTCCCGCGCCCGCCGCCAGGTCGGCGTTGCGCGCCTCCATGCTGGGGTACTGGGGGATCTCCACGCCGGTGCGCGCCCACTCCAGCAGGTTCCACAGCGAGTCGGCGTTACGGGCGATGTGGGTGCCCACGTGGCCCCGCGTCCAGCCCGGAAGCGCGGACGGGGCGCGCATGTCGTCGTCGGTGAGCCGCGACAGCGTGTCCGTGACGCGCTCGGTGCCCGCGACGATCTCGTCAAGAATCCTCGGCCAGTCCTCCACGGCGTTTCCTTCCCGCCCCCGCCACGCGACGAACGCCCCATCCTCGCCGACGCACCCCCTCCCCGACAAACCCTCCCAGATCACTTGCCGGCGGCCGCCCGATGACGCCGCGGCGGGGCCCGGCCGGATGGGCTCGGGGCATTCGGGAACAATGGCGATCATGAGGCATCCGATCTGTGTGACGTGCGGCGTGCAGTACGGGGAGCCGCGCGAGGACTGCCCGATCTGCCTGGACGAACGGCAGTACGTCGGGTGGGACGGGCAGCGGTGGACGACCCTGGAGGAGCTGCGCGCCGCCGGGCACCGCGGCCGGATCGCCGAGGAGGGGGAGGGCGTGATCGGGGTGGGCGCCGAGCCGCCCACCGCCATCGGGCAGCGCGCCCTGCTGGTGCGGACGCCGTCCGGCAACGTGCTGTGGGACATGATCACCCACATCGACGACGACCTCGTCCGCCAGGTGCGCGAGCTGGGCGGGATCTCGGCGATCGCGATCAGCCATCCGCACTACTACGGCACGATGATCGAGTGGGCGCACGCCTTCGACGCCCCCGTCCACATCCACGAGGCCGACCGGCAGTGGGTCGCGCGCCCCGACGACGCGGTGCGCTACTGGTCGGGCGACACCCTGGAGATCGCCGACGGGCTGACCCTCATCAACGCGGGCGTGCACTTCGCCGGGGGCCAGGTGATGCACTGGCGCGACGGCGAGGACGGGGAGGGCGCCCTGTTCTCCGGCGACATCCTGCAGGTCGTCCAGGACCGCCGCTGGGTCAGCTTCATGTGGTCCTACCCCAACTTCATCCCCGAGCGGCCCCGGACGATCCGCAGGGCGCTGCGGCTGCTGGAGCCCTACCACTTCGGCCGCGTGTACGGCGCCTGGTGGAAGCGCATCGTCTACACCGACGGCAAGGCGGCCGTGCAGCGCTCCTACGACCGCTACCTGGACTTCGCCCTGGACGATGACCCACCGGCCTGACGACGCCGCCGAGGCGGGACGGAGGCTGCGCGCCGACGCGCGGCGCAACCGGGCGCGCATCCTGGCCGCCGCCGAGGAGGTGTTCGCCGAGAAGGGCGAGAGCGCCTCCACCGAGGAGGTCGCGGCCCGCGCCGGGGTGGCGATCGGCACGGTGTTCCGGCACTTCCCGACCAAGCGCGACCTGCTGGCCGCGATCATGAAGGAGCTGCGGACCCGGCTGGTCGACGAGGCCGCCGCGCTGTCGGCGGACGCCGGCCCGGCCGCCGCCTTCTTCGACTACTTCGCGTTCATGGTGGAACGGGCGGCGCGGGTGCGCACCGTGCTCGGCCTGCTGGCCGCCGAGGGGATGGGCGCCGAGCCGGGCGACCAGATCCGCGACCTGGAACAGGTGGTCGGCGAGCTGCTGGAGGCCGCGCAGCGCGCCGGGGCCGTGCGCCCGGACGTCGCGCTCGACGAGGTCATGGCGATCCTCACCGCCACCTGCCAGGGCGCCCTGCACGGGGCGTGGGACGACGACCTTCGGCGCCGCACGCTGGGCATCGTCTTCGACGGCCTGCGCCCCCGCGCCTGAAAAGCGCTGGCCGCCGCGACGGGCGTCGGTCACGATGGCCTCATGCACGGATCCGCCTGGCCGCCCCCACGCCTGGAAGTCCCCGGCCTGTTACTGCGGCGCTGGTCGCAGGACGACGCCGAGCTGCTGCAGGACGCCGTCTCCGAGTCACACGAGCGGCTGCGCGAGTGGATGCCCTGGGCGAGGGAGGCGCCGTCCCTGGAGAAGCAGCGGGCCTATCTCCAGACCGCCGTGCGCACGTGGGCCGACGGAGTCGACTACGGCTACGGAATGTTCGACCCCGGGGAGACGGCCGTGCTGGGCAGCGTCGCCATGCACGCCCGCCTCGGCCCCGGCGCCCTGGAGATCGGCTACTGGGTGCACTCGGCGCACACCCGGCGCGGCCTGGCGAGCACGGCCACCGCGCTGGTCACGGACGTGGCGTTCGCCCTGCCGGGCATCGAGCGCACCGAGATCCACTGCGACCCGGCCAACATCGCCAGCGCGGGCGTCCCGCGCGTGCTCGGTTACCGTCTCGACCGCGTCCAGGACCGCGACCCCGCCCTCTTCGGGGAGCCCGGCCGCGAGATGGTCTGGGTCATGTCCCGGGACGCCTACAAAGGCAGCGAGGCGTGGCGCCGCGCCCACGCCCACCGGGTCCGCTGACCGGCGGTGACGCCTCCGCGCGTGTGGGGTGACGCCGGGCACGCCGTGGGTTCCGGTGGCGAGAGATCTTCGAACACGTGTACGGTTCGATGGTGTCGCCCGGCCCCTGGGGGACGGGCGCGGACCACAATCGGAACGGGCCGGGACCGGCACGAAATGCGGCGGCTCGACGTCGCGTTATGTTCCCGGGGGACCGCGTATCCCCTGGTTGCCCTGAGGCCATCGCGTCTCCCCATCGCGCCCAGACAAGGAACCGGAAGAACGCCGTGCATGACCGACTCATCGTGCGTGGAGCGCGCGAGCACAACCTGAAGGACGTCTCGCTGGACCTGCCGCGGGACGCCATGATCGTGTTCACCGGGCTGTCCGGGTCCGGCAAGTCGAGTCTGGCGTTCGACACGATCTTCGCCGAGGGGCAGCGCCGGTACGTGGAGTCGCTGTCGGCCTACGCGCGCCAGTTCCTGGGCCAGATGGACAAGCCCGACGTCGACTTCATCGAGGGCCTGTCCCCGGCGGTGTCCATCGACCAGAAGTCCACCAGCAAGAACCCGCGGTCCACGGTCGGCACGATCACCGAGGTCTACGACTACCTGCGGCTGCTGTACGCGCGCATCGGCCACCCGCACTGCCCGGTCTGCGGCCGCCCCATCAGCCGCCAGGCCCCCCAGCAGATCGTCGACCGGGTGCTGGAGCTGCCGGAGGGGTCCCGCTTCCAGGTGCTCGCCCCCGTCATCCGCGGCCGCAAGGGCGAGTACGTCGAGCTGTTCCGCGAGCTGCAGTCCAAGGGCTACTCCCGGGCGATGGTGGACGGGCAGATGGTCCGCCTGGACGACCCGCCCAAGCTCAAGAAGCAGGAGAAGCACGACATCTCCGTGATCGTCGACCGGCTGACGGTCAAGCAGTCGGCGCGCCAGCGGCTGGCCGACTCGGTGGAGACCGCGCTCGGCCTGGCCGGCGGCACGATCGTGCTGGACTTCGTCGACCTGCCCGAGGACGACGAGGGCCGCACCCGGATGTACTCCGAGCACCTGTACTGCCCCTACGACGACCTGTCGTTCGACGAGCTGGAGCCCCGCTCGTTCTCGTTCAACTCCCCCTACGGCGCCTGCCCGGACTGCACCGGCCTGGGCACCCGCATGGAGGTCGACCCGGAGCTGGTCGTGCCCGACCCGGCCCTCACCCTGGGCGAGGGCGCCATCCAGCCGTGGTCGAACGGGCATGTCAGCGACTACTTCCTGCGGCTGCTGTCGGCCCTGGGCGACGCCATGGGCTTCGACCTCAACACCCCGTGGGAGAAGCTCCCCGCCAAGGCGCGCAGGGCGGTCCTGAACGGCCACTCGACGCAGGTGCACGTCCGCTACAAGAACCGCTACGGCCGCACCCGCTCGTACTACACCGCCTACGAGGGCGTCATCCCCTACATCCAGCGGCGGCACTCCGAGGCCGAGAGCGACGCCACCCGCGAGCGCTTCGAGGGGTACATGCGGGAGATCCCGTGCCCGTCGTGCGGGGGAGCGCGGCTCAAGCCGTACGTGCTGGCGGTCACCATGGGCGGCAAGTCGATCGCCGAGGTCGCGGCCATGCCGATCGGCGAGTGCGCCAAGTTCCTGCTGTCGCTGGAGCTGAGCGAGCGCGAGAAGCACATCGCCGAGCGCGTCCTCAAGGAGATCAACGCGCGGCTGGGCTTCCTGCTGGACGTCGGCCTGGACTACCTCAGCCTGGACCGCGCCTCGGCCACCCTGGCCGGCGGCGAGGCGCAGCGCATCCGGCTGGCCACCCAGATCGGGTCCGGCCTGGTGGGCGTGCTGTACGTGCTGGACGAGCCGTCCATCGGCCTGCACCAGCGCGACAACCACCGGCTGCTGGAGACCCTGCTGCGGCTGCGCGACATGGGCAACACGCTGATCGTCGTGGAGCACGACGAGGACACCATCCGGGACGCCGACTGGGTGGTCGACATCGGCCCGCGCGCCGGCGAGCACGGCGGCCGCATCGTGGTGTCCGGCACGGTCGACGAGCTGCTGAACTGCGAGGAGTCCCTGACCGGCGCCTACCTGTCGGGCCGCCGCGAGATCCCCGTCCCGCGGGTGCGCCGCCCCCGGCAGAAGGGCCGCGAGATCGTCGTCAAGGGCGCCCAGCAGAACAACCTGCGGAACGTGGACGTGGCGTTCCCGCTCGGGGTGTTCACCGCCGTCACCGGCGTGTCCGGGTCCGGCAAGTCCACGCTGGTCAACGACATCCTCTACAACTCGCTGGCCAGGCAGCTGCACGGCGCCAAGACCGTGCCCGGCCGGCACCGCCGGGTCACCGGCGTCGACCAGCTCGACAAGGTGGTGCACGTCGACCAGTCGCCGATCGGCCGCACGCCCCGCTCCAACCCGGCCACCTACACCGGCGTGTTCGACCACATCCGCAAGCTGTTCGCGCAGACCACCGAGGCCAAGGTGCGCGGCTACCAGCCGGGCCGGTTCTCCTTCAACGTCAAGGGCGGCCGCTGCGAGAACTGCTCCGGCGACGGCACCATCAAGATCGAGATGAACTTCCTGCCGGACGTCTACGTGCCCTGCGAGGTGTGCCACGGCGCCCGCTACAACCGGGAGACCCTGGAGGTCCACTACAAGGGCAAGACGATCGCCGAGGTCCTCGACATGCCGATCGAGGAGGCCACCGAGTTCTTCGAGCCGATCAAGGCGATCCACCGGCACCTGAAGACCCTCAACGACGTGGGCCTGGGCTACGTGCGGCTCGGCCAGCCCGCCCCCACCCTGTCGGGCGGCGAGGCGCAGCGCGTCAAGCTCGCCGCCGAGCTGCAGCGCCGCTCCACCGGCCGCACCATCTACGTGCTGGACGAGCCCACCACCGGGCTGCACTTCGAGGACATCCGGCGGCTGCTCGGCGTGCTGAACGGCCTGGTCGACAAGGGCAACACGGTGATCGTCATCGAGCACAACCTGGACGTCATCAAGACGGCCGACTGGATCATCGACATGGGTCCCGAGGGCGGCTCGCGCGGCGGTACCGTCGTCGCCGCGGGCACGCCCGAGGACGTGGCGAAGGTCGAGGCCAGCCACACCGGCATGTTCCTGGCCAAGCTCCTCGACTGACCGGGACGCCGCGCGGGGTCCGGCCCCGCGGCGCCCCGGCCGTCTGGCCCCGATTCCGCCCTTCCGTCGGCCGTGCCCGAAAATGGTTCTGGTTTGAACCATCGGGGGAGCCCGCACGTGCTCCTGGTGAGAAGTGACAACGGACGGTCTCGACATACGGAGGACACGGCATGGCACAGGAGCCCGCACCGCGGACCGAATCCGCCGAGCGGCCAGCTGAAGAGGGCAACACCCGGCGCGGGGTCCTGTTCGGCGTCGGCCTGGCGGGGGCCGCCGGGGTGCTCGCGGCGTGCGGCGGGTCCGACGACTCGGGCGGCGACGCGTCGGGGGGACAGGACTCCGGCGACAAGGGCTCGGGGGCGGGCGGCGGTGCCGCACTGGCCCAGGCGAGTGAGATCCCGGTCGGCGGCGGCAAGGTCTTCAAGGACCGGAAGGTCGTGGTGACCCAGCCGCAGCAGGGGCAGTTCAAGGCGTTCGACGTCGCCTGCCCGCACCGCGGCTGCCCGGTCGACGCGGTGTCCGGCGGCACCATCAACTGCCCCTGCCACGGCAGCAAGTTCAACATCAACGACGGCTCGGTCGTCAGCGGCCCGGCGGACAAGGGACTGACCGCCAAGCAGGTCAACGTCCAGGGCGACCAGATCACCCTGGCCTAGGAGCCGGAGCGGGGCGGACGCCCCGTGGCGGTGCGGGCCGCGGCACCGCCCCGCCACGGGGCGCCGTGCGATCCGGCGGCGGAGGTCGTCGTCACAGCGCCGGCTCGGAGGCGGACGGCAGTTCGGCGCGGAAGCGCGGCAGCGCCTCGGGATACTTCTCGCGGATGTAGGAGACCAGGTGCTCGCGCATGTCGCAGCGCAGGTCCCACGCGCTGGCCGAGTCGGCGGCGCTCATCAGCGCGCGCAGCTGCACCAGGCCGTTCGGCAGCACGTCGGTGACCTGCAGCACCCACTCGCGCTGGTCCCACAGCGGATGCTCGCGCAGCGCCCGGTACAGCTCGGTGCGCAGCTCCTCGACCGGGACGGACCAGTCCACGTGCAGCAGCACCGTGCCGATCACCCGGCTGGTGTGCCGGGTCCAGTTCTCGAACGGCTGCTCGGTGAACTGCGACACCGGCAGGATGAGCCGCCGGTCGTCCCACAGGTGCACCACCACGTACGACAGGGTCAGCTCCTCGACCCGGCCCCACTGCCCCTGCACGACGACCACGTCGTCCAGCCGCAGCGCGTCGCTGAACGCCAGCTGCAGCCCGGCGAACAGGTTGCCGAGCGTGGGCCGGGCAGCGATGCCCACCACCAGGCCCGCGACCCCCGCCGACGCCAGCATCCCGGCGCCCAGCGTGCGGACGGCCGGGAAGGTGAACAGCGCCGCGCCCACCGCGATCACCACGACCACGGCGGCGATCACCCGGCGCAGCAGCAGCATCTGCGTGCGGGTCTTGCGCGCCCGCCGGTTGCGCTCGCCCTCGATGCGGGTCAGCCGCTCCAGCGGCGGGTCGGTGAGGGCGAAGGAGATCCGCAGCACCAGCCAGGTGGTGGCGCCGATCGCGGCGATGCGCAGGCCGTGCCGTACCGAGTCGGACACGGCCTCGGGCAGCGGCTCGTACGGCATCGCGGCGTTCACGCTGGCCACCACCGCGAACACGAACGCCGGGGCGGTGCAGCGGCGCGCCGCCGCGCCGACACCGGGCCAGCGCGCCGACAGCCGTCCGGCCAGCAGCCTGCGCACCCCCTCCACCACCGTCACCGACAGCGCGATCGAGACCGCCAACGTGATCCAGGGCCAGAACGCGGACACCTGTCGAGCAACTCCCTTCACTGCGGCATCGTCGGGCGGCGCGGGGCACATCCCATCCGTCAGCCTTATCCGCACGTCCGGCACCTATGCGAGATCCGCGTCACACGGGCGGCGCGGCCGGGCGGCCGACGTCCCGGCCGGCGTCCCGGGTGCTGTCCCGGGCGGGGCGGGGCAGCGGCGGGCGCCCCGGGTGCCGGCCGGGCCTACTAGGCTTTCTGCCGTGGCAGATCCGGCGACCTATCGACCCGCACCGGGCTCCATCCCCGAGTCCCCGGGGGTGTACCGGTTCCGCGACGAGCACGGCCGGGTCGTGTACGTGGGCAAGGCCAAGAACCTGCGCTCCCGGCTGAACTCCTACTTCGCCGACTTCGCCGGCCTGCACCCGCGCACCCAGACGATGCTGCGGACCGCGGCGCGCGTCGACTGGACGGTGGTGGGCACCGAGGTCGAGGCGCTGCAGCTGGAGTACTCCTGGATCAAGGAGTTCGACCCGCGCTTCAACGTCCGCTACCGCGACGACAAGTCCTATCCCTACCTGGCCGTCACCCTGGACGAGGACTACCCGAGGGTGATGGTGATGCGCGGCGCCAAGCGCAAGGGGGTGCGCTACTTCGGGCCGTACTCCCACGCCTGGGCGATCCGCGAGACGGTCGACCAGCTGCTGCGGGTGTTCCCGGTGCGCACGTGCCGTCCCGGCGTGTTCAAGCGGCAGCGCCAGCTCGACCGGCCCTGCCTGCTCGGCTACATCGGCAAGTGCTCGGCGCCGTGCGTCGGCCGCGTCACCCCCGACGAGCACCGGCGGCTGGCCGAGGACTTCTGCGACTTCATGGCGGGCGACACCGCGCGGTTCACCAAGCGCCTCGAGGCCGAGATGCGCGCGGCCGCCGCCGAGCAGGAGTACGAGCGGGCCGCCCGGCTGCGCGACGACATCCGCGCCCTGGAACGGGCGCTGGAGAAGCAGGCCGTGGTCCTCGGCGACCGCACCGACTGCGACATGATCGCCTTCGCCGAGGACGAGCTGGAGGCCGCCGTCCAGGTGTTCTACGTGCGCGGCGGCCGCATCCGCGGCCAGCGCGGCTGGGTGGTCGACAAGGTCGAGGCCGTCACCACCGCCGACCTGGTCGAGCACTTCCTCATCCAGATCTACAGCGAGAGCGAGGCGGTGCCGCGCGAGGTCTGCGTGCCCGCGCTGCCGCCGGACGCCGACGCCATGACCGAGCTGCTGGCCGAGCAGCGCGGCGGGCCGGTGCGGCTGCGCGTCCCCCGGCGCGGCGACAAGAAGGCCCTGCTCGACACCGTCGAACGCAACGCCCTGGAGGCGCTCAAGCAGCACAAGACCCGCCGGGCCAGCGACCTGACCACCCGCAGCCGGGCGCTGCGCGAGATCCAGGAGGCCCTGGAGCTGGCCGAGGCGCCGCTGCGCATCGAGTGCTACGACGTGTCCAACCTGCAGGGCACCAACGTGGTCGCCTCCATGGTGGTGTTCGAGGACGGGCTGGCCCGCAAGAGCGAGTACCGCCGGTTCAGCATCAGGGCCGTCGAGGGCCAGGACGACGTCCGCTCCATCCACGAGGTGATCACCCGCCGGTTCCGGCGGTACCTGGCCGAGAGCGAGAAGACCGGCGAGCTCGACACCCTCGGCGACACCCGTCCGCAGGACCCGCCGGAGGGCGCGGAGGGTGTGGCGGAGGACGCGCACCAGCCGATCGACCCCGAGACCGGCAGGCCCCGCAAGTTCGCCTACCCGCCCAACCTGGTGGTGGTGGACGGCGGCCCGCCCCAGGTGGCGGCGGCGCAGCGGGCCCTGGACGAGCTGGGCGTCGACGACGTGGCGGTGTGCGGCATCGCCAAGCGGCTGGAGGAGATCTGGCTGCCCGGCGAACCCGACCCGGTGATCCTGCCGCGCAACAGCGAGGGCATGTTCCTGGTCCAGCGGGTCCGCGACGAGGCGCACCGGTTCGCGATCAACTACCACCGGCAGCGGCGGTCCAAGGCGATGACGGTCAGCGAGCTGGACGACGTGCCCGGCCTCGGCCCGGCCCGCCGCGCGGCGCTGCTCAAGCACTTCGGTTCGGTGAAGCGGCTGAAGGAGGCGACGCCCGAGCAGGTCGCCGAGGTCCCCGGCATCGGCCTGCGCAGCGCCGAGACCATCGTCGCCGCCCTGCACGGCACCGCCTCCGCCCCCCGCCCCCGGCCCGCCGAGCCGCCCGGCGCGTCCGGCGCCCCGACGCCGACGTCCGAGGCGTCCGTGCCGGCGTCCGAGGCGTCCGCGGCGGCGGGCGAGTCGCGTGGCGCGGACGGCGGGAGCGGCGGCGCGCGCACGCCGTCGGGAGAGGGGGAGCGCCGGTGACTGACGCGGGTGCGCGGGGGCGCACGGCGGCGATCGGCGCGGGTACGGACACGGGCACGCGCGGCGAGCACAGGGGGAGGCCGACATGAGCACCGACAAACAGATCCCGGACATCGTGATCATCACCGGCATGTCCGGGGCGGGCCGCAGCACGGCCGCCAAGTCGCTGGAGGACCTGGACTGGTTCGTGGTCGACAACCTGCCGCCGGCGCTGCTGGCCACCATGGCCGACCTGGGCGGCCGGGTGAAGGACGCGGTGCCCCGCATCGCCGTGGTGGTCGACGTGCGCAGCCGCGCCTTCACCGAGGACCTGCACTCGGCCATCGCCGAGCTGGAGGCGCGCGGCGTGCACCCCCGCGTGGTGTTCCTGGAGGCCGGCGACGCCGACCTGGTCCGCCGGTTCGAGAGCGTGCGGCGCCCGCACCCGCTGCAGGACGACGGCCGCCTGGTCGACGGCATCGCCCGCGAGCGCGAGCTGGTCCGCGAGGTGCGCGCCGAGGCCGACCTGGTGATCGACACCAGCGGGCTCAACGTGCACGAGCTGCGCGCCAAGATCGTGAGCTTCTTCGGCCCCGACACCGGCGAGTCCAGCCTGCGCGCGACCGTGGTGTCGTTCGGCTACAAGTACGGCCTGCCCGTGGACGCCGACCTGGTCGTCGACTGCCGCTTCCTGCCCAACCCGCACTGGGTGCCCGAGCTGCGGCCCAAGACCGGCCGCGACTCGGCGGTGCGCGACTACGTGCTGAGCCGGCGCGGCGCCAAGGAGTTCCTGGACGCCTACACCGAGGTGCTGCGGTTGCTGGCCGAGGGCTACGAGCGGGAGGGCAAGCACTACGTGACGCTGGCCGTGGGATGTACGGGAGGCAAGCACCGCAGCGTGGCCATGGCCGAGCAGCTGGCCGCGCGGCTGCGCGACGACGGCATCGACGTGCAGGTCGCCCACCGCGACCTGGGCCGTGAGTGACGGGCGGGCCGGGAGCGCGACGGTGAATCCCCCAGGGCCCCGGGTCGTCGCGCTCGGCGGCGGCCACGGGTTGTACGCCTCGCTGTCGGCGCTGCGGCGCGTCACCGAGCGGCTGTGCGCGGTCGTCACCGTCGCCGACGACGGCGGTTCGAGCGGACGGCTGCGCCGCGAGCTGGGCGTGCTGCCGCCCGGCGACCTGCGCATGGCGCTGGCGGCGCTGTGCGGCGACGACGAGTGGGGCCGGACGTGGCGCGACGTCGTCCAGCACCGCTTCCGCAGCGAGGGCGCGCTGCACGAGCACGCCGTCGGCAACCTGCTGATCGTCGCCCTGTGGGAGCTGCTCGGCGCCCAGGCCCTGACGAACGGCGCCCCGGCGGACAGCGCCCCGCCCGCCGACGCACTGCCGGACGGCGCCCTGACGGACGGGGCCCTGACGGACGAGGCGCTGACGGACGAGGCGCTGACGCGGGCCGCCGTGTCCGCCGCCGGGAGCGCCGCCGTGGCGCGGACGTTCGAACCGGCCCCGGCGCCCGGCGCCGGCGCGGGCGCCGGAGCGCCCGTCACGGACCCGACCGTCGCCGGGCTCGACTGGGTGGGGCGGCTGCTGGGCGCCCACGGCCGGGTGCTGCCGATGGCGTCGGTCCCGCTGGACATCGTCGCGCAGGTGCGCGGCGCCGACCCCGCCGCGCCCGACGCCGTCACCGAGGTCAAGGGGCAGGTGGCGTGCGCCAAGACCCCCGGCAAGGTGCTCAGCGTCTCGCTGGTGCCGGCCGACCCGCCCGCCTGCCCGGACGCGGTGCGCGCCGTGGAGGAGGCCGACTGGGTCGTGTTCGGCCCCGGCTCGTGGTTCACCAGCGTGCTGCCGCACCTCAAGGTGCCCGAGCTGGCGCGCGCCCTGACCGAGACCAAGGCCCGCCGGGTCGTCGCCCTCAACCTGGCGCCGCAGCCCGGCGAGACCGACGACTTCTCGCCGCAGACCCACCTGGAGGTGCTGCAGGACCACGCACCCGACCTGCGCGTGGACGTGGTCGTCGCCGACCGCGGGGTGGTGGACGACCCCGCCGCCCTGGACAAGGCCGTCCAGGACCTGGGCGGACGGCTGCTGCTGGCCGACGTCGCCGCCGACGACGGGTCCCCGCGTCATGATCCCGCCCGGCTGGCCCAAGCCTTCGTGAAGATTTTCCGTGAGTGAGGCCCGGCCGGGCCGACATCGGCCACACTGCTGGGAGTCCACAAGGGGGAGGGTTCATCTATGGCGATGACCGGTGTGGTGAAGGACGAGCTGAGCAGGCTGTCGATCATGAAGCCGTGCTGCCGCAAGGCGGAGGTGTCGACGCTGCTGCGCTTCGCCGGCGGCCTGCACCTGGTCAGCGGGCGGATCGTGATCGAGGCCGAGATCGACACCGGCGCGGCGGCGCGGCGGCTGCGCAAGGACATCGCCGAGGTCTTCGGGCACACCTCCGACGTGGTGGTGCTCGCGCCGAGCGGGCTGCGCAAGGGCAACCGGTACGTGGTCCGGGTGTTCCGCGACGGCGAGTCGCTGGCCCGCCAGACCGGGCTGATCGACAACAACGGGCGTCCGGTGCGGGGGCTGCCCCGGCACGTGGTCGCGGGCGCGGCCTGCGACGCCGAGTCGGCCTGGCGGGGGGCGTTCCTGGCGCACGGCTCGCTGACCGAGCCCGGTCGGTCGATGTCCCTGGAGGTGACCTGCCCCGGACCGGAGGCCGCGCTCGCCCTGGTCGGCGCCGCCCGCCGGCTGAAGATCCACGCCAAGGCCCGCGAGGTGCGCGGCGTCGACCGGGTGGTGGTGCGCGACGGCGACGCGATCAGCGCCCTGCTGACCCGGCTCGGCGCGCACGACAGCGTGCTGGCCTGGGAGGAGCGGCGGATGCGCCGCGAGGTGCGGGCCACCGCCAACCGGCTGGCCAACTTCGACGACGCCAACCTGCGCCGCTCGGCGCGCGCCGCGGTCGCCGCCGGTGCCCGGGTGGCGCGGGCGCTGGAGATCCTCGGCGACGACGCGCCCGAGCACCTGGTGAACGCGGGCAAGCTGCGGCTGGAGCACAAGCAGGCGTCGCTGGAGGAGCTCGGCCAGCTCGCCGACCCGCCGCTGACCAAGGACGCCATCGCCGGGCGGATCCGCCGCCTGCTGGCGATGGCCGACAAGCGCGCCCAGGACCTGGGCATCCCCGGCACCGAGGCCAACCTCACCGCCGAGATGCTCGCTCCCTGACCGCACCCGGCCACCGGGCGGTGTCGCCGGACGGACGTCGGCGCCCCGTCCTCCGCTGTTCATGAGCTGTTCGCCGGGCGGTGGTTGGGTGCCGCGCATGCGTGCGTACCTCGCCGTCGCCGTACGGCGTCCCGGAGACCGGATCGACCCGGCGGTCCTCACCGCCGCCCGCCGGTCGATCACCGAGGCGGTGCCCGTCCCGCCGGACCGTTGGCGCACCGCCGAGTGGCTCTCGCCCGACGGCGGCGCCGCACTGCTGGCCTGGTCGAACGAGCCGTCCGAGGCGCCCTTCCCCGACCCGGTCCTCACCTCCGGGGACCGGGCCCTCGGCTACTGCGGCTACCTGGGCGGCAAGGGCGACGCCGACCTGCTGCTGGCCGCCGACCGGCTCGACGACCGCGTGGACGACCTCGGCGGCTGCTTCTCGGTGTTCCGGCTCGGCCCGGACGGACTGCAGGCCGCCACCTCCATCACCCGGGCGTGCCCCGTCTACCACGCCGAGGGCGGCGGGCTGCGGTTCGCCGCCTCGCGCGCGCTGCTGGCGCACCTGGCGGCCCGCGCCGCGGCGACCGGGCTGAGCCGCCCGACGCCCGTCTACGCGGTCATGGGCCTGCAGTCGCTGGTGCGGCACGGGTTCTTCGCCTCGGACGAGACGCCCTTCGAGGGGGTGTCGGCGCTGCCGAACGCGGCCACGCTGGTCGCGCCGTTCGGCGGCGCGGTCGACGTCGTCCCGCGCCCGCTGCCCGAGCAGGGACCGGTGCCGCGCAGCCGCCGCGAGGCCCGCGAGCGCGTCGCGCCGCTGGCCGAGGCGCTGCTGGCCGCCGTCGAGCCGTTCCGGCGGCACGACCGGCCGGTGCGGATCGCGCTGTCGGGCGGCCGCGACAGCCGCCTGATCGCCGCCGCCTGCCACGCCGCCGGGGTGCCGTTCTTCGGCGCCACCCACGGCCTGGCCGACAGCCCCGACGTGGTGCTGGCGCAGCGGGTCGCCGCCGCCCTGGGCGCCGAATGCCAGGTGACGATCGACAGGCAGCGGTCCGGCGCGGTCGTCGTGCGGCACCCGCTGCGGCGCGCCCACGCGCTCGTGCGCATGTGCGAGGGCATGAACTCGGCCTACGAGGGCGTCAACGGGTGGGCGCCCTACGACCCCGAGCCGCGCACCTCCGGTTCGGGCGGGGAGCGGCTGCGCGGCGGCTTCCTCACCGACCAGCGCGACCTGAGCCCGAAGGGCGTCCGCGCCCGGCTCAAGACGATCTTTCTGGCGCAGCAGGAGTTCCTCAACGCCGACGCCAACGCCTACGCCAAGCGCTACTACGACGAATGGTGCGACCGTTACGAGCGCGACGGCCTCGACGTGCTCGACAAGCTGCACATGTTCTACAAGACCGGGCGCTGGCTGGCGGGCTCGCACACCGCGACGCTGATGAACTGGGCGTACTACCACCCGTTCCTGGACAACCGGGTGGTGCGGGCGGCGCTGGCGCTGCCGGTGGAGTGGCGGCTGAGCGAGGAGCCGGTCGCGCTGGTGATGGAGACGTTCGCCCCGCAGCTGCGGGACGTGCCGTTCGACGGCAAGCGCTGGCGGTTCGAACGCGACCGGCCGCGCTCCCTGCGCGAGTGGCCCGGCTGGCGGCGCCGCGCCACCCCGCCCGGCAAGGGCGCCGCCGGGTTCAACTGGCGCAAGTCCTACGGGCCGGAACTGGCCGACATCTTCCGGGAGTACATCCTGGACGGGCCGCCGGAGCTGTTCTCCATCCTGGACCGCGCCGCGGTCGAACGCCGCCTCGCCGAGGTGCCGCCGCGCCGTCCGGGACAGAGCTGGAACCTGCTCACCCTGGGGGTACTGCTGTCCGGCGCCTGGCGCGAGTCCGAACCGTCCGGCCTGCCCGACGTCGAGGTCCCCATCCGGACCTGAACGGCCTCCCGCCCCGCACGTCGCCCCGCACGTCCCGCGGCCCGCGACGGCGGGCGGATCACCCGTGCGGGGGAGGCGCGGCCACCCGTGTTTCACGCCCGCCGGTGTCGGGCCGCGGCTCGCGCATTCGATAGGGTCGGCAGGTGGGGGAGCACCCCGGACCCAGGAAGATCAGCGGCCCGGACCGACGCCCGGGCGCGTCCACGAGGTACGAGGAGAGCGGTTCCGTGACCATCCGAGTAGGCATCAACGGGTTCGGCCGGATCGGCCGCAACTTCTTCCGCGCCGTGCTGGCGAGCGGGGCCGACATCGAGGTCGTGGCGGTGAACGACCTGACCGACAACGCCACCCTCGCCCACCTGCTGAAGTACGACAGCATCCTCGGCCGGCTCGGCGAGGAGGTGAAGGCCACCGCGGACGAGATCGCCGTCGGCGGCCGCACCATCAAGGCGTTCGCCGAGCGCGACCCGAACAACCTCAAGTGGGGCGACCTCGGCGCCGACGTGGTGATCGAGTCCACCGGGCTGTTCACCGACGCCACCAAGGCCAAGGTGCACGCCGACAACGGCGCCAAGAAGGTCATCATCTCGGCGCCGGCCAAGAACGAGGACGTCACCATCGTGATGGGCGTCAACGACGGCGACTACGACCCCGCGAAGCACACCATCATCTCCAACGCGTCCTGCACCACCAACTGCCTGGCGCCGATGGCCAAGGTCCTGCACGACACCTTCGGCATCGAGCGCGGCCTGATGACCACCATCCACGCCTACACGCAGGACCAGAACCTGCAGGACGGCCCGCACAAGGACCTGCGCCGCGCCCGCGCCGCCGCCCTCAACATCGTCCCGACCTCCACCGGCGCCGCCAAGGCCATCGGCCTGGTGCTGCCCGAGCTGAAGGGCAAGCTGGACGGGTACGCGCTGCGCGTGCCGATCCCCACCGGCTCGGCCACCGACCTGACCGTCAAGCTGGCCCGCGAGGCCACGGTCGAGGAGGTCAACGCGGCGCTCAAGGCGGCCGCCGAGGGCCCGCTGCGCGGCGTGCTGACCTACACCGAGGACCCGATCGTGTCCGCCGACATCGTCACCGACCCCGCGTCCTGCATCCTGGACGCCGGGCTCACCAAGGCGATCGACGACCAGATCAAGGTCGTCGGCTGGTACGACAACGAGTGGGGCTACTCCAACCGGCTGGCCGACCTGGTCACGCTGGTCGGCGGGCAGCTCTGACCGCGTCGTCCCACGACCACGCCTCCCGCCTGGCGCCCGCCCGCCGCGAACAGGGCACCGGGCACGCGGCGGACGCCTGTGAAAAGGACATCCACTGCGATGCGCACCATTGACGATCTCGATGTCGCCGGGCGGCGGGTGCTCGTCCGCTCGGACCTGAACGTCCCGCTGGCCGACGGGAAGATCACTGATGACGGGCGGATCCGGGCCAGCGTGCCGACGATCAAGGCGCTGCGGGACCGGGGCGCCAGGGTCGTCGTCTGCGCCCACCTGGGCCGTCCCAAGGGCGAGGTGAAGCCCGAGTTCTCCCTCGCCCCGGTCGCCGCCAGGCTCGGCGAGCTGCTCGGCACGGACGTGCGGTTCGCCTCCGACGTCGTCGGCGACTCGGCCCGCGCCGCGGCCGAGGGCCTGGCCGACGGCGAGGTGGCGCTGCTGGAGAACCTGCGCTTCGAGCCCGGCGAGACCAGCAAGGACGACGCCGAGCGCGGCGCGTTCGCCGACCGCCTCGCCGCCCTCGCACACCTGTACGTGGGCGACGGTTTCGGCGCCGTGCACCGCAGGCACGCCAGCGTCTACGACGTGCCGCGGCGGCTGCCGCACGCCGCCGGTGGGCTGATCGCCGCCGAGGTCGACGTGCTCAAGCGGCTCACCGAGGACGTCGCGCGGCCGTACGCGGTGGTGCTCGGCGGCTCCAAGGTCTCCGACAAGCTCGGCGTCATCGACAACCTGCTCGGCAAGGCCGACCGGATCCTCGTCGGCGGCGGCATGGTGTTCACCTTCCTGGCCGCCCAGGGCCACGAGGTCGGCAAGAGCCTGCTGGAGCGCGACCAGCTCGACACCGTCCGCGGCTACCTGCGCCGCGCCGAGGAGTCCGGCGTGGAGATCGTGCTGCCGGTGGACGTGGTGGCCGCCACCGCGTTCGCCGCCGACGCCGAGCACTCGGTGGTGGCCGCCGACGCCATCCCCGCCGACCGGCTCGGCCTGGACATCGGCCCCGAGTCGGGCAAGCTGTTCGCCGCCAAGCTGGCGGGCGCGGGCACGGTGTTCTGGAACGGCCCGATGGGCGTGTTCGAGATGGAGCCGTACGCGCACGGCACCCGCGCCGTCGCGCAGGGGCTGATCGACTCCGGCGCGTTCACGGTCGTCGGCGGCGGCGACTCGGCCGCGGCCGTGCGGCGGCTCGGCTTCGACGAGGGCGCGTTCTCGCACATCTCGACCGGCGGCGGTGCCAGCCTGGAATACCTGGAAGGCAAGACGCTGCCCGGCCTGAAGGCTCTGGAGGACTGACACGATGGCGCCCGCGACCCCTTCCCGTAAGCCGCTGATGGCCGGCAACTGGAAGATGAACAACACCCACCTTGAGGCGATCAAGCTGGTGCAGCAGCTGGGCTTCACCCTCAAGGAGCCCGACTACGAGGCCGTCGAGGTGGTGGTGCTGCCGCCGTTCACCGCGCTGCGCTCGGTGCAGACCAGCGTCGAGATGGACAAGCTGGCGCTGCGCTACGGCGCGCAGGACGTCTCGCCGCACGCCTCCGGCGCCTACACCGGCGAGATCTCCGGCGCCATGCTGGCCAAGCTCGGCTGCTCCTACGCCGTCGTCGGGCACTCCGAGCGCCGCCAGTACCACAACGAGGACGACGCGCTGGTGAACGCCAAGGTCAAGGCCGCCTTCGCCAACCAGGTCACCCCGATCGTGTGCGTCGGGGAGGGCCTGGAGGTGCGCAAGGCGGGCGAGCACGTGGCGTACACGCTCGCCCAGGTGGACGGCGCGCTGGAGAAGATCCCCGCCGAGCAGGCCCGGTCGGTCGTGATCGCTTACGAGCCGGTGTGGGCGATCGGCACCGGCGAGGTCGCCACCCCGCAGGACGCGCAGGAGGTGTGCGGCGCGATCCGCACCCGCCTGGCCGAGCTGTACGACGGCGACCTGGCCGACCAGGTGCGCGTGCTGTACGGCGGCTCGGTCAAGAGCGGCAACGTCGCCAAGATCATGAAGGAGCGGGACGTGGACGGCGCGCTGGTGGGCGGTGCCAGCCTGGACCCCGGCGAGTTCGTCAAAATCTGCCGGTACCGGGACCTGCCCGCCTGAGAATCCGCCTCGATAGCGGATCGATTCGGCAACGACATGCGGATTCTCGCCGAACCAGCGGGTAGTTCGTCGTACCCTTCGTACGTGACGGGTAAACCGCTCGGCTCGTACCACGTCCTGTCCGTGTAACCGTTCGAGAACATGCCCCGCCCGGCGGGGCGGCCAGAGAAGGCGCTGAAACGTGATCATCGCAACGTCCGTCGTGCTCGCCATCACCAGCGTGCTGATGGTGATCCTCGTCCTGATGCACAAGGGCAAGGGCGGGGGCCTTTCCGACATGTTCGGCGGCGGCATCAGCTCGTCGCTGGGCGGCTCGTCGGTGGTCGAGCGCAACCTCGACCGGCTGACGATCGGCACCGGGGTGATCTGGTTCGCCTCGATCATCGTGCTGGGCCTGCTGTTCAAGAGCAAGGGCGTCGGCTGAGCGGTCCCGGACCCGAGACACCGGCCGTCGCGCCACCGTGCCGCGCCCGTCCCGAAGGGCGCGGCGGGCGGCGGCATACCAGCGAGCGGCAGATCAAGCGAGGAGTTAGTCCGTGGGTAGTGGCAACGCGATTCGGGGCAGCCGGGTTGGGGCCGGTCCGATGGGAGAGGCCGAGCGCGGGGAGGCGGCTCCCCGCGTGTGGGTCACCTTCTACTGCGCCAACCGGCACGAGGTGCGCCCCAGCTTCGCGACGGACGTCGCCGTTCCCGACACGTGGGACTGCCCCCGCTGCGGGTTCCCCGCGGGGCAGGACCGCGACAACCCCCCGGCCCCGCCGAAGACCGAGCCGTACAAGACGCACCTGGCCTATGTGAAGGAGCGGCGCAGCGACGCCGACGGTGAGGCGATCCTGGAGGAGGCCCTCGCCAAGCTTCGTGAGAAGCGGGCCGCCGTCAAGGCCGCCATGGAGTCCGCGGGACGCAGCTGACCGCACGGTCGCGCCCCCGTGACCGTCCCACGGCCCGGGTCCCCAGCAGACGGGGCACCGGGCCGTTCGCATGCCCGCGGGCACCCGGCGGCCGGAGGGTTCCGCCGGGACGGCGGATGAGCGACGATCGGGGCCATGAGCAATGCGATCTTCGCCCGGTTCTTCGATCTGGTGGCGGGCAAGGCCGAGGCGCGGGGCCAGGCCGAGTTGCGCCGTGAGCTGCTGGCCGGGCTGACCGGCCGGATCGTGGAGGTGGGGCCAGGCAACGGGCTGAACTTCCCGCACTATCCCCGGGAGGTCACCGAGGTGGTCGCCGTCGAACCGCAGCCGTACCTGCGGGGGAGGGCGGCCGAGACGGCGCGCACCGCGCCGGTGGACGTCCGGGTGACCGACGGGACCGCCGAGCGGATCCCGGTCGGCGACGCCGGCGCCGACGCCGTCGTGGTCTCCGGGGTGCTGTGCTCGGTGCCCGCCCCCGGCGCCGCGCTCGCGGAGATCCGCCGGGTGCTGCGGCCGGGCGGACGGCTGCGCTTCTACGAGCACGTGCGCGCCGACGGCGGCTGGGGGCGCCGCCAGGATCTGGTCGACCCGGTGTGGTCTCGGCTGATGGGCGGCTGCCACACCAACCGCGACACGGTGGCGGAGCTGGAACGCGCCGGGTACCGGATCGAACGCTGCCGCAGGCTGGTGTTCCCGCGCGAGGCCCGGTTGTCGGTGGTCGCCCCCCGCGTCATCGGCACCGCCCTGCCGCCGGCGTGAACGCGGCGCCTCGCGGCGTCGAATAATCTTCGGAGCGACAACCGTACCGGCGTGGTTCGCGCGCCGGACGTTCGGCTCGGCGGAACGGACCCGGGGGGCTCTCCGATGGACGCGGTGGACCAGGCGATCCTGCGGCGGCTGCAGCGCGACGGCCGCCAGACCAACCGCGAGCTGGCCGACGCGGTCGGCGTCGCCCCGTCGACCGCGCTGGAACGCACCCGCGCGCTGCGCTCCCGCGGCGTGATCACCGGCTTCCACGCCGCCGTCGACCTGGAGAAGCTGGGCCGCGGGGTGCAGGCGCTGATCTCCATCCGGATCCGGCCGCAGTCCAGGGAGGCCATCGAGTCCACCCGTGACCACCTGGCGGCGCTGCCCGAGACGCTGGCGGTGTTCGTGGTCACCGGCAACGAGGACATCCTGGTCCACGTGGCCGTGCCCAGCACCCAGTACCTGCGCGACTTCGTCCTCGACCGGCTCGCCCGCCGCAAGGAGTTCGTGGACGTGCGCACCACCGTGGTGTACGACCACGTCCAGCCGCGGGAGCAGGCCGAACTTCCTGCGCCCGAACGTCACGACGGCCGAACCCGCCGCGCCTGAACCGTGCGCCGGGGACATCCGGCCGAACATCCGGCGGCCCGGACGCCCCCGGTCGAACGAACGACGGATCGCGGCGCCACTGACCGGCGATCCGGCCTAACTTCACCGGCATGAGCGAACGAAATGCCGTGTCGGATGTCGCGTCGGGTGCCGTGCCGGTGCTCGCCGCCGGTGTGCTGTGGGGCACCGTGGGGCCCGCCCAGGTCCTGGCGGACGCGCCCGCGTCCCCGCCGGCGCTGGGCGCCGCCCGGATCCTGTCCGGCGGCCTGATCCTGGCGCTCGTCGTGCTGGTGACCGCGCCCCGCGCGTTCCGCGGCCTGACCGGGGCGTCGTGGGCGCCGCTGCTCGCCGCGTCCGCCGCGACCGGCGTCTTCCAGGCGGCGTTCCTGACGGCCGTGGACCGCACGGGGGCCGCCGTCGCCACCGCCGTGGTGTTCGGGCTGGCGCCGGTGAGCACGGGCGTGTGCGAACGGATCGTCCTGCGCACCCGCCTGTCGCGCCGCTGGACGGCCGGAACGGTCTGCGCGGTCGCCGGGTGCGCGCTGCTGATGGCGCCGACGTCGACGGCGCGGGTGGACGGCGTGGGCGTGGCGCTCGCCCTGCTGGCCGGGGCGTGCTTCGGCGTGTACACCGTCGCCGCGCGGGTGCTGGTCGTGCGGCGGGTCGGGATGGCCGCAGCCGTGTCGGTGACCCTGCTGGCCGGCGGGGCGTGCCTGCTGCCGTGGACGGTCACCGGGTTCGCCGACCTGGCCGCGCCGCGCTCCCTCGCCCTGGTCGCCTGGCTCGGCCCGGTCGCCACGGCGGTGGCGTACATGTGCTTCGTCCGCGGCCTGCGCCGGGTGACCGCCGCCACCGCGGGCACCCTCAGCCTCGCCGAACCCCTCGTCGCGGCGGCGCTGGGGCTGCTGGTGCTGGGGGAGCGGATGTCGGCGCCCGTGGCGGCCGGCGCGCTGCTGCTGCTCGGCGGCCTGGTGATCGTCTCGCTGCCCGCCCCGCTCCGGCGGGCGCCGGGCGCCGCCGACTACGATGGGCGCAAGCGACTGGCGCAGTCAAGGTGGAGTCGACCACCGGGGAGCGACCGTAGTCCGCACACCGCGCGCCTGGGTGTACGGGCCCCCTTCAGCCGGGGGTGCCCGCACCGCGCCTCCGGCGTGAACAGCGCGGAGGTTGTCATGCACGATCCGGCCATCGCCCGTCTGCGGGACCAGGACCCGGCCGTCGCGAACCTGGTGGAGGCCGAGGCGCGCCGCCAGTACGAGAAGATCCGGCTGATCGCCTCGGAGAACTACGTGTCGCCCGCCGTCCTGGAGGCCACGGGCAGCGTCCTGACCAACAAGTACTCCGAGGGCTACGCCGGCCGCCGCTACTACGAGGGCCAGCAGAACGTCGACCCGATCGAGCTGCTGGCCATCGAGCGGGCCAAGCGGACCTTCGGCGTCGAGCACGCCAACGTGCAGCCGTACTCGGGGTCGCCCGCCAACCTCGCCGTCTACATGGCGTTCCTGGAGCCCGGCGACACCGTCATGGGCATGTCGCTGCCGATGGGCGGCCACCTGACGCACGGCTGGTCGGTGTCGGCGACCGGCAAGTGGTTCCGGCCCGTCCGGTACGGGGTGCGCGCCGACACCGGCCGCATCGACATGGACGAGGTCCGCGACCTGGCCCGCCGCGAGCGGCCCAAGCTGATCTGGTGCGGCGGCACGGCCATTCCGCGCACCATCGACTTCCCGGCGTTCGCCGAGATCGCCCGGGAGGTCGGCGCGGTGCTGGCCGCCGACATCGCCCACATCGCCGGGCTGGTCGCGGGCGGCGCGCACCCCTCGCCGGTCGGCCACGCCGAGGTGATCTCCACCACGACGCACAAGACGCTGCGCGGTCCGCGCGGCGCCATGATCATGTCGACGGCGGAGCACGCCAAGGCCGTCGACAAGGCCGTCTTCCCCGGCCTGCAGGGCGGCCCGCACAACCACACCACCGCGGCCATCGCGGTGGCGCTGGAGGAGGCGGCCCGGCCGGAGTTCGCCGAGTACGCGCACCGGATCGTCGCCAACGCCCGGGCCCTGGCCGCCGCGCTGGCCGAGCGCGGCTTCGACCTGGTGTCCGGCGGCACCGACAACCACCTGATCCTCGTCGACCTGACCGGCAGGGGCGTGCCCGGCAAGCCCGCCGCGCAGGCCCTGGACCGGGCGGGGATCGAGCTGAACTACAACACCGTGCCGTTCGACCCGCGCAAGCCGTTCGACCCGTCCGGCCTGCGGCTGGGCACCGCGGCGATCACCACGCGCGGCCTCACCGCGGACGAGATGCCGCGGATCGCCGCCTGGATCGACGAGGTCGTCCAGGCCACGGCCAAGGAGGACGAGACGGCACTGTCCCGCGTCGCCGGAGAGGTCCGCGAACTCATGGCCGCCTACCCCATGCCGGGCTGGGCCCCGGCCCCCTGACCCCGTAACGGAGCGCAGCGGACTAAGGATGCCGGTCAGGCTCGGGGGTTGAAGGGGGGTCGTCCCCCCCTCGGGTCACGCGCGAGCACCAGGATCATTCGCCATGCCTCCGGGTCGGTGACGGGCACGTCGCCGAAGTCGCCGTAGCGGGCGACGATCCGCAGCGCGCCGGACAGGCGGACGGCGGCCTCCACCTCGGTCGCCGACCAGAACCGGTACGGCACCACGTCACGGACCACCCGGGTCGCGGCGCCCTCGGTGACGGTGACCGTGACGTGGTCGGCGGAGATCTGGGTGACCGGGTCGAGGCGGTCGGTGGGCTCGCCCCACCGGACCGTGACGTGCGCGCCGTCACGGTCCACCGTCCACCCGGTGCTGACGCTCGGCTCGTCGGACAGGCGGTCGCGGGGGTGCGACATCTCCACGACGTACAGGCCGTCGTCGGCCAGGTGGGCGGCGGCCCGGTCCAGGTGGGCGGTGAACGCGTCCAGCGTCATCAGGTGGGACGTGGAGTCCAGCATGGTCACCACCAGGTCGAACCGGCGGCCGAGCGCGAAGGCGGTCATGTCCTCCTGGACGACCCGCAGGTCGATGCCCTCGTGCTTGGCGGCCCGGTCGGCGTACGCGCACATCGCCGGGTTGATGTCCAGGGCGGTGGCCGCGACGCCGCGCCGGGCGAACTCGCGGGCGTGCTCGGCGGGCCCGGCGGCCAGCTCCAGCACCGTGCGGACCGCGCCGCCGCCGGAGCGGTGCCGCGCGCACCAGGCCAGCAGCGCGTCCACCTCGGCGGGCACGTCCCGGAACCCGCACGCCAGCTCGTACACCCGTGGATCGTCGTAGATGCCGCTCACCCGGCCATCCTGCCAGCCCGGCGGGGCCGGGGCCGCGCGATGGCGAGGCGGACGGCCCCCTACGCCCCCTGACGGCTGAAGAAGCCGCCGGCCGCGGGGGCGGACGGGGCGGCGCCGCGGCCGTCCAGGCGCAGCCGCACCTCGGCGACGCCGGGTTCGTCGGTGCGCTGGGCCCGGCCGCCCAGCGACACCAGCAGCCGCAGCATGCGCCGGTTCTCGCTCAGCGTCGCCGCCCGCAGCTCCACCAGCCCGCGCTCGCGGCCCAGCACGACCAGCAGCTCGGTCAGCGCCCGGCCGAGGCCGCGGCCCTGCCAGGCGTCCTCCACCAGGAACGCCAGCTCGGCCACGCCCGGGTCCAGCACGTGGATCAGGTGCGCCAGCGCCAGCAGCGACCCGTCGGGCCCCTCGGCGACCAGCGTCAGGCCGTGCGCGGGGTCGCTGAACGCCTCGATCGCCCGCGGGGGAGGGGCGGGCTTGGCGCTGAAGTAGCGCATGCGACGCGACTCCAGCGAGCACCGCTCGTGCAGCTCGCGGACGGCGTCGGCGTCCTCGGGCCGGATGGGGCGCACGACCACGCGCGTCCCGTCGCGCAGCGCCACGGTGCGGGACGCCGGCTGCGGGGACGGCGCGGGCAGCGCCGCCCGCACCAGCGCGTCCGCGCGGGCCGCCTCGGTGGCGGTGAACGGCAGGCCGAACCGGCGCAACCGCACGGAGCGCCGCCTGCCGATCGGGACGGTCAGCACGTCGGGCGCCCCGTCGTCGTCGGCGGGCCCGGTGGTCCAGGACGCCTCGTGGGCGCGCAGCAGCTCGGCCAGCACCTCCGGCAGCGCCTGCGGCTCACCGCGCAGCCGCGCCGCCAGCGCCAGCGCCCGGGTCGGCTCGTCCACCAGCTCGTGCGGGCGCGCGGGGACCACCACGGTGCGCGCCCCGCCCGCCGTGCCGAGCGCCTCGGCCAGCGCGCGCTCCGGGGCGGCGTCCGCCAGGCCGCCGTCGGGAACGCTGACCACGAACTCGTCCACCACGCCGCGGGTGTCGACCTGCACCGACAGACCGAGGATGTTGGCGCCGTGGCGGGCCAGCGCGGCGGTCAGCAGGGCCAGGCGGCCGGGCCTGTCCTCGATCTCGGTGCGGATGCGCAGCAGCGGCATTGGAGCGGTCCTTCCGCGGTCGGGGGAGCGGGGCCGTCCTCCAGGGTGGCCGACGCCTGTTACGTGACCGCTACGCCGACATGAGCTGCCGGTTTCGTCCTGATTCATCCCGCCCGGATCGCCGCCCCGGTCACCGGCCGCCGACCAGGCGCTGAACGTCGCCGTACGCCGGGACGGGGACGTCGCCGGGGTGTCCGGCCACCTCCAGGGCGGTGGCGACCGCCGCGCGCAGGGCCGCCCGGTACAGCAGCGAGCCGCAGCTGATCCGGCGCACGCCCAGGTCGGTGAGCCGCGCGGTGTCGGTGCGGCCGGGCAGGTGCAGCACGTTCAGCGGAACGGGGACCTCCTCGACCACGGCGCGGATGTCGGCGTCGCCGGCGATTCCGGGGACGAACACGCCGTCGGCCCCGGCGGCGGCGTAGGCGCTGACCCGCCGCAGCGTCTCGGCCAGGTCGGAGGGGTGGGCGAGCCAGAACGTGTCGGTGCGGGCGTTGAGGAACACGCGCGGCGCCGCCGCCTTGACCGCCTCGATGACGGCGACCTGGTGCTCCACGGGGGCCAGCGTCCCGTCGGCCCGGCCGTCCTCGATGTTCACCCCGGCGACCCCGTACGACGCCAGTTCCGCGACCAGCCGGCCCACCTCGGCGGGCCGGTCGGAGAAACCGCCCTCGATGTCGACGGTCACCGGCACCGGAAGCCGCGCCAGGTTCCAGGCGAGCGTCATGGTCTCCTCCAGGGTGCCGCCCGTGGCGTCGGACTTCCCGGCGGCCGCCGCGACGCCCAGGCTGGTGGTGCCGACGGCGGGGAAGCCCGCGTCGACCAGGGCCGCGCCGACGGCGTGGTCCCACGCGTTGGGCAGCAGCAGGGGCCGGTCGCGGTGGTGCAGGTCGCGGAAGGCGTCGTAGCGGTCGGTGCCCATCGGTCGTCCCCTCGTCGATCACTCTCGGTGTTCCGTGCGCGGCGCATGGCCACGGTAACGCCGGAACGTTTCCATGGCCGTCGAGACGTCACGGCCGGGCCGTCGGCAAAGGTTCGGTCAACTCCGCAATTCGCCGCCGGGATATGGATCATGTGGATGACTCCGACGCGGCAGGTGGCGGCATTGGGATGCGTCGATATTTTGTTTCGGTCTCCGGCCGGGTTCGCACTTCTTCTGGTGTGCCTGTTGACTGATGCTGTCAGGACAAGACAATCTCTGCGACATGGAGTGCACCGGTATCAGGGATGGCCGCAGATGACCCGGACGAACCCGACGGCGCACGCCCGGACCGCGCACCCCGCCGAGCCCGGCGACCGGCCCGGCCGCGCGCGTCCGGACACGCGCGGAAACGGGACGGAGTGAGAACGGACGGCCGGTCGCCGGTCCGCCCGCGGCGCGGATCCGGCGGCGGTTCCGGCGCCGGAATCGACGGCGGATCCGGCGGCGGAACCGAAAGCCGAATACGGCGCGCCGCGGCGGTGGAACGCGACGCGGCACTTCTGCGTGAAGTGCGGGAGCGGCGGCTGCGCGCGGTTCTTTCGGCGGCCGCGGGAACGCGCGCGTACCGGAAAAGCGCCGGCGTCATGCGTCAGGGCGCCGAGGACGCGGCGGGCCATTCCCCGTGGGCGGCATTGCGCGACGTTCCCCTTCTCGGCCGTGGCCGCGTGCGTTCCGGTGCCGCGGACGCCGCCGCCGTCATCGCGCGCCCGCGCGGGGCCGCGGCCGAACGCGCCGCCATCGACCGCCGCCTGTTCGACGCCCTCGGCCTGCCGCCGTCGTTCACCTTCACCGTCGTCGTGCCGTGGCGTGAGCCGCCGGCCTCGGGCCCCGGCCTCTACGACCCGCGCGTCCGGCGCCGGCGCCTGGGCGTGCGCGAGGCCGAGGCGGAGCTGGCGGCGGGTGAACGGCCGGGCGACCTGCTCGTCGGCACCCCGCCGGTGTGCGCGGAGCTGCGCGCGGCGGCGGCCCGGACGGGCGCCGACGTGGCGTTCGCGTCGTCGTGGGGCCTGCCCAGGCCGACGCGCGCCCTGCTGGCCATCGACCACGACGGCCCGCCGGAGGCGCCCGCCGAGCTGTACGTCGCGGCGGAGATGACGGCGCCGATCGCCGTCCGCTACCCCGACTGCCCGGCGATGCACGTCAACGCCGACGCCGTGCACGTCGAGGTGCTGCATCCGGTGACGCGGCGTCCCGTGCCGCCGGGCACCGCCGGCCTGCTGGTGCTCACCGACCTGCTGAACACCACGATGCCGTTCGTGCGTTACGTCGTCGGCGACGTCGGCGTCCTGCTGGAGGCCGGCGGGTCCTGCGCGTGCGGCCGCGTCACCCCCCGGCTCCTGCTGCTGGGCCGCGCCGCCGTGCCCGACTCGGTCACCGCCCGGCTCACGGTCGACGCCGGTCCGCGCGGCGTCGTGCGCCACCTGCGGCACGTCCCGGCCGAGCTGCGCGACCGGCTGCCCGACGGCGGGCTGTGGGTGTCGGCCGCCGAACGTCACCCCCTGGCCGCGTGGGCCGACCGCGTCCCGATCACTATGCCGCGTACAGGAGCCCTGATGCCCGAGCTCGACGTCCCCGTCCAGCGCCCGGTCACCTCGATCGACGGACGGGACGCATGAGCACCCTGCGCGTGGCGGTGTTCACCGCCCCGGGGACGGCCGCGGATCTGTCCGACCGGGTCACCGCGGCCCTGGAACGGCGCGCCGACCTGCTGCGCGCCGGAGTGACCGTGCGCTGCTACCAGGCGCCGGACATGCTGGTGGGCCGCCATCTGGTCATGGCCGAGCTGACCGTCCGCGGCTGGCGGCCGATCGAGGCCGCGGCGTGCGGGAGCGACGCGGCGACGGTCACCGAGCGGTTCGCCGGCGAGCTGGTGGAACGGGTCGCGCTGTGCGCCTACGAGCCGCCGCGGGCCGCCGCGGGGGTCAGCGAGAACGAGCTGCGCGCCCGCGGCGACCTCGACGTCTTCGACGTGCGGTCCTACCTGGGCGAGCCGCTGGACCCGGCGGCCTGGCCGTTCCCGCGTTACGACCCGGACGCCCCGGTCGACTGGACGGTCGCCGACGACCTGGTGACCGGCCGCCCGGTGTACCTGCCCGTCGCGCTGTGCACGGCGCGGGCGGGCCACTCGCCCGGCGTGCCGCAGTGGTGCGAGCCGACCACCAACGGCACCGCGGCCGGGCGCGGCCGGGCGGTGGCGACCGCGCACGCGGTGCGCGAGCTGTACGAGCGGGACGCCCTGCGCCTGGCCTGGTTCACCGGCAACCCGCTGCGTCCCGTCCGCGAACCGGGCTGGTGGCGCGAGGACCGGGCGGCCGACGAGGCGGCCGGATGGCGCACCGAGTTCTTCGCGGGCGCCACCCGGCTGGGCGTGCCGCTGTGGGTGGTGCTGACGCGGCACCGCCGCTCGCCGATGTACGCCATCGGCAGCGCCTGCGACGAGGACGCCGAGGACGGTCTGCGCCACGCGCTCGACGAGGCACTGCGGGGCCGCATGTACCCGTGGCTGCGGCGCGGCGCCCGCTTCCAGCGCACGCAGCCGATCCGTACCTTCCGCGACCACGTCGACTACTACAGCGACCCGGCGCGCATCGGTGAACTGGACACGGTGTTCCCGCGTCGGATGACAGAGGCGGTGCCCGCCGCCAGGGACGCGTCCGTGCCGAGACAGGGGCCGCGGCACGGGCTCGGCCCGGGGTACGGCCACCACCACGCCTGGCCGGACGGGGACGACGTGCCCGGCCTGCCGGTGGAGGGGCTGGGCGGCGCCGTCCGCCTGCGCCTGCTGCGCAGGCGGGACCTGGAGGTCGTGCGCATCCTGCATCCGCGGCTGCAGCCGGTCGAGTCCGCCCACGCGGCGGCGCGGCTGGTCGGCTGGGCCCGCACGAGCGCGGCGCGCCGCGGCGGGCTGCGCGCGGCCCCGGCCCCGTTCGCCTAGGCGGCCGGTCGCGGGACCGCGCGGGCCGGGGTCAGCCCTGGTGGCCGTCGACGAACCGGGTGAGCAGGCCGGCGAACTGCCGCCGCTCCTCGTCGGTCCAGTCCTGCATGGCCTGGGCGATGTGCCTCTGCCGCGTCCGGCGGGCCGCGTCGACGGCCTGGCGTCCGGCGTCGGTCAGCTCCAGCCGGATACGGCGCCCGTCGCGCTGTGAGGCCACGCGCCGCAGGTAGCCGGCCTTGACCGCCTCGGCGACGATCCGGCTGCCGCGCGAGGGGTCCACGCCCAGCCGCTCGGCGACCAGCCCGACGTTCATCTCCTGGCCGGGCCGGTCGGGGCCCTCGTCGACGACGTCCACCACGTGCAGCACCTGCACGTCGACCGGCAGGTTGTGCTCGCGGATCGCGGCCTTGCCCAGCCGCCGGCGGGCCATGCCGCGGCGCAGCCGCACCATGCCGCGCTCGACCGCGGCCAGCGGGTCGTCCGGTCCCGGGTTCATGCCTCGCGAGTCTAGCCGGGGCGATTGCGTCCGGCATCTATGTGCTTTTAGCATCTACCTGCCATAGTCAAAAAGATGCGAGGTGCACATGCCTTCCCCGGAGATGACGCGGCGACGGCGGCTGTGGGCGTTCTTCGCCCTGATGCTGGCCGGGCTGATGTCGTCGCTGGACGCCACCGTGCTCGGCACCGCCCTGCCGACGATCGTCGGCGAGCTCGGCGGACTGGACCGGATCGCGTGGGTGTCGACCGCCTACGTGCTGGCCACCAGCGTGACCGTCCCGCTGTCGGGACGCCTCGGCGACCTGTTCGGCCGCAAGCCGGTGCTGCTGGCGGGCCTGGCGCTGTTCCTGGCCGGCTCGGCGGCCTGCGGCGCCGCGCCGTCCATGGACTGGCTGATCGCCCTGCGCGTGCTGCAGGGCGCGGGCGCCGGCTGCCTGATGGCCTCGATGTTCGCCGTCACCGGCGAGCTGTTCGAACCGCGCGAGCGGGCCCGCTACCAGGGCTGGTCGGCGCTGAACTTCGCCGTCTCCAGCATCGCCGGGCCGCTGGTCGGCGGCGCGCTCACCGACCACGCCTCCTGGCGCTGGGCGTTCTTCGTCAACCTGCCGCTCGGCCTGACCGCCGTCGCGATCATCGTGCCGGTGCTGCGGCTGCCCCGCCCGCGCGGCCGCGCCCGCGTCGACTACCCGGGCATCGTGCTGCTCGGCGCCGCCGTCACCTGCTTCACCCTGCTCACCAGCTGGGCCGGGACGCGCCACGCCTGGGGCTCGCCGGTCGTCCTCGGCCTGGCGGCGGCCACGGCGGTGCTCGGCGCCCTGTGGGTGGCGGTGGAACGGCGCGCGGCCGAGCCCGTCGTCCCGCCGCGGCTGTTCCGCGACCGCTCGTTCGCCGTGGCGAGCGTGGTGGCGCTGGCCGGCGGCGCGACCGGCTTCGGGCTGGCCACCTACCTGCCGATGTTCCTGCAGACGGTCGGGGGAGCGGGCGCCACCGGCTCCGGGCTGCTCCTGCTGCCGATGATGGCCGGGCTGGTGCTCGCCTCGATCGCCGCCGGCCAGTACATCTCCCGCACCGGCCGCTACCACCGGCTGCCCGCGCTGAGCATGGCGCTCGGCGCCGCCGGGATCGCGCTCATGGCCACCATGGACGCCGGCACCTCCCCGCTGACGGCCGGGCTGTTCATGGCGGTCCTGGGGCTGGGAGCGGGACTGTCGCAGCAGGTCGTCGTGCTGATCGCGCAGAACTCCGCGCCGCCGCGCGACCTGGGCGCCGCGAGCTCGGCGGTGTTCGCGTCCCGGATGGTCGGCACCGCGGCGGGGATGGCGGTGTTCGGGGGCGTCCTGTCCGCGCGGTTCGCCGCCGAGGCCGGACGGTACGTCCCGGCGGGGTCGGTGCCCGCGTTCGACGACCTGGCCCGCCCCGAGGTCCTGGACGGCCTGTCCGCGCCGGTGCGCGACGGCGTCGCCGAGGCGTTCGCGCACGCGTACTCGGTGCTGTTCGTGACGGCCCTCGTCCCGGCGCTGGTGGGGCTCGCCGCCGGCCTGCTGCTGCGGGACGTGCCGCTGGCGGCGCGCAGGCCCCCCGGCGCCCCGGACGCTACTTCACCTCGCGCCGCGTCAGCCGGACCAGGCCCAGGAGCAGGGGGATGAGCAGCCACACCGCCAGCGACGTGCCGGCCCGCGCCCACTCCTCCCACGTGATCCCCTCGTCCAGGAGGGCGTTGAGGGTGCGGTTGGTGTCCAGCCAGCCCGCCACGTCCTTCAGCGCGTCGACCGTCTCGGTGAGCACGGACCAGGCGGTCGGCAGCGCGAAGTACAGCACGATCGCTAGCGGCGAGTTCATGAACAGCATCCCGAACGCCACCCCGGAGGACACCGCGATCACCGCGAACAGCGCCGTGGTGGCCACCTGCGACGGCGCGATCGTCCACGCCCCGTCCGAGCGGCCCAGCACCCCGGCCAGGCCGCGGCCCACCGCCGCCACGGCCAGCGCGGCGGCGACGAACGCCGCCCCCAGCAGCGCCCCGGCCGCCAGCTTGGCCGCGACCACCCGGTGCCGCTCCGGGACCAGCGCGAACGTGGTCAGCGTGGTGCGCTGCGACCACTCCTGGGTCACCGACAGGATGCCCAGCACCGGCAGCAGGAACGACACCCCCGTCAGCGCCGCGGACAGGAAGCCGGCCAGCGTCCGCTCCTCCTCGGGCGCGGCGAACAGCATCAGCGGCGTCATCACCACGGCCGTCAGCGCGATCAGGATCAGCAGCCAGCGGCCCGAGCGGGTGTCGGTCATCTTGCGCAGCTCGACCGCGGTCAGCCGGGCCAGGGACGGACGGGCGGGCTCGGCCGGCACGGCGGGCACGGCGGTGGCGGTGGTCATCGGACGGCCTCCTCGGCCACGTCGGACGCCGGGGCGGAGGGCGCCGTCCCGGCGGTGAGCGACAGGAACAGCTCCTCCAGGCCGCCCCCGTCGGCCTGGCGAAGCTCCAGCAGGACGGCACCGGCGCGGGCGGCGGCCCGGCCCACCGCGTCGGCGGCGGCCTCCGCCAGGAACGCGCCGTCGTCGGCGGTCCGGAACGCCAGCCCCGCGCCGGTCAGCGCCGCGCCCAGGGCGGCCGGGTCCTCCCCGCGGACCCGGGTGCCGCCCTGCCGCGACAGCAGCTCCTCCTTGGCGCCCTGCGCCACGATCCGCCCGCCGGCGATCACCACGAACCGGTCGGCCACCGCCTCGACCTCCCGCAGCAGGTGCGAGGACAGCAGGACGGTGCCGCCGCGCCCGGCGAAGTCGCGCAGCAGCGTGCGCATCCAGTAGATGCCCTCGGGGTCCAGGCCGTTGGCGGGCTCGTCCAGGATCAGCACGCTCGGGTCGCCGATCAGCGCCTGCGCGATGCCCAGACGCTGGCGCATGCCCAGCGAGTAGCCGCCCACCCGGCGCCGCGCCGCCTTGCCCGGCAGGCCGACCACCTCCAGCATCCGGTCCGCCCGCGCCGGGTCCACGCCCAGGATCTGCGCGGTGAGCCGCAGCGTCTCGCGGCCGGTGCGGCCCGAGTGCTGCGCGCCGGCGTCCAGCAGCACGCCCACGTGCCGCCCCGGGTTGGCGATGCGCCGGTACGGGACGCCCTTGACGGTCGCCGACCCCTCCGTCGGCGGCGTCAGCCCGCAGATCATGCGCATGGTGGTGGACTTGCCCGCCCCGTTCGGGCCGAGGAACCCGGTGACGGTGCCCGGCGCGCACGTGAACGACACGTCCGCGACCGCGGCCACGTCCCCGTACCGCTTGGTCAAACCCGCGACTGTGATCATGCCGACCAGGCTGCCCTCCGGGGGCGGGCCGCCGCGTCGGCCGATGGTCGAGGGGGGCGCGACCGAAGTCGGCGTCCCCCTCGCCCTTGGTAGCGCTTCGTCAGCCGGCCGATCACGTCGGCGACGGGTCCCCCTGCGGCCGGTGCCGTGCGGCCGTCCGGTCGGCGAGGACGGTCAGCGCGGTGACCGCCGCCAGGCCGGCGCCGATCCAGGTGATGGACGTGAGGCCGGCGCCGGCGTTGAGGGCGGCGCCGGCGAGCGCCGGAACGAGGCTGATCCCGAGCTGGAACGCCGAGACGGTGGTGGCCCCGGCGAGCGTCGGCGCCTGTGCCGCGATGGTGAACACCCGCCCGTAGATGGCCGGGTTCAGCACGAATCCGGCGATTCCCAGCAGCAGGACGAGGGGGACGACGGCCGCCGCGTGCCGGGCGAGGACCGCGAGCAGGGCGGAACTGGCCGCTATCCCGATCGCCCCGGTCAGGAGGGCGTGGAAGGGCCGCCTGTCGGCGATCCTGCCCCCGATGGACAGGCCGACGAAGGCGCCGACGCCGAACAGCGTGAGGATCGCGGGGATCCAGACCCCGGGGACGCCGGTGAGGTCGGTCAGGAACGCGGCGAGGTAGTTGAACGAGATCATGTAGGCGGCGGTGCTGAGCACGGTGACGGCGTAGACGACCCACAGCCGGGGCTGTCTCATGGTGCGCAGCTCACGCCGCACACTGGGTTCGCCGTTCGCGCTCGTCGCGGGCAGCGCGAGGACGGTCAGCACCGCCCCGGCGGCGGTGAGGACGACCACGCCCCAGAATCCGCCCCGCCATCCGGTGAAGTAGCTGAGCAACGCGCCCGCCGGGCCGCCGGCGATCATCGCGAGGCTGAGCCCGCTGACGACCACCCCGGAGGCGCGTGCGGTGCGGTCGGGCGGGACGAGGCTGATCGCGGTGACCGCCGCGACCGCCCAGAACCCCGCATAGGCCAGGCCGCAGACGAAACGGGTCGCCAGCAGCACCGGGTAGCTGCCGGTGAGGAGACCGGTCGCCACGGACGCGGCGAACAGGGCCTGAGCCGCCGTCAGCGTGGTCCGCCGCGGCCAGCGCAGGGTCAGGACGGCCAGGGGCGGACCGCCGATGACGACACCGGCGGCGAACGCGGAGATCAGTGCGCCGGCGGAGGACAGCGAGACGCGCAGGTCCTCGGCGATCGCCGGCAGCACCCCGGCGAGCAGGAACTCCGCGCTGCCCATCGCGAACAGGCTGAACGACAGCAGGTAGACACCGAGTGGCAGTCTCCCGCGGGAGACCGGCGCCCGCCGCCGTGCGGTGTCGACGCTCACCGGCCCGCACCCCGCGACGCACCGTGCCCGCCGGTCGTCCCCGCGGCGGCGGCCGTGGCCCGATGCCGTTCGACGGCGTGGTCGACGTCCTCGTCCAGCAGGTCGGTGTTGATCGCGAACGCGGCGGCGGACCCCATGCCGGCGGCGGTGACGACCTGGGCGCGCGGGTCGATGACGTTTCCGGCGGCCCAGACTCCGGGGACGCTGGTACGGCCCGTGCGGTCGGTGACGACCCAGCCGTTGTCGTCCCTGTCGCAGCCCAGACCGGTCAGCAGCTCGTCGTGGGGGACCATGCGGGGGAAGAGGAAGGCGGCGGCCCGGGGGACGACACGGCCGTCGGTGAGCGCGATGCCGCGCAGCCGGTCGTCCTCGACGACGAGATGCTCGATCTCGCCCTCCACCATGCGCAGGCCGCGCGCCTCCAGCCGTTCCCGGTCCGCCGCCGTCAGCTCCAGGGTGTGCGGGAAGAAGGCGACGTCGTCGCTCCACTGGCGCAGCAGCAGGGCCTGGTGCACCGCTCCGGGGCCGGTGCCGAGGACGGCCAGGGGCTGGTCGCGGACCTCGTAGCCGTGGCAGTAGGGGCAGTGCAGCAGGTCCCTGCCCCACCGTTCGCGCACGCCCGGGATGTCGGGCAGCTCGTCGCGCAGCCCGGTCGCGACCAGGACGCGGCGGGCCTCGATCACCGGCCCGCCCACCAGGTGGACGTGGAAGCCGTGGTCGATGTGCTCCACCCGCCCCTGGACGAGCCGGACGCCGTACCGGGCGATCTCGGCACGGCCGAGGGCGAGCAGGGTCGCGGGGGGCAGGCCGTCGCGGGACAGGAAGCCGTGCATGTGCGCGGCGGGCGCGTTGCGCGGCCGGCCGGCGTCGATCACCGTCACCCTGCGGCGGGCGCGGCCGAGGAGCAGGGCGGCGTTCAGGCCGGCCGCTCCGGCGCCGACCACCACCACGTCGCGGACCCCGTCGTCCGGGGCGTTCGTCGCCTCGTTCATGGCGATCACCTCCAGGCCCGAGGGTGCGTCCCCCGGTGGCGGATCGACAACTTTTGTTGCCGTTTCTGGGACGCGGGAGGTGGAATGGGGGCATGGACGACGAATCCCCGATCGCCGCCACGCTGGCCCAGGTCGGCTCCCGCCTCAAACGCATCCGCACCCGGCGCGGGGTGACCCTGGCGGCGCTGGCCGAGGCCACCGGCATCTCCAAGAGCACCCTGTCGCGGCTGGAGTCGGGTCAGCGCCGCCCGAGCCTGGAGCTCCTGCTGCCCATCGCCCAGGCTCACCAGGTGCCGCTGGACGAACTGGTCGGGGCGCCGGAGGTCGGCGACCCGCGTATCCGCATCAAGCCCCGTGTCCGCAACGGCCGCACGGTGATCCCCCTCACCGTCCAGCCGGGGCCCCTCCAGGCCTGGAAATCGATCATCCCGGCCGAGCAGAACCGGCCCGAGCCGTGCACGCACGAGGGCTACGAGTGGCTGTACGTCCTGTCCGGGCGCCTGCGGCTCATCGTGGCCGACCACGACCTGATCATGGGTCCGGGCGAGGCCGCCGAGTTCGACACCCGCCTGCCGCACTGGTTCGGCCCCGCCGGCGACTCTCCCGTGGAGGTCCTCAACCTGTTCGGCCGCCAGGGCGAACGCGTGCACGTCCGCGCCGGACCCCGTTCCCGTCAGGCCCGCACGCCCTGACCGGCACCGCTAGGACGGGTCGGCCAGGCCGGCGTCGTGGACCAGCAGGGCGATCTGCACGCGGTTGTTGAGGTCCAGCTTCGTCAGCAGCCGCGACACGTACGCCTTGACCGTCGCGACGCTCAGCGACAGCTCCCGGCCGATCTCGCCGTTGGTCTTGCCCTGCCCGACCAGCAGCGCCACGGCGCGCTCGCCGTCGCTGAGCCGGTCCAGCAGCGCCCGCGCCCGCGCCTGCCGCGGATCCACCCCGGCGGCGTCGGCCACGTAGGTCATCATCCGGCGCAGCACCGCCGGCGACAGCATCGGCTCCCCGGCCGCCACCCGCCGGATCGCCCGCACGATGTCCGGCGGCGGGGTGTGCTTGAGCAGGAAGCCGCTGGCGCCCGCGCGCATCGCCCGCAGGATGTGGTCGTCGGTGTCGAACGTGGTCAGGATGATGACCTCGGGCGGGTCGCGGCGGGCGCGCAGCCGCTCGGTCGCCGCCAGCCCGTCCAGCCGCGGCATCCGGATGTCCATGAGCACCACGTCGGGACGGTGCTCGTTGACCGCGGGCACCACCTCGCTGCCGTCGGCCACGTCCGCCACGACCGCGACGTCCTCGGCCCCGGACAGCATCATGGACAGGCCCGCCCGGACGAGCGCGTCGTCGTCCACGATGAGCACGCGTATGGGAGGGTTCACGCCGATCACCTTACGGGCGGCGGTCACCGCGACGGCAGCGGAAGCCAGGCCCGCAGGACGAAGTCGTCCCCGGGGGTGCGGCCGTGCTCCAGGCGCCCGCCGACCAGCTCGGCGCGCTCGCGCAACCCGATCAGCCCGGCTCCCGCGCCGGGCAGCTCGGTGACGGCCCGCCCCGTCGGCAGCGGGTTGACGATCTCGATGGTCAGGCCCGACTCGGCGGCGTCCATCCGCACCCGCACGCGGCACCCGGGCGCGTGCTTGCGCGCGTTGGTGAGGCCCTCCTGCACGACCCGGAACGCGTGCCGCCCCACGCTCTTGGGCACGGACGCGGGATCGGGGACGCGGTCGTCGAAGGTGATGTTCGCCCCGGTGCGGCGCGACTCCTCGACCAGGGCCGGAACGTCGGTCAGCGTCGGCTGCGGCCGTTCGGCGTCGGCGCCGTCGTCGCGCAGCACACCGATCACCTCCCGCAGGTCCTCCATCGCCTCGTAGGCGCAGCGGCGGATCACCCCGGCCGCCTCCCGCTGCCGCTCGGTGGCGCCCTCCCCGAACTCCAGCGCCCCCGCGTGCACCGCCAGCAGCGAGATCCGGTGCGCCAGCACGTCGTGCATCTCCCGGGCGATCCGCTCCCGCTCCAGGTGCCGGGCCTCCTCCACCCGCATGTGCTGCTGCTCCTCGGCCTGCCGGGCCCGCTCCCGCCACGACTCGATGAGCTGACGACGCGACCGGGTCAGCATCCCGATCGCCACCAGCACGGCGATGCCCAGCAGGAACACCGCCAGGGTCTCCCAGTACTCGCGCTCGGAACGCCAGGTGGAGTTCATGAACCCCACCGTGATGAACGCCGACTCCGCCCCGGCCACGGTCAACGCCGCCCACCAGGACCGATGCACCGCGACGGTGAACAGCGCCAGCCCGAGCGCCCCCATCGCGGCCGTGGAGAACAGCTGCCCGGCCATGAGCACCGCCCAGACCTGCAGGGGCCAGCGGCGGCGCAGCAGGAACAGCACCGTCAGCGCCACGCCTCCGACCACGAAGTCGGTGGACAGCGAGGGGTCGGGGTCGGCGTCGGAGCGGGCGCCCAGCAGCAACAGGAAGCTCAGCAGGGCTGCGGCGGCCGTGACGGCGACGTCGTGGAGCCACTCGCGGGAGGATCGACGCAGCAGCACCCGACCCAACCTACCGACCCCGGCACGAGCCGCCCATGTCCGCCGGTCGATGCCGGCATCGACTTTCGTCTACCCGGCGGACGCGAAAGCGCCGGGCCTTCGGAACCGAAGACCCGGCGCGTGTCGGGAACCGCCGCTACGGCGAGCTCAGGCGCTCGATGCCGGGCGGCAGCTGGGACGCGGCGGCCCGGTCGAGCAGGAACAGCGTCCGCTGCCGTCCCCGGGCGCCCGCGCCGGGCACCTGGATCGGGCCCGCCTCCGACAGGGCCAGCCGCACCGCCGTGGACTTGGACTCGCCCGCCGCGATCACCCAGACTTCGCGGGCCGCCCGGATCGCGGGGAACGTCAGCGAGATGCGGGTCGGCGGCGGCTTGGGCGCGCCCCGCACCGCCACGACCGGCCGCTCTTCCTCGTACAGGGCGGGCAGCTCGGGGAACAGCGACGCCACATGCGCGTCCGGCCCCAGCCCCAGCATCAGCACGTCGAACGACGGCACCGGCCCGTGGTCCTCGGGACGGGCCGCGGCGCGCAGCGCGGCCGCGTACCGGTCGGCCGCCGCCTCGGGGTCGGCGCCGTCCGGGCCGTCGGTGGACGGCATCGGCCGCACCCGCGCCGGGTCGACGTCCACGTGGTCCAGCAGCGCCTTGCGGGCACCGGTCTCGTTGCGCTCGGGGTCGCCGGACGGCAGGAACCGCTCGTCCCCCCACCAGATGTCCAGCGCCCGCCAGTCGATGGCGTCGCGGGCGCGGCTGGCGGCCAGCTCGGCCAGCACCGCGGTGCCCACCCCGCCGCCGGTCAGCACGACCGACGCCGAACCGCGCGCGGCCTGCACGTCCACCAGCCGGGTCACCAGGCGGGCCGCCACCGCGCGGGCCAGCAGCTCCTGGTCGCGGTGGACCAGCACGCCCGGGGTGCTCATGTCGCCTCCGGCTTCGGCGCCCGCGCCGCCCCGCCCGCCGGCTCGGCGGACCGGCCGGACGCGGCGCCCCCGCCGTCGGGGGCGGCGACGAACTCCTCGCGCCCCTTCCCGGCGGCCAGGTCCTTGGCGAACCGCGCCGCCGCCTCCTGGTACACCTCGTCGGGGTCGAGGCGCCGCAGCTCCTCGGCCAGCAGCTCGGGCATCGGGCGGCGCATGAGGGCCACCTGCCGGTCGGGCTGCCCCGGCCGGCACAGCGTGGCCACCCGCCCGTCGGGACGGCAGATCTCGATGTCCCCCTTGCCGGTGACCAGCCGGACCCCGGTGATGCCCGGGCCGTTCGACGTGCCCCGCGACACCGGCACGCCCAGCCGCACCGACAGCCAGGCGGCCAGCAGCTCGGCGCTGGGGCTGTCCGGCTCGGCCGTGACCTCCCCGGAGGTGATCTCGTCGTGGTCCTGGTCCAGCGCGGCCGCCAGCAGCGACCGCCAGGAGGTCAGCCGCGTCCAGGTGAAGTCGGTGTCGCCGGGGGCGTACGCGTCGGCCAGCCGCGCCAGCGTGCCGAGCCGGTCGCGGGCGGCGTAGGAGTCGGTGACGCGGCGCTGCGCGAGCCTGCCGAGCGGGTCGCGGCTGGGCGCCTTGGGCACCTTGCCGCCCGGCCACCACGTCACGACCGGGGTGTCCGGCATCAGCAGCGGGGTGACCACCGAGTCGGCGTGCTCGGCGAGCGGGCCGTACATGCGCAGCAGGACGGTCTCGCCGGGGCCGGTCTCGCCCATGCGGATCTCGGCGTCCAGCCTGGACGAGCTGCCGCGCGCGTCCCGGGAGATCACCGTCAGCACCCGGCAGGGGTGCTCGCGGGACGCCTCGGTCGCCGCCCGCACGGCGTCGTACTGCGCCGACTCGTCGGTCACGATGATGAGCGTGAGCACCATGCCGACCGCCGGACCGCCCATCAGGTGCCGGGCCTGCGTCAGCGCGTCCTGGATGCGGCGCGTGGTGGTGTCGGCCAGATCGATGTTCATCTCTTAGAGTCGCCTCCATGCGCGCCCGTCGCGCGCCATCAGCTCGTCGGCGCTGTCGGGCCCGTACCCGCCGGACTTGTACTGGTCGATCCTGCGCTGGCGGGACCAGTGCTCCACCACCGGGTCCAGGATCCGCCAGGACAGCTCGACCTCCTCCTGCCGGGGGAACAGCGGCGGGTCGCCGATCAGCACGTCCAGCAGCAGCCGCTCGTACGCCTCGGGCGAGGACTCGGTGAACGACTCGCCGTAGGCGAAGTCCATGTTCACGTCCCGCACCTCCATCGAGGAGCCGGGCACCTTGGAGCCGAACCGCACCGTGATGCCCTCGTCCGGCTGCACCCGGATCACCAGGGCGTTCTGCCCCAGCTCCTCGGTGTCGGTCTCGGAGAACGGCAGGTGCGGCGCGCGCTGGAACAGCACCGCCACCTCGGTGACCCGGCGGCTGAGCCGCTTGCCGGTGCGCAGGTAGAACGGCACGCCGGCCCAGCGCCGGTTGCCGATCTCCAGCTTGACCGCGGCGTAGGTCTCGGTGCGCGAGTCGGCGGGGATGCCCTCCTCCTCCAGGTAGCCGCGCACCTTCACGCCGCCCTGCCAGCCGGCGGCGTACTGGCCGCGGGCGGTGGCCAGCGACAGGTCGCTGGGAATCCGCACCGCCGACAGCACCTTGGCCTTCTCGGCCCGCACCGCCTCGGCGCTGAAGGAGGTGGGCGGCTCCATCGCCGTCAGCGCCAGCAGCTGCAGCAGGTGGTTCTGGATGACGTCGCGGGCGGCGCCGATGCCGTCGTAGTACCCGGCCCGGCCGCCGATGCCGATGTCCTCGGCCATCGTGATCTGCACGTGGTCGACGTACGACCGGTTCCAGATCGGCTCGAACATCTCGTTGGCGAACCGCAGCGCCAGGATGTTCTGCACGGTCTCCTTGCCGAGGTAGTGGTCGATCCGGAAGATCGACTCCTCGGGGAAGACGCGGTGCACGGTGTCGTTCAGCTCGATCGCGCTGGCCAGGTCGTGGCCGAAGGGCTTCTCGATGACGACCCGCCGCCACGCCCCCTCGGAGCGGTCGGCCAGCCCGGCGCTCTGCAGCTGCTCGACCACCTGGGGGAAGAACTTCGGCGGGATGGACAGATAGAAGGCGTAGTTCCCGCCGGTGCCGCGGGTCTGGTCCAGCTCCTTGAGCGCCATGGCCAGCGCCTCGAACGCGCCCGGGTCGCTGAACTCGCCGGGCACGAAGTGGATGCCCTCGGCCAGGTGCCGCCAGACGTCCTCCCGGAAGGGGGTGCGGGCGTACTGCTTGACCGAGTCGTAGGCGATCTGCCGGAAGTCCTCGTGCTCCCAGGCGCGGCGGGCGAAGCCCACCAGCGAGAACCCCGGCGGCAGCAGCCCCCGGTTGGCCAGGTCGTAGATGGCGGGCAGCAGCTTCTTGCGCGACAGGTCTCCGGTGACTCCGAACAGGACCAGGACACAGGGCCCGGCCACCCGGGGCAGCCGCTTGTCCCGCGGGTCCCGGAGCGGGTTGTGTGCGATGGTCACGTGGCGGCCCTCTCTTCCCGCGTCGTGCCGTGGACCGTTCCTGCCCACTGATTCATCCTGCTATCTCCCGTGGCCGCGCGCGTTCCCCGGGTGCCCCCGTGCGCGGGCCGTCGTGTTCGGTCAGATGTCGGCTTGCATGTCGTGGTACGTGTGCTCGCTGTGCGTGTGCTCGCTGTGCGTGTGCTCGGTATACCTGTGCTCGGTCAGGACGAGCTCATGCCCCTCCCCGGGCGAGTTCGAGCAGCCGGGCCAGGCCCGACCGGCGGTCGTGCAGATGCAACCGGACCACCGGGCGGCCGCCGTGACGTGCCGCCCGCGCCGCGGCCAGCGCCCGCGCCGGCTGCGCGGCGCCCAGCCGGCGATGCCGTCCGGCGACCGGCACGTCGTGCACGACGTTCCCGGTCAGCATCAGGTATACGCCCTTCTCGCGACGATCATTCCCGGTCGCCGGGAGCCGGCGGCCCCAGGTCACCGTCACGGGCCGGGAGGTGCGCGCGGCCATCAGCCCGGCCAGCCGCCTGACCTGCGCGCCCTGCCCCTGCCGCCGGTCGGGGTCGAGGAAGGCCACGATCGCCAGGTGCCCGTCGTCGGTGACCCGCCAGGTCAGCGCGTCCAGCAGGGCGGACAGGTCGCCGCAGGCGGCCAGGGCGGGGTCGGCGGTGTGCGCCGCCACGGCCTGGCTCCCGTGCCCGTCGACGAAGATCGGTTCGTCGGCGGCGTCGGGCCCGGCGGGATCCGGAACGGCGGGATCCGGGACGGCGGGCTCGCCGGCGTCGTCGGCGGCAGGGGAGGCGAGGGGGTCCTCGCCCAGCAGGTGCCCGGCCACGGCCGCCGCGTACTCCCACACGACCAGCTGCGCGGCGAGCGGTCCGGACACCGTGACGTCGTCCTGCCGCGGCCGCCCGTCCAGGGTCACCAGGAACAGGTCGTCGTCGGGCAGCACCGGCAGGCCGCCGTGCTGCACGACCGGAAGCAGGCGCCCGTGCGTCGCCCCGGCCAGCACGGGGGCGATCCAGTCGGCCAGCTCCGGCGGCTCCGCCGAGTACCCGCCCAGCACGACCGTGCCGCGGCCCGCGCGCACCGCGCCGCCCAGGATCGCGCCCAGCACCAGCCCCGGATTGTTCTCCGGACGGGTCAGGGCGGGCAGCACCGCGGTGGCCGCGTCCAGCACCGCCGCCACGTCCGCCCCGGCGAGCCCCGCGGGGACCAGCGCGTACGGCGACAGCGCCCCGAACACCGTGGGCGAGGGGGCCTCGACCACCGCGTGGCCCGCCTCGGCGGCCAGCTTGGCGGACCTGCTCCCGGTGGCCGCGACCGTCACGAACCGCCGCGCCGTCTCGGCCGGGGACAGCCCCAGCTCGCCGAACAGCGCGGTGAACGCCCGGCTCAGGGCGTCGGTATCGGGGTCGTCCCCGGTGACGACGACGAGGGTGCGGCCGAGCCGTCCGTGGTCGGACGCCAGCCGCGCCACCGGCCCCGGGTCGCCGCTGTCGAACACCGTCAGCGGGCAGCGGCTCCCCGGCGGCCGCTCGGACGGGTCGCGGTCGGCGAGCCAGCGGCGGACGATGACGTCGGCGGCGCGGGCCGGCGGGCCGCCGCCCAGCAGCGCCACCTCGGTGAGGCCCGCGTCCCGCGCCCGGGCCCGCAGCTGCGCCACCCGGTCGAGCACGGCGCGCGCCGCGCCCGGCTGCCCGGGCCAGCACAGCGTCCGCCCCTCCCGCTCGGCGGCGGTCGCCGACGGCCACAGCGTCGCGTCCTCCGAGGCCAGCCGGACGGGGACCTGGTCGATCCACAGCCGCCCCATGACCCGCCGCGCGTGCTGCCGCACGGGATCGCGGGCGGTGACGGTGACCCCGCCCGAGACGACCGAGGTGTACTCGGTCACGGGCCCGTCCGTCCCGCCCGGCCGTCGCCGCCTTCCGCGGCGCGGGCCGCTCCGCCGGCGCGCACGCCGGTGCGCGCGCCCGGCGCCGCGCGCACCGCCTCGATCAGCCGGGCAGCGCCCTCCACCGGGTCGCGCAGGTGCAGCCGGACGACCGGCAGGCCCCGTTGCCGCAGCGCCCGCACCTCCGCCAGCGCCCGCGCCAGCTGCAGCTTGGCCAGCCCGTACGAGCGGCCGGGCACCGGATGGTCGGCCAGCGGGTCGCCCGGCGCCGGATCCCCGGTGACGATCAGGAACGCGCCGCCGCCCGGGCCGTCCTTGTGCACCGGGCCGGTGGCGTGCGGGTACGCCGGCCCCTGCCCGTACAGGACGGGACGGCCGCTGCGCCGCGCCAGCGCGGGCGCCAGGTACCGGCCGGAGATGTCCCCGGACACGTACGTGGCGACCGACACGTACCCGTTCATCGGCATGTGCGCCAGTAGCGCGTCCAGCACCCCCTCCAGCCGCGACCCGCCCAGCGACGGCACGTCGGTGTGCACCTCGATCCCGCCGTCGACGAACGCCGGGTCGCCGGTCAGCAGCGGGCCCGAACCCGCCGCCTGCAGCATCGTCGCCGCGTCGTCCTCGGCCTCCTGCACCACCAGGCTGCCCGGTTCGAACGGGTTGACGCCCATCAGCCAGCCCGCCACCGCCGTGGCGTACTCCCACAGCAGGAACTGCGCGCCCAGCGGCGCCCACAGCGAGGTGTCGGTCTCCGACGAGCCCTCGGCCCGCGGGTTGATCGCGATGCTGTGCACGTCGGGCCGCTCGCCCGGCCCGCCGAACGGGTCGAACGCCAGGATGCCGCGGCCGCGCTTGCCCGTCGCCACCGCCAGCAGCTGGGCGATCCAGGCGCTCAGCGCGGTCGGGCCGCCGGGCTCGCGCAGCATCACCTTGTCGCGCGGACCGCCCTCGACGCCGCGCTGCGCGCAACCGCCCAGGATCGCCCCCAGCAGCAGGCCCGGGTTGTCCTCGTCGCGTCCCAGCGACGCGGCCACGGTCGCCGCCTCGTCCAGCACGCGGTAGGCGTCGGCCCCGGCCAGCAGCGCGGGCACCAGCCCGTAGGCCGACAGCGCCCCGTAGTGGCCGGGCAGGTACGGATCGGTCAGCCCGATGCGGTAGCCGCACTGGCGGGCGAAGTCGTGCAGCGGGCTGCCGTGGTCGGTGATCACCAGGAACCGCGCGGCGATCTCGCGTTCGGACAGGCCGTGCTCGCGGAACGCCGCCATGAAGATCCGCCGGTAGGCGTCGCCCTCGATGGACACGCCCGGCTTGCTGGCCAGCACCACCAGCGTCCGGTCGAGCCGGTCCAGGGCGTAGCCGAGCGCGGCGGCGTCCCCGCCGTCCAGCACGGTCAGCCCGCCCGACGGGGCGTCCGGCCGCGCCGCCGGGTCGGGCACCGCCGGACGCCCGGCGGCCGCCAGCGGAAGCCCGGCGGGGGAGTGCGCCTCGACGATCGCTTGCGCGGGCAGCGCGTCGGCGCCCACGCCGATCAGCACGACGTGGTCCAGGCCGGTGTAGCGGGCCTCGGTGACCAGCGGCTCGATCTGGTTGAGCAGGCCGCGGGAGGCCACGGGCAGGTCGAGCCAGCCCAGCCGGCTGTGGTCGACCGCGCGGCGGCCCCACAGCCTGGGGTCCTTGGCGGCCAGCGCGCCGGGCACCCCGCAGCTGACGAGGTAGTCGCGCGCCTGCAGCGCCGCGTCCAGCACCTCGCCGCGCGTCAGTACGTCGAATCCGGACACCGTTCCTCCCGACGCCCTATCGTTTCAGGAGAGAACAGGCATTCGCGACCCACTCCCGGATCTCTGGACCGTTCAGTCGGTCAGCGCCGCGACGAGGCGGGCGACGCCCGCCGCGCGGTCGCGCAGGTGCAGCCGCACCGCCGGGCGGCCCACCGAGCGCAGCGCCCGCAGGTCGCCGAACGCCTGGGCCAGTTGCAGCTCCCGCAGGCTGTACGGCCTGCCCGGCACCGCCACGTCGCGCGGCGCCTCCCCGGTGAGCTGCAGGAACACCCCGTTCTGCGGCCCGCCCTTGTGGTACTGGCCGGTCGTGTGCAGCAGCCGCGGCCCCCACCCGAACGTGACCGGGGCCGGGCGCTTGCGGATCGCCTCACCGCGCGCGGCCAGCAACCCGCGCAGGCCCGCCGCCGCCGCGTCGCCCTCCCGGTCCAGGTACGCCATGACGGCCAGGTAACCGCCGTCGGGCACCGCCTCCAGCAGGGCCTCCAGCACGCCGGTCAGGTCGGTGACGCCCCGCACCAGCTCCTCGGGGGCGTGCACCTCCACCTCGTCGCACACCAGCGCCGGAACGCGGCTGATCACGGTGGGCGCCAGGCCCTCCTCGGCGCGCAGCAGCGCCGCGGTGTTGCGCTCGGACGCCCGCACGTCCGGCTGGTCGAACGGATTGACGCCAAGCACCCGGCACGCCACCGCCGTCGCGTACTGCCACAGCAGGAACTGCGCGCCCAGCGGCCCGGACACGCCCAGCGCCGTCTCCTCGCCGAACGGCCCGTGCGCCGCCGGATCGTCGGGGCGGGTCCCCAGCACGACCCGCCGCACGTCCTCGGCGGGCTCGAACCCGGGCGCGTCCACGCCCTCGACCACCACCGGCAGCAGGCCCCGGCCGTCCTTGCCGGTCGACTCGGCGACCAGATGCTCGATCCAGCCGTCCAGGCCGCGAAGGCCGGACCCGTTGTCGGCGATCAGCAGCTTGTCCCGGCCGACCAGCGCCGAGGCGCCGAGGACGGCGCCCAGCGCCAGCGCCGGGTTCTCGTAGGGCTGGGCCAGCACCGGGACCAGCTCCGCCGCGTCCTCCAGCAGCCCGGCCACGTCCGCGCCCGCCAGCGCCGCGGGCGCCAGCCCGAGCGCCGACAGCGCCGCGTACCGGCCGCCGACGTCCCCGGGCGCGGGCAGCAGCCGGTACCCGGCCGCGCCCGCCGCCTCCGCCAGCGGCGAGCCGGGATCGGTGACGACCACGAACCGCCGCGCCAGGTCGGCGCCGGTGATCCCGGCCTCCCCGAACGCGGCCTCGAACACCCGGCGCAGCGCGTCGGTCTCCACGTTGTCGCCCGGCGGGTCGGCGACCACCACCAGCGTGCGCAGCGGGTCGCCGTCCAGCGCCCGGCCCACCTCCAGCGGATCGGTGGTGTCCAGCACGGTCAGCGGCACGCCGCACGTGCGGGCGATCACCTCCGGTGCCAGCGCGGCGCCCCCCACGCCCGCCAGCACCACCCGGTCCAGGCCCGCGTCACGGGCCGCGCCGGCCAGCTCGGCCAGCCGCGCCGGCAGCGCCCGCGACCGCTCGGGCAGCCGCAGCCACCCGAGCCGCCGGGACGCCTCCCGCGCCGCGTCCGGGCCCCACAGGCCCGCGTGCCCCGAGGTCAGGGAGCGCGGCACGCCGTCGGAGACCAGGCGCGACAGGATCGTCTCGCTCTCGTCGACGACGGCGCCCCGGATGGTGACCGAGACACCGCCCGCGGTCACCACCGCGGTCATGGCCGGCACCTCCCGGGCCGGCCGTCGGAGACGCGACCGCCGCTCCCCGGCGTCACGCGCCGCCCCCGCCGGGCGCCTTGTCCTCGAGCTCGCGGCGGATCGTGCCGAGCATCTCGCTCCAGGACGCCTCGAACTTCTCCACGCCCTCGTCCTCCAGCACGCGCACCACGTCGTCGTAGTCGACGCCGACATCCGCGAGCGCCCGCATGTGCGCCCGCGCCTCGTCGTAGGCGCCCTGGACGGTGTTGCCGCGCACCTCGGCGTGGTCGGCGGTGGCCTCCAGCGTGGCCTCCGGCATGGTGTTGACCGTCCCGGGCGCGATCAGCTCGTCCACGTACAGCGTGTCGGGCAGGTTCGGGTCCTTCACGCCGGTCGACGCCCACAGCGGACGCTGCGGACGCGCCCCGGCGTCCTTGAGCGCCTGCCACCGGTCGGAGCCGAACTTCTCCTCGTACAGCGCGTACGCCAGCCGGGCGTTGGCCACGCCCGCCTTGGAGCGCAGCTTCGCCGCCTCCTCCGAGTCGATCTTGTCGAGCCGCTTGTCGATCTCGGTGTCGACCCGGCTGACGAAGAACGACGCCACCGAGGCGATCTTCGACAGGTCCAGCCCGTTCGCCCGGGCCTTCTCCAGCCCCTCGAAGAACGCGTCGATGACCTGCCCGTACCGCTCCAGCGAGAAGATCAGCGTGACGTTCACGCTGATGCCCTCGGCCAGCGCCGCGGTGATCGCGGGCAGCCCCTCCACGGTCGCCGGGATCTTGATGAACAGGTTGGGCCGGTCCACCATCCACCACAGCGCCCGCGCCTCGGCGACCGTCTTCTCGGTCTCGCGGGCCAGCCGCGGGTCGACCTCGATGGAGACCCGCCCGTCCAGGCCCTCGGTGCGGTCGTACACCGGGCGCAGCACGTCGCAGCCCCACCGGATGTCGTAGGTGGTGATCGCACGGGACGCCTCCTCCACGTCCACGCCCCGCACCGCCAGGTCGCGGACCTGGTCGTCGTACGCCGAGCCCTTGCCCAGCGCCTTGGCGAAGATCGTGGGGTTGGAGGTCACCCCCACCACGTTCTTCTCCCGCACCAGCTGTTCCAGGTTGCCGGTGCGCAGCCGCTCCCGGCTGATGTCGTCGAGCCAGATGGACACGCCTTCGGCGGACAGCCGCTTCAACGTCTCACTCATCGTTCCTCCTGCTCGGGGGTCGCGATCGGGATACGGCGCTCAGTTGCCGGTGGTCTCGCCGCGCCCGGCGCCCTCGGCGTGCGCCTTGATCAGGCTGGCCTTGGCCGCGGCCACCACCCGCTCGGCGGTCAGCCCGAACTGCTGGAACAGCGTCTTGTAGTCGGCCGAGGCGCCGAAGTGCTCCAGGCTCACCGACTCGCCGGCGTCCCCGACGTAGCCGCGCCAGCCCAGCGCCACCCCGGCCTCCACCGAGACCCGGGCCCGCACGGCCGGCGGCAGCACCTGCTGCTTGTAGGACTCGTCCTGCGCCTCGAACCACTCCACGCACGGCATCGACACCACGCGCGTCGGCGTGCCCTCGGCCTCCAGGATCTCCCGGGCCTCCAGCGCCAGCTGCACCTCGCTGCCCGTGGCGATCAGGATCACGTGGGGCCGCCCGCCGTCGACCTCGGCCTCGGCCAGCACGTACCCGCCCTTGGCGGTGCCCTCGGCCGACGCCAGCCCGTTGCCGCGCTCGACCGTCGGCACCTTCTGCCGGGTCAGGCACAGCCCCGCCGGGCGGTCGGTGTGCTGCAGGATCGTGCGCCAGGCCACCGCGGTCTCGTTGGCGTCGGCGGGGCGCACCACGTCCAGCCCGGGGATCGCGCGCAGCGCCCACAGGTGCTCGACCGGCTGGTGCGTCGGGCCGTCCTCGCCCAGGCCGATGGAGTCGTGCGTCCACACGTACGTCACCGGCAGCTTCATCAGCGCCGCCAGCCGCACCGCCGGACGCATGTAGTCGCTGAACACCAGGAACGTGCCGCCGTACGGGCGGGTGCCGCCGTGCAGCGCGATGCCGTTGAGGATCGCGCCCATCGCGTGCTCGCGCACACCGAAGTGCAGGGTGCGGCCGTACCGGTGCCCGGGGAACTCCTTGGTCTGGAACTCCTCCGGGATGAACGACGGCTCGCCCTTCATCGTGGTGTTGTTGCTCTCGGCCAGGTCCGCCGAGCCGCCCCACAGCTCCGGCAGCACCGGCGCCAGAGCGTTCAGGATCTGCCCGGACGCGGCGCGGGTGGCCAGCTCCTTGCCCGGCTCGAACTCCGGCAGCGCCTTGGTCCAGCCGTCGGGCAGGCGGCGCTCGGCGAGACGGTCGAACTCGGCGGCGCGCTCGGGGTTGTCCTGCCGCCACGCCTTGAACGCCTTGGTCCACTCCGCGCGCAGGGCGCGGCCCCGGTCGGCGACCTGGCGGGCGTGCGCGAGCACGTCGGCGGGCACGTCGAACGTCTTACCGGGGTCCAGGCCGAGGACGCGCTTGGTCGCGGCGACCTCGTCGGCGCCCAGCGCCGCGCCGTGGATCTTGCCGGTGTTCTGCTTGTTGGGGGCGGGCCAGCCGATGATCGTGCGCAGCGCGATGAACGACGGGCGGCTCGTCTCGGCGCGCGCGGCCTCCATCGCGGCGGCCAGCGCCTCGACGTTCTCGTGGTAGTCGCCGCCCTCGGTCCAGTCGACGTGGTGCACGTCCCAGCCGTAGGCGGCGTACCGGGCGCGCACGTCCTCCGACAGCGCGATCGCGGTGTCGTCCTCGATCGAGATGTGGTTGTCGTCGTACAGGACGACCAGGTTGCCCAGCCGCTGGTGACCGGCCAGGGCGCTGGCCTCGTGGCTGATGCCCTCCTCGATGTCACCGTCGGAGCAGATCGCCCAGATGGTGTGGTCGAACGGGGAGGCGCCCGGATCGGCGTCGGGGTCGAACAGGCCGCGCTCGCGGCGGGCCGCCATCGCCATGCCGACCGCGTTGGCGATGCCCTGCCCCAGCGGGCCGGTGGTGGTCTCCACGCCCGCGGTGTGACCGTGCTCGGGGTGGCCGGGGGTGAGGCTGCCCCACTTGCGCAGCGCCTTCAGCTCGTCCAGCGTCAGCGGGTAGCCCGACAGGTAGAGCTGGATGTACAGGGTCAGGCTGGAGTGCCCGCAGGAGAGCACGAACCGGTCGCGGCCGGGCCATGAGGGGTCGGTGGGGTCGTGCCGCAGGAAACGCTGGAAGAGCAGGTAGGCGGCGGGAGCCAGGCTCATCGCCGTGCCCGGGTGACCGGAACCCGCTTCCTCCACCGCGTCCATGGCGAGGGCGCGGATCACGTCCACGGCCCGCCGGTCCAGGTCGGACCATTCAAAGGTGCTGCTGTCCCCAGTCACGGAACGCCAGGCTCCTCTCGAACCACTGTCTCGGATTGTCGTGTGCGATGTGCGCGGCGCCGCCGCGCTCGCCCCGCCCCTAGGCGCAACGTGGCCCAGCCCGCGTGTTCTTCCCGCACGGCCCGGACCCCTCGCCCGACCTGCGGCCGCGCGTGGGAGCGCGATACCGCTCGGCCGTCCTCGGACGGCGTCCCGCCGTGGCCGGTGAAGATCATGCTTCGCCGGTCCGAGCCTAGCGGACCGCCGTGCCGTCTCCGTTGACGTCCGTACAGGCGGCGGGGGGCGTGCCGCATTGACGACCCTTGCCCGATCGCCTTCGGCCCTAACCCCCCGCCCGGGTGAACTCCAGGGGGACGCCGCGTCCCACCGACGGCGCCGTCGACACGCCCCCGGGCCCTCCCCTCGGCCGCGGCGCGTCCGGTGACCCGGTGCGTGACCCCGGCAGGGGGCGGACTACAGTGATTGCGCGGTCGCTCCAAGCGGCCGCGGTCGTTTCACCGAACCGAGGTGCGACCCAAAACGCGGGGGCGCCGCCGAGGTGGTACGCGAATCTCCTATGCCTAGCTGAACGTGGACCGATTGTGACGGTGCTCAGTAACAAGTACGCGGTCGATCTCGCCGACGAGATGCCGACCGGGATGACCCCCGAGGCGCCCGCGCTTCCGCCGGCCGCGCAGGCCGCGGCCGGGCGGCGCCCGCTGCCCGAGCTGCTGCGGGCCTACGTGGCGCTGACCAAGCCCCGCGTCATCGAGCTGCTCCTGATCACCACCATCCCGGTGATGTTCCTGGCCGCCGGGGGAGTCCCGCCGCTGGGCACCGTGCTGGCGACGCTGGCGTTCGGCACCCTGTCCGCCGCCGCCGCCAACGCGATCAACTGCTACATCGACCGCGACATCGACGCCAAGATGCGCCGCACGCGCCGCCGCCCGCTGGCCCGCGCGCAGGTGACCCCCACCGAGGCGCTGGTCTTCGGCATCGCCCTGGCCGTCGCGTCCACCGTCGGGTTCCTGCTCACCGTCAACGCGCCCGCGGCGGCGGGGGCGGCGTTCGCGATCCTGTTCTACATCTTCGTGTACTCGCTGCTGCTCAAGCGGCGCACCTCGCAGAACGTCGTGTGGGGCGGCATCGCCGGCTGCATGCCGGTGCTCATCGGCTGGACCGCCATCACCGGCGAGCTGGCCTGGACCCCCTTCGTGCTGTTCGGCGTGGTGTTCCTGTGGACGCCCCCGCACACCTGGACGCTGGCCATGCGCTACCGCGAGGACTACGCGGTCGCCAAGGTGCCCATGCTGCCCGTCGTCGCGGGCGAACGGCGCGTCATCGTCGAGTCCCTGATCTACACCTACGCCACCGTCGCGTGCTCGCTGCTGCTGTGGCCGGTCGGGGGGATGGGACCGGTGTACGGCGGTGTGGCCGTCGTGCTCGGCCTGGTGTTCCTGGCCGAGGGGCACCGCCTGCTGAAGGCCGTCCGGGCGGGCGTCACGGGCGTGCACCTGCGCCCCATGCGCTTCTTCCACCTGTCGAACGTGTACCTGGCGCTGCTGTTCACCGCCGTCGCGATCGACCCGCTGCTGCGCTGACCCCCGCCGCCGCGCCGGCCCCCGCGACCGTGCCGACCCCGCCGCCGTCGCGGGCGACGCGCGCTTAGCGCCCGGCCGACGGGCCGGTTACGCTCGCGACATGGCACGCGTAGACCCCAAGGCGGTCCTGGAGGGACGGATCCCCGGGCGCCCGCCGATCGGACTGATCGCCGGGCTCACCGTCTCCTCGCTGTGCGCCCTGGCCGCGCTGGGCGTCTCCGCCCTGTACGGCGGGGCCGGCTTCTGGACCGGGCTGGTCCTGGCGATCCTGCCGATCCCGCTGCTGATCGCGCTGATGCTCACGCTGGACCGGCTGGAGCCCGAGCCGCCGCGCACGCTGGTGTTCTCGTTCATGTGGGGCGCCGGGGTGGCCGTGCTCGGCGCGCTGGTGCTCAACACCCTCGGCATGATCTACGTCACCGTGCCGGTGTTCGGCGAGGCCGAGGGGCACTTCGTCAGCGCCGTGCTCGGCGCCCCGCTGATCGAGGAGACCCTCAAGGGCGCGGTGCTGTTCGGCCTGCTGTGGTTCCGCCGCAACGAGATCGACGGCGTCGCCGACGGGCTGATCTACGCGGGCATGGTCGGCCTCGGGTTCGCGATGATGGAGAACGTCACCTACTACATGCGCGCCTTCGACGAGGGCGGCGCGCACCAGCTCGGCGCCGTGTTCGTGCTGCGCGGCATCGTCGCGCCGCTCAGCCACCCGCTGTTCACCTCCATGACCGGCCTCGGCGTCGCCTACGCCGCCACCCACCGCCGCGGCCGCGTCGTCGTCCCGCTGATCGGCCTGTTCGGCGCGATGCTGCTGCACGGCATGTGGAACGGCGCCACCACGTTCGGGCTGGGCGGCCTGGCCGTGGTGTACGTCCTGGACTTCTGCGTCCTGCTCGTCCTGGTCATCCTCGTGGTGGTGGACCGTCGCGGCACCGTCCGCCGCATCGAGACCTACCTGCCGATGTACGCCGGCACCGGGCTGGTCACGCCGCAGGACGTGCAGATGCTGCGCTCCATGCAATCCCGCCGGATCGCCCGGCGCTGGGCCCGGATGGTCGGCGGCCCCGGCGCGGCCCGCGCCATGGCCGACTACCAGCTGGCCGCCACCGAGCTGGCGCTGCTGCACAAGCGCGTCGAACGCGGCGTCGCCGACCCCCGGTGGTTCGACGCGCGCCGCGACGCGCTGCTGAACCTGATGGCGCTGGCCCGCCAGGCGTTCCTGCGGACGCCGCCGCCCGCCGCGCCGCCGTGGGCGCCGCAGGGGCCGTCCGGCTTCATGCCGCCGCACAGCCCCTACGGCCGCTGACGGCGGCTACCGCGGGGGCGGATCCAGGTCACGACGGACCGCCAATACGATGAATGGCGTGGCCGACGAAGTGCTGTCCCTTTTCTCCAGAGCGCGTGACGCCGTGTGGCGTCCCACCCCCGCGTCGATGCGGCTGCTCGCCCTGTTCGGAGTGATCGGCAACGCGGGGATCATCGCGACCGGCGGCGCCGTGCGGGTCACCGAGTCGGGCCTGGGGTGCCCCGAGTGGCCCAAGTGCACCGGCGACAGCCTCGTCCCCACGCACAGCCCCGAGCATCCGGCCGTCAACATGGCCATCGAGTTCGGCAACCGGATGCTGACCTTCCTGGTGCTGGCGATCGGGCTGCTGGTGTTCGTCGCGGCCCTGCGGCTGCGGCCCCGCCGCCGCGACCTGCTGCTGCTGGCCGCCGCCCAGCCGCTGAGCGTGGTCGCCCAGGCGATCATCGGCGGCATCGTGGTGCTGACCGAGCTGCACCCGACGTCGGTGTCGCTGCACTTCCTGGTCTCGCCCGCGCTGCTGATCTTCTGCGTGGCGCTGTGGGTGCGCGCAGGGGAGGGCGACGCGGCGCCGCGCGCCCTGGTCGGCCCGGCCGTCCGGCGCATCGCGCAGGCGCTGGTCGTCGCCACCGGCGCCGTCCTGATCGCGGGCACCGTCGTGACCGGCACCGGCCCGCACGCGGGCGACGCCGACTCCCGCCGCTACGGCTTCAACATCGAGGACGTCACCCGCGTCCACAGCCTCCTGGCGTGGGTCACCGTCGCCCTCACCGTCACGCTGCTGGCCGCCCTGCACCGGACGAACGCGCCCCGCGACGTGCGCCGCCACACCCTGGAACTGTTCGGGCTTGAGCTGGGCCAGGGCGTGCTCGGCTACGTCCAGTACTTCCTGGGCGTGCCGGCCCCGCTGGTGGTGCTGCACATGCTCTGCGCGGCCCTGATGTGGATCGCCGTGCTGCGCGTCCTGCTGTCCACGCGCGACCGCGGCCCCCTGCCCGTCCCGGCCCCCACCCCCACCCGGACCAAGGCCCCACAGCCCGCCTGACCCGGCCCCCGCTCGTGCGGCCGCACGAAACCGCATCGCCGCGGCGAGCCTTCGGCGCCCTGCTGAAAGACGCCCGCCGAAAGACGCGCGCGACCCGGCTGCGGCGCATCAGCGCCCGGGCCGTGGCGCCGACCGCCGACGCGGAGCGCCTTCGTCGGCGGGCAGCGCGCCGAGCACCTGGTGCCCGGCGCGGGCCTGTCAGGTTTTGCGCAGGAAGGCGCGGAGGCGGTCGAGGGGCCAGGTGTTGATGACGTCGTCGGGGGTCAGCCAGCCGCGCTGGGCGGTGCCCACGGCGTAGCGGATGTTGCGGTGGTGGCCGACCGCGTGGGCGTCGGTGTCGATGGAGAACTTGACGCCGAAGCGCTTGGCGCGGCGGATCAGGTCGGCGGGCAGGTCCAGCCGGTCGGGGAAGGCGTCGATCTCCAGTGCCGTGCCGGTGCGGGCGGCGGCCTTGAAGACCTCGTCCCAGTCGGCGTCGACGGGCGGCCGCCTGCCGATCAGGCGGGCGGTGGGGTGGCCGATCACGTGGACGTGCGGGTTCTCGCAGGCCCGGACCAGGCGGCGGGTCATCTCGGCCTTGTCCTGGGTGAAGTGCGAGTGCACCGAGGCCACGCAGACGTCGAAGCCGGCGAGGAAATCGGCGTCCCAGTCGACGCCCCCGTCGGGGTCGATGTTGAGCTCGGTGCCGTGCAGCAGCGTCAGCCCGGGGTGGCGCTCCTGAAGCGCGCGGATCTCCTCGCGCTGGGCCAGCGCCTTCTCGTCGGTCATGCGCTGCATGAACAGGTTGGGCGCGTGGTCGGTGACGGCGTAGTACTCCAGGCCGCGGCCGGCGGCCGCGGCGACCATGTCCGCCAGCGACGCGGTGCCGTCGGTCAGGTCGGTGTGGCTGTGCAGGTCGCCGCGCAGGTCCTCGACGGTGACCAGGCGGGGCAGGTCCCCGGCCAGCGCGGCCTCGATCTCGCCGCCGTCCTCGCGCAGCGCCGGGGGGATCCACGGCAGGCCGAGGCGCTGGTAGACCTCCTCCTCGGTCTCGGAGACGATCAGCTCGTCGGTGCCGGCGTCGAACAGCCCGTACTCCGACAGCTTCAGCCCGGCGCGGACGGCGATCTCGCGGGTGCGGATGTTGTGCGCCTGCGAGCCGGTGAAGTACTGCAGCGCCGCCCCCCACGACTCGGGCGGGACGACGCGCAGGTCGACCTGCAGGCCCTTGACGGTGCGCACGGAGGTCTTCTTCTCGCCGCGCGCGATGACCTCGGTGACGTAGGGCAGCGCGGTGAACGCCTCCATCAGCGGACCCGGGTCGCCGGAGGCGGCCAGCACGTCGATGTCGCCGATCGTCTCGCGCATGCGGCGCAGCGACCCGGCGTAGGTGCAGCGGACGCACCCGGTGACCCGCGACAGCTCGGCCACGATCTCCTCGGCGAGGTCGGCGGCCACGTCGATGAGGACCCGCTCGCCCGCCTGCTGCATCAGCTCGATGCCGTGCAGGATGTTCTCCTCGGTCTTGGCGCCGAAGCCCCGCAGGTCGCGCAGCCGGCCCTGGCGGATCGCCTCGGCCAGCTCGGGCACCGAGGAGATGCCGAGCGCCTCGTAGACCGCCATGGCCTTCTTCGGCCCGAGCGTGGGGATCGAGGTCAGCGCCCGCACCCCCGCCGGGATCTGCGCGCGCAGCTCCTCGACCTGCCGGATGGTGCCGGTGGCGAGGTAGTCGAGCAGCTTCTTGGCGATCGCGTCGCCGACGGTCGGGATCTTCTTCAGCCCGGCCAGGTCGAGCCCGGAGATGTCCTCGGGGTAGCCCGCGATCGCCCGCGCCGCCTTCTCGTACGCCCGGATCTTGTACGCGTCGCCCCCGGTGATGGACAGCAGATCCGCCAGCTCCTGGATGAGGTCCGCCGCCTCGTCGTTCGCCCGTGCCATATCGGCAGTCTAGGAGCCGGGTACGACGTTCCGCCGGGCCGCCGGAGCCGGTGCCGCCGGGGTCAGCGGAGCGGGGCGACCGGGCCGTCGGGGCGCTCGTAGCGGCCCTGGACGACCTCCTCGACGATCTCGGTGACCTCGTCCTCGGACAGGGCGCGGAAGCCGTCGGCGGTGGCGACCGCGACCGTCGGGTAGATGCGCCGTTGGCGGTCCGGGCCGCCGGTGGCGGTGTCGTCGTCGGCGGCGTCGTAGAGGGCGTGCACGCACACCGCGGCGGCGTCCCGCTCGTCCAGGCCGGGCCGGTAGAGCTTCTTCAGCGCGCCGCGGGCGGACGGGGAGCCCGACCCCTCGGCGTGGAAGTCGCGGGCCTCCTGCGGGGAGCCGGTGATGTCGTAGGTGAAGATGCGGCCGCGGTCCTCGTCGGGGTCGTATCCGGCGAACAGCGGCACCACCGCCAGGCCCTGCATCGCCTGGGCGAGGTTGGCCTGCACGACGGCGCCGAGACGGCGGGCCTTGCCCGCCAGCGACAGCCGCGACAGCTCCATCTTCTCGTAGTGCTCCAGCTCGACCTGGAACAGCCGCACCATCTCCATCGCCAGCCCGACGGTGCCGGCGAACGCGACGATCGAGTACTCGTCGGCGCGCTGCACCTTGTCCAGCTCGCGGTAGGCGATCTCGTGGCCGCGGGTGGCGCGGCGGTCGCCGGCCATCATCACGCCGCCGTCGTAGACCAGCGCCAGCACGGTCGTGCCGTGCGGCAGGTCCGGCAGCGTGCCGCCGTCGCGGCCCACGCGGTTGACGGGCAGCAGGTCGGGGGAGTGGACGCGCAGGAAGTCGACGAACGACGCCGATCCCGCCTCGAAGAACTCGGGCGGCAGTCCCTGCTCGTCGGCGCGGCCGGTCACGGCGGCTCCTTTCCGGTTCGTCCTGCGGGTGATCCTTTCACGGGCCGGCGCCGTCCCGCCACCGTGCCGCGGCCGGTCAGGCGGACGGCTCCTCCCGGCCGCGGGTGGCGCCGACGCAGGCGACGATGACGCATCCGATCGCCGCCCACTGGCGGCCCGACAGCACCTCGCCGAGCAGCGCCACCCCGATCAGGGCGGCCACGGCGGGTTCCAGGCTCATCAGGATGCCGAACACCCGGGCGGGCATGCGCCGCAGCGCCTCCATCTCCAGGCTGTAGGGGATCACCGACGACAGCAGGCCCACGCCCAGGCCGAACAGCAGCAGCTCCGGGTCGAGCATCGCCTCGCCGCCCGCGGCGATCCCCACGGGCATGATCGCGACGGTGCCAACGATGCTGGCCACGGCCAGGCCCGTCGAGCCGGGGAACCGCTGCCCGGTCGCCGCGGTCAGCAGGATGTAGGCGGCCCAGCAAACCCCGGCCAGCAGCGCGTACGCGATGCCGACCGGATCCATCTCGCCGCCGCGCGCCAGCATCAGCACGCCGGTGAAGGCCAGCACCGCCCACACCGCGTCGCGTGCCCGCCGCGACCCCATGATGGCCACGGCCAGCGGCCCGAGGAACTCGATCGTCACCGCCACGCCCAGCGGGATGCGGGAGAACGCCTGGTAGATGGAGAAGTTCATCAGCGCCAGCGTCAGCCCGAACCCCGCGACCACGGCCCAGTCGCGCCGGGACCTGCCGCGCAGCGTGACCCGCAGCGCCCCGCGTGTGACGAACGCCAGCACCACCGCCGAGGTGAGCAGCCGCAGCGAGACCACCGCGTCCGGGGGCAGCCGGTCGAACATGTGCTTGGCCAGTCCCGCGCCCACCTGCACCGACAGGATGCCGAGCAGGATCAGCGCGGGCGGCGGCACGGTGCCCAGGGACAGCGGGCGCGCACGTCCCGCGAACCCGCCGGGACGTTCGTACGAGCCGGGGGCCTCAGCGAGCGCCACGGATCACTCCCATCGGAAGAAGCGGGCGGCCAGGGCCAACCCGGCGGCCGCCCACACCGCCAGGACCAGCAGCGGGCCGCCGGGGAACGCCGCGCCGTCGCGCAGGACGTCGCGCAGCCCCTCGGCCAGCGCCGAGATCGGCAGCAACTCCAGCGCGTCCCGTATTCCCGCGGGGAACTCGTCCAGGGGGAACACCACGCCGCCCACCGCGAGCAGCAGGATGTAGACCAGGTTGGCGGCGGCGAGGGTGGCCTCGGCGCGCAGCGTCCCGGCCATGAGCAGCCCGAAGCCGCTGAACGCGGCGGTGCCCAGCAGCACCAGCGCCAGCACCGACAGCGGGTCGCCGTGCGGGCGCCAGCCCATGGCCGCGGCGACCGAGCAGATCACCGCCGCCTGCAGCACCTCCACCGCGACCACGGTGAGGGTCTTGGCGGCGATCAGCCCGGACCGCGGCAGGGGGGTGGCGCCGAGCCGTTTGAGGACGCCGTAGCGCCGCTCGAAGCCGGTGCCGATGGCCTGGCCGGTGAACGCGGTGGACATCACCGCCAGGGCCAGGATGCCGGGCGTCAGGAAGTCCACGCGCGGCCCCGGGCCGAGGTCCAGCAGGGACGTGGCGCCGAACAGCGTCAGCAGCACCACGGGGATGATCAGCGTGAGCAGCAGCTGCTCGCCGTTGCGCAGCAGGGTCCGCAGCTCGTAGCCGGTCTGCGCGAGGATCATGCGCGGGACGGGCGCGGCGCCGGGCGCGGGGGTCAGGTCGAGGGCGTCGTGCCGCGCGGGCTCGTGCGCGGTCTCGTGCGGGGCGGGGGTCATGACCGCAGCTCCCGTCCGGTCAGTTCCAGGAAGACGTCCTCCAGCGTGCGGCGCTCGATGCGCAGGTCCTCGGTCATGACGCCGTGGGAGGCGCACCAGGCGGTGACGGTGGCCAGCAGTTCGGGGCTGACCTCCCCCTCGACCAGGTAGTGCCCGGCGGGCGACTCCTTGGCGGCGCTGCCCGGCGGCAGCGCCGCCAGCAGCTCCTCCAGGCCCAGGCCGGGGCGCGCGCGGAAGCGCAGCTGCCGCTCGGCGCCGGTCAGCTCGGCCGGGCTGCCCTCGGCGACGACGCGGCCGTGGTCGACGATGACGACGTGGTCGGCGAGGCGCTCGGCCTCCTCCATGTGGTGCGTGGTCAGCACGATCGACACCCCGGCGGCGCGCAGCCGCCCGACCAGCTCCCAGGTGGCGTGCCGGGCCTGGGGGTCCAGCCCGGTGGTGGGCTCGTCGAGGAACACCAGCTCGGGACGTCCCACGACGGCCACCGCCAGCGACAGCCGCTGCTGCTGCCCGCCCGACAGGCGCCGGAACGGCGTGCGCGCGTGCGCGGCCAGTCCGAGCAGGTCGAGCAGGGCGGCCGGGGCCAGCGGACGGGTGTGGAACGAGGCGACCAGGCGCAGGAACTCGCCCGCGCGTGCCGTGCCGGGCACGCCGCCGGACTGCGGCATCACCCCGACCAGCGGCTTCAACGCGCGCGCGTCGGCGACCGGGTCGAGACCCAGCACGCGGACCGTTCCGGCGTCGGCGCGGCGGAACCCCTCGCAGATCTCGATCGTGGTGGTCTTGCCCGCGCCGTTGGGGCCGAGCAGCGCGGTGACGGCTCCCCGGGCGGCGCGCAGCGACAGACCGTTCACCGCGACGGTCCGGCCGTAGCGTTTGACCAGGCCGTCCAGCTCGAGCGCGCTGCCTCCGGGGGGTGCCATGGAGTCGAGTTTAGGTCCGGGCGCCGACACGGCCGTGCCCGGTGTCCCGGATACGGCCCCGCACCCGCCCCGCCCGCGCCCCGTCCGCGCCTCCCCACGCTCCGCCGAGGCCCTCGCCGGCCCTTCCGGCCGCGGCCCGTCGTCGCCGCCACCCGATCCGGACTGTCAAAGGTCAGGCACGAGTCAATAAACTGGCTGTTTACGTGCAAGTTTGCGTTGGGGGGAAGACATGGCGCTGTCGCCGTCGGAGTGGCAGATCCTGAAGGAGCTCGCCGAACGGACCGCCGCCGAGGACCCGGACTACGTCCAGCGGCTGGCGACCTTCGGCAGCCACGAACCGTGCGAGGCCGCCGTGCCGGCACGCGGGCGGGTGCTGGTGCCGGCTGTGGCGGCGGGCGCCCTGGTGGTGCTGGGCTTCGTGGTGACCGCCGTCGCGGTCGCGGGGTTGGAGGCCGCGGGCGGGCGCAGGCGCGCCTCGTCCGGCCGTTTCCGCCGCTGAGCCGAATACCCCGCGGTCATTTTTGTTCAGTGTGACTGCTGTGACTCGAGAGGAAAGTGAAACGGCGCGCGAACCCCGTCGCACACGCCGCTCGCCACTTCTTAGGTAAGCCTTACCTGCGTGACCTACGACATCGGGATCGGGGTTGGTCGCGGGGAAGGAATTACGGCACACTGATGTTGTGAAAAACGTGAGCGAGGAACCGACGAGGACGCAGACCGCCGCCGCGCGGTCCGGCGTGCCGTCGCAGGGCCACGCCATGGGGGCGGGGGAGCGGCACGGCACGGCCGAGCGCGACACCCGCGCCCGGGTGGCGCGGCTGATCCTCGAGCACGGCCCGATCACCGCCTCCGCGCTGGGCGAACAGGTGGGGCTCACGCCCGCCGCGATCCGGCGGCACCTGGACGCGCTGCTCGCCGAGGGGATGATCGAGGTCCGCCGGGCCCGGCCGCAGGCGCGGCGCGGGCGCGGCCGCCCGGCCAAGTGGTTCGCCATCACCGACGCCGGGCGCAGCGCGTTCGTGCACGCCTACGATGACCTGGCGACCGCGGCCCTGCGCTTCCTGGCCGAGAAGAACGGCGACCGCGCGGTGGCCGAGTTCGCCCGCCGGCAGATCGCCGACCTGGAGCGGCGCTACCACCCGGTCGTGCAGGCGGCCCCGCCCCACCAGCGGGTCCGCAAGCTGGCCGAGGCGCTGTCGGGCGACGGGTACGCGGCGGCCGCGGCCGAGGCGCCCCGCCCCGGCGGCGGCGAGCAGCTGTGCCAGCACCACTGCCCCGTCGCGCACGTGGCGGCGGAGTTCCCGCAGCTGTGCGAGGCCGAGACCGAGGCGTTCAGCCGCCTGCTGGGCACCCCCGTCCAGCGCCTGGCGACGATCGCCCACGGCGACGGCATCTGCACGACCCACGTGAGCCCGCGGTCCCTGTGCGAGGGGGCCGCCGCGTCGCCGTCCGAGCGGTCGCAGGCCTCGCCGTCTCCGGCGGCGGACGCGGGGAGTGGCTCCCCCGAAATGAATCTGACCAGTGACGAGGAGTCCGGGAGGACCTCCCTATGACCACGGCAGCCCACCCCGAACTGGAGGGGCTCGATCGGTACAAGTTCGGTTGGGCCGACCCCGACACGGCCGGCGCGTCGGCGCGCCGCGGCCTGAACGAGGAGGTCGTGCGCGACATCTCGGCCAAGAAGGGCGAGCCCGACTGGATGCTGGACCTGCGCCTCAAGGGGCTGCGGCTGTTCTCCAAGAAGCCGATGCCCACCTGGGGTTCGGACCTGTCCGACATCGACTTCGACAACATCAAGTACTTCGTCCGCTCCACCGAGAAGCAGGCGGCGAGCTGGGAGGAACTGCCCGCCGACATCAAGAACACCTACGACAAGCTGGGCATCCCCGAGGCCGAGAAGCAGCGGCTGATCGCCGGCGTGGCGGCCCAGTACGAGTCCGAGGTGGTCTACCACAAGATCCGTGAGGACCTTGAGGAGAAGGGCGTCATCTTCCTGGACACCGACACCGGGCTGCGCGAGCACCCGGAGCTCTTCCAGGAGTACTTCGGCTCGGTGATCCCCGCGGGCGACAACAAGTTCGCCGCGCTGAACACGGCGGTGTGGTCGGGCGGCTCGTTCATCTACGTGCCGCCGGGCGTGCACGTCGAGATCCCGCTGCAGGCCTACTTCCGGATCAACACCGAGAACATGGGCCAGTTCGAGCGGACCCTGATCATCGTCGACGAGGGCGCCTACGTGCACTACGTCGAGGGCTGCACCGCGCCGATCTACAAGTCGGACTCGCTGCACTCGGCGGTCGTGGAGATCATCGTCAAGAAGGACGCCCGCTGCCGGTACACGACCATCCAGAACTGGTCGAACAACGTCTACAACCTGGTCACCAAGCGCGCCGTCGCCTACGAGGGCGCCACCATGGAGTGGATCGACGGCAACATCGGCTCCAAGGTCACCATGAAGTACCCGGCGGTGTACCTGCTGGGCGAGCACGCCAAGGGCGAGACGCTGTCGATCGCATTCGCCGGCGAGGGCCAGCACCAGGACGCGGGCGCCAAGATGGTGCACGCCGCGCCCAACACCTCCTCCACCATCGTCTCCAAGTCGGTGGCGCGCGCCGGCGGCCGCACCTCCTACCGGGGCCTGGTGCAGATCCAGGAGGGCGCCCAGCACAGCAAGTCCACCGTCAAGTGCGACGCGCTGCTGGTCGACCAGATCAGCCGGTCCGACACCTACCCGTACGTGGACGTGCGCGAGGACGACGTGGAGATGGGCCACGAGGCCACCGTCTCCAAGGTGTCGGAGGACCAGCTGTTCTACCTGATGAGCCGGGGCCTGAGCGAGGACGAGGCCATGGCGATGATCGTGCGCGGGTTCGTCGAGCCGATCGCGCGCGAGCTGCCCATGGAGTACGCGCTGGAGCTGAACCGGCTGATCGAGCTGCAGATGGAAGGGGCGGTCGGCTGATGGGCCTGGAGTCCGGCACGCCGGTGTCGACCCTGCACGAGAGGTCGTCCTACAAGGTCGGCGACTTCGAGGTGCCCACCGGCCGCGAGGAGGAGTGGCGGTTCACCCCGCTGCGCCGCCTGCGCGGCCTGCACAACGGCACCGCCGCCGAGGGCGGCAAGGTCATCGTGGACGTGGAGGCCGCGCCCGAGGTGACGGTGGAGACCGTCGGCCGCGACGACGAGCGCCTGGGCAGGGCGTACGTCCCGGCCGACCGGGTCAGCGCGCAGGCGTGGGAGTCGTTCGACCGCGCCACCGTGATCACCGTCCCGAAGGAGACCGTGGCGACCACGCCGACCGTGGTGCGGCTGCGCGGCGAGGACGCCTCCGGCGCCGTCTACGGGCACACCACCGTCGTGGTCGAGCCGTTCGCCGTGGCGACCGTGGTGCTCAGCCACCGCGGCTCGGCCACCTACGCCGACAACGTCGAGTTCGTGGTCGGCGACGGCGCGTCCCTGTCGGTGATCAGCCTGCAGGACTGGAACGACGACAGCGTCCACGTGTCGCACCAGCACGCCCGGCTCGGCCGCGACGCCCGCTTCACCGGGCACAACGTGTCGCTGGGCGGCGACCTGGTGCGGATCTCCCCGTCGGTGTCCTACACCGGTCCCGGCGGCGACGCCGAGTTGTACGGGGTGTACTTCGTCGACGGCGGCCAGCACCTGGAGCACCGGCTGCTGGTCGACCACGCCGTCCCGCACTGCCGCAGCCGCGTCGACTACCGCGGCGCCCTGCAGGACCAGGACGCGCACGCGGTGTGGATCGGCGACGTGATCATCCGCGCGGAGGCCGAGGGCACCGACACCTACGAGCTGAACCGCAACCTGGTGCTGACCGACGGCACCCGGGTCGACTCGGTGCCCAACCTGGAGATCCTCACCGGCGAGGTGGTCGGCGCGGGGCACGCCTCGGCGTCCGGCCGGCTCGACGACGAGCACCTGTTCTACCTGCAGGCCCGCGGCATCCCCTGGGACGAGGCGCGCCGCATGGTGGTGCGCGGGTACCTCGGCCAGCTGATCGACAAGATCGAGGTCGCCGAGGTGCGCGAGAAGGTCGCCGAGGCGATCGAGGCCGAGCTGGACCAGGGGGCGGGTGAGTGATGCCGTACGTCAAGGTCTGCCCGCTCGCCGACGTCCCGGCCGACGGGGCGCTCGGCGTCGAGGTCGGCGACACCCCGGTGGCGCTGGTCCGCACCGGCGACGAGGTGTTCGCCGTCAACGACATCTGCTCGCACGCCGAGGTGTCGCTGTCGGAGGGCGAGGTGTACGACGGCACGATCGAGTGCTGGCTGCACGGCTCGTGCTTCGACCTGCGCACCGGCAAGCCCACCAACCCGCCCGCCACCCAGCCGGTCGCCACGTACCGGGTGAAGGTGCAGGACGGCGACGTCTACGTCTCGCTCGACGGCGACGACGAGTAGCCCGCCGACTCGGGCGACGAGCGGCCGCCACCACGAGACCGGCTCCGGACACGACAGAGAGTTCACAAGACATGGCCACCCTAGAGATCCGCGACCTGCACGTCTCCGTCGGCGAGGGAACCGACGGGGCCAAGGAGATCCTGCGCGGGGTCGACCTGACCGTGCGGTCCGGCGAAACCCACGCGATCATGGGGCCGAACGGCTCCGGCAAGTCCACCCTCGCCTACGCCATCGCCGGTCACCCCAAGTACGAGGTGACCGCGGGCACCGTGACGCTGGACGGCGAGGACGTCCTGGCGATGAGCGTCGACGAGCGCGCCCGCGCCGGGCTGTTCCTGGCGATGCAGTACCCGGTCGAGGTGCCGGGCGTGTCGGTGTCGAACTTCCTGCGCTCGGCGGTCACCGCGGTGCGCGGCGAGGCGCCCAAGCTGCGCGAGTTCTCCAAGGAGATGCGGCAGGCGATGCAGAACCTGTCCATCGACCCGGCGTTCGCCCAGCGCAGCCTGAACGAGGGCTTCTCCGGCGGCGAGAAGAAGCGCCACGAGATCCTGCAGCTCGAGATGCTCAAGCCCAAGATCGCGGTGCTGGACGAGACCGACTCCGGCCTGGACGTCGACGCCCTGAAGGTCGTCTCCGAGGGCATCAACCGCTTCGGCTCGGGCACCGACACCGGCGTGCTGCTGATCACGCACTACACCCGCATCCTGCGTTACGTGAAGCCCGACTTCGTGCACGTGTTCGCGGGCGGCCGGGTCGTCGAGGAGGGCGGTCCGGAACTGGCCGAGATCCTCGAGAACGAGGGCTACGAGAAGTACGTGAAGGCTGGCGCGTCACTATGAGTCTGCTGCCCGAGGAGATCAAGAAGGACTTCCCGCTGCTGTCGCGCACCGTGCGGGGCGGGCGGCCGCTGGTCTACCTCGACTCGGGGGCCACCTCGCAGAAGCCGACCGCGGTGCTGGACGTCGAGCGGGAGTTCTACGAGCGGCACAACGCCGCCCCGCACCGCGGCGCGCACCTGCTGGCCGAGGAGGCCACCGAGCGGTACGAGGCGGCGCGCGCCACCATCGCCTCGTTCATCGGCGGGACGCCCGGCGAGATCGTGTTCACCAAGAACGCCACCGAGGCGCTCAACCTGGTGGCGTACGCGATGAGCAACGCGGCCACCGCCGGTCCCGAGGCCGAGCGGTTCCGCGTGGGGCCGGGCGACGAGATCCTCATCAGCGAGATGGAGCACCACGCCAACCTGGTGCCGTGGCAGCAGCTGTGCCAGCGCACGGGCGCCACGCTGCGCTGGTTCGAGCTGACCGAGGACGGCCGTCTGGACCTCGACGACCTCGACACGCTGCTCAACGAGCGCACGAAGCTGGTGGCGCTGACGCACCAGTCCAACGTGCTGGGCACCGTCCCGCCGATCGAGCGGATCGCCGAGCGCGCCCACCAGGTCGGCGCGCTGCTGGTGCTGGACGCCGCGCAGTCGGTGCCGCACCAGCCGGTGGACGTGTCCCGGCTGGGCGCCGACTTCCTGGCCTTCTCCGGGCACAAGATGCTCGGCCCCACCGGCATCGGCGTGCTGTGGGGCCGCCGCGAGCTGCTGGAGGCCATGCCTCCGTTCATCACCGGCGGATCGATGATCGAGGTGGTGCGGATGGAGGGCTCGACGTTCGCGCCGCCGCCGCAGCGCTTCGAGGCGGGAGTGCCGATGACCGCGCAGGCCATCGGCCTGGCCGCGGCGTGCGACTACCTCACCGGCATCGGCATGGACCGCGTACACGCCCACGAGGAGGCGCTCGTCGCCTACACGCTGGAGCGGCTCGGCGAGATCCCCGGCGTGCGGGTCGTCGGCCCGCTCACCACCGAGGCGCGCGGCGGCGCGGTGTCGTTCACCGTGGACGACATCCACCCGCACGACGTCGGGCAGGTCCTGGACGAGCTGGGCGTGGCGGTCCGCGTCGGCCACCACTGCGCCTGGCCGATCTGCCGCCGGTACGGCATCCCCGCCACCACCCGGGCGACCTTCTACCTGTACAACACCCTGGCGGACGTGGACTCCCTGGTCGACGGGGTGCGCAAGGCGCAGGAGTTCTTCGGAAGACGCTGAGCCCCGCGCCGGTTGTACCCCCAGACGGACGTCTCCGGCGCCCCGCCCCGGCGGGAACGTCCACCGGAAGGAAAGGAAGCCATGCAGCTTGAGGCGATGTACCAGGAGGTCATCCTGGATCACTACCGCAACCCCCACAACAAGGGGCTGCGGGAGCCGTACGAGGGCGAGGCGCACCACGTCAACCCGACCTGCGGCGACGAGGTGACGCTGCGGGTGCACCTGGAGGGCGACGGCCAGGACGCCCGCGTCGCCGACGTCTCGTACGACGCCTTGGGCTGCTCCATCAGCCAGGCCAGCGCCTCGGTGATGACCGACCTGCTGATCGGCCGGTCGGTCAAGGAGGCGATGGCCGTCGGCGACGAGTTCCTGGCCCTCATGCAGTCGCGCGGCCAGGGCGAGCCGGACGAGGACGTGCTGGAGGACGCGGTCGCGTTCGCCGGGGTGTCCCAGTACCCGGCCCGGATCAAGTGCGCCCTGCTCGCCTGGATGGCGTGGAAGGACGCGACCGCCCGAGCTCTCGGAGAGGCATCATGAGCGACATTCCCGGCACCGACACCCAGCCCGCCGCCGACACCCCGGCGGCCGGCGAGGGGGGCGTCGCCGAGGAGGAGATCCTGGAGGCGCTCAAGGACGTGGTCGACCCCGAGCTGGGCATCAACGTCGTGGACCTCGGCCTGGTCTACGGCGTCCACCCGGACGCGGACGCGATCACGTTGGACATGACGCTGACCAGCGCGGCCTGCCCGCTCACCGACGTCATCGAGGACCAGGCCGCCAGCGCGCTGGACGGCATGTTCAAGGACGTGCGGATCAACTGGGTGTGGCTGCCGCCGTGGGGTCCCGACAAGATCACCGAGGAGGGCCGCGAGCAGCTGCGCGCCCTCGGCTTCAACGTCTGACCCGCCGGCGGACCGCGTCCGGGGCCACGCGCGGCCCCGGACGCGTCCTGGCGCCGGTGCCCGTCCCGCCCGTCGTCACCAGCGGGATCCGCCGCGACCGCTCGTCGCGGCCGCGTCCCGCCCGTCCCCGCCGCCGTCGCCATGATCCGTAGGGTCGCCGTGGCCCTTGGGACGGGCCGGCCACAGCGTGTGCGTGATCGGCCACAGCGACCAGATCGCCAGGATCGTCGTCAGCCGCAGCGCCCAGCCGAGCAGCGCCTCGGTGCGGTCGGCGTCGCCCACCATCGCGATCATGCCGAGCAGCACCCCGCAGCCGATCGCCCAGGCGATCGCCGCCTTGCCGAACTCGCGCCATTCGTAGCGGGTGCGCTCGGGGGCGTACCGCGGTTTGCCCTTGGGCGGCGGCCCGCCGGCGAAGCGGTGTGCGAACCGCTCGTCCGCCCACCGCACCCAGCTGTGCCCGAACGCCACCGAGTAGCCCAGGTAGGCCGCCGAGAGCCCGTGCGCGAACCCGGCCGTGGCGCCGCCGCGCAGGTCGATCACCGTGGCGGTCAGCAGCACCACGTCCAGCAGCGGGACGCTCACCAGCAGCACGGCGCTGACGCGGTTCCACCGCAGCAGGTAGCGGGTGGCCAGCCCGGCCGCCAGCAGCACCCAGAAACCGATCTCGCAGGCGGCGATGATCGCCAGGAGCATGGTCCCTCATTCCCTCGTCGCCCGGCCGTCGCCGGGCGTCCTCCCAAGCATCCCGGCGGGGACGGGCGGAGTCCTCGGCGCGGATGACGAAACCGGGGGTCCTACGAACGATGTACGCGGCCCCTCACCCAGGCGGAGCCCGGCAGCCCCTGGAGGATGCTGAGATAGGAACGTGCCGTCCCCCGCGCTCACCGCCGCCCGCCGTCTCACCGTGACGCGACAGGACACCCTGATCGCCGTCGCCGCGCTGGCCGGCGGCCTGCTGATGCTGAGCGTGCACGGCTACGCGCGCTGGAGCGACGTCTGGGATCCCGGCGTGGGCTGGCGGGCGCTGCCGCTGGTGGGGATGTGCGCGGCGATGGCGTTCCGGCGCACCGCCCCGCTCCCGGCGCTGGCCTGGGCCACCCCGTTCAACATCCTCGACCTGGCCATGGGCATGAGCTTCGCCGTCGTGGTCATCTACGGCGACGCCCTGTACGCGGCCGCCGTGTACGGGCGGCGGCGCCACGTCGGGGAGTGGCTGCTGGGCGCGACCACGGCGGTGACCCTGGTGGTGATGGCCGTCGTGGGCGTCGGCTGGCACACCTTCGCCGGCGCCGTCATCGCCGGGGCGGTGGCGGGCGTGAGCTGGGCCATGCCGGTGATGACCGCCATGGCCGTGCGCGAGCACCGGGAGAAGGCCGAGGCGCAGCGGCTGCGCGCCGAGCAGATGGCGCGCCTGGCCGAGCTGGACCGGCGCACCGCCGTCGCCGCCGAACGCGCCCGCATGGCCCGCGAGCTGCACGACGTGATCGCCAACCATCTCAGCGCCGTGGCCCTGCACTCCTCGGCCGTGCTGAAGATGCCCCACCTGGACCGCGCCGACGTGCAGCGGTCCATGGAGGTGATCCGCGACAACAGCGTGCGGGGGCTGGCGGAGATGCGGCGCATGATCGGGCTGCTGCGCGACGACGGCGGCGAGGAGCCCGATCCGGCCGCCGCGCCCCGCCTGGAGGAGCTGGACGACCTGGTCGCGCGGACGCTGCGGTCCGATCTGGACGCCCGGCTGATGGTGACCGGGCGGGCGCGCGAGCTGCCCGCCGCCGTGGAGCTGGCCGCCTACCGCATCGTCCAGGAGTCGCTGACCAACGCGCTCAAGCACGCCGGCCCCGGCCGGGCCGAGGTGCTGCTGGAGCACCGGCCCGGCAGCGTCGCGATCACGGTGCGCAGCCCGCTCGGGCCGGACGGCTCCCGCTTGCCCGGGTCCGGCAGCGGCCTGGTGGGGATGCGCGAGCGCGCCGCCGTGCTGGACGGGACGTTCGCCGCCGGGCCCGAGGGCGCCGCCTGGGTGGTGCGGGCCGAGCTGCCGACCGCGCCGCCCGCCTCCGACGCCGACGACACCGACCGGGTCAGGGAGACGACCGCGTGATCAGGGTGCTGGTGGCCGACGACCAGGCGGCCGTGCGGGCGGGGCTGGTGCTCATCCTGGGCGCCGCCCCCGGCATCGAGGTGGTCGGCGAGGCCGCCGACGGGGAGCGGGCCGTGGCGCTGGCCCGGGAGCTGCGCCCGGACGTGGTGCTCATGGACGTGCGGATGCCCCGCCTGGACGGCGTGTCGGCCACCCGGGAGATCTCCGGGTTCGCCGACGTGCTGGTGCTGACCACGTTCGACCTGGACGAGTACGTCTTCGGCGCGCTGCGGGCGGGCGCGGCCGGGTTCCTGCTCAAGGACGTCGACGCCGACCGGCTGGTGGACGCGGTGCGCACCGTCGCGGCCGGGGACGGGGTGATCGCGCCCCGGGTGACCCGCCGGCTGATCGGCGCCTTCGCCGCGCGGCGCCCCGACCCGGCGACGCGTCCCGACCCGGACGCGCTGGCCGCGCTGACGCCGCGGGAACGCCAGGTGTTCGCCTGCCTCGGCCAGGGCCTGACGAACGGGCAGATCGCCGAGCGGCTCGCCATGGCCGAGACGACCACCAAGACGCACGTCAGCCGCATCCTGTCCAAGCTGGGGCTGCGCAGCCGGGTCCAGGTGGCCATCCTCGCGCAGGAGGCCGCCGCTGACGGCTTTTCGTCGCCGATCACGCATTCGGAGTCGGCCGGGGACGAGTGACCGCTCCACGGCCCTCTCAGCGCGCTGATCACGCCCAGGGGCCGGGGCGGGGGCTCAGGGGGACAGGCTGCGGATCAGGTCGGCGACGCGGACGATGCCCAGGCAGCGCCCCACCTCGTCGGTCACCACCAGGTCGTCGTACACGCGCTCGTTCTCGCGGCCCGCGGCGCGCAGGGCGGCGATGGCCGGCACCGTCCGGGGGACGACGCGCGGCGGGTCGGCCAGCCGCACCGCGGGCTTGTGCGCGTGCAGGGCGTGCCCGTACGCCCCCGACAGCTGCAGCAGGAAGCGGGTGCGGTCCACCGTGGCGCGGGGGCGCTGCCCCTCGTCCACCAGCACCACGCTGGTGGTGCCGGTCTCGGCGGTGAGGACGGTGAGGACCTCGTCGGCGGTCGTGGTCACGGGAAGCGTCATGGCGGGCAGCGTGAACTCCGACACCCGCGGCCCCAGCGTCGTCTCGGGGCGCGGGGAGCGCGGCTCCTCCCTGGCCGCCACCGGCACGGTGATGCGCATGCCGGGCCGCCACTCCGGCGGCGCCAGCGCCGGTCCCTGCACCAGCCGCACGCCCGCCTCCCGCGCCTGCAGCACGTGCTCCTCGGTGGCCAGGCCGGGGGCGAGCACGTGGGTGCCCAGCCGGTGCGTCAGGTCCACCAGGGCCGTCACCAGCGCGGCGCGGCGCTGGTCGGAGCCGGTGCGGCGGGCCAGGTCGGCATCGATCTTGACCAGGTACGGGACGGCGTCGACGAGCAGGTCCAGCGGCACGGGCGAGGCGCCGAGCCCGCCCAGGCCGACCAGGTAGCCCGCGCGGCGCAGCCCCTGCAGGCCGCCGACCACCGCGGGACGGTGCGCCGGGTGGAAGGCGCCGGACACGCAGACGATCACCTCGCCCGGGCGGCGCCCGGTCTCGGCCAGCCCGTGGTGCAGGCCCGCCAGCGTCGCCTCGCCGTGCGCGAGCGTCGCGGCGCGGATGCCGACCTGCAGCGGCAGCCGGGTGCCCAGCTCGGCGACGGCGCGGGCGGCCTCCACCGCGGGGCGCACGTCCTCGGCGGCGGGGTCCGGGCGCGCCGCGGGCGGCTCCCCCTGCCCGGGACCGCAGTGCGCCTCCACCGCGACGACCGCGCCGGTGCCGAGGTCGACCACCGGCTGGAACACGGCGCGCGCCGGAAGCAGGACATTTGGGGCGGACACAGCGGCATCATGCCGCTCCTACCAGGCCGAATCCACAGTTGTCAGAAGAAGTTAACGCACTATTCGTCCGGATCGGCGGCACGGGCGGCGCCGTTCACGCTAAAAGATCAAGACGGCCGCGCGCCCGGCCGCCCGGCTCACAGGGAGCGGCCGCCGAACGTGGCCGACAGCGCGTAGGTCACCCCGGCCAGCGCCGCCAGCCAGGCGTACGGCACGATGTCGGCGCCGCGCAGCCCCTGCACGATCACCGCGGCGACGACGGCGCCGGTGAGCACGTCCCCGGTCAGGGCCGCCGCGCGGACGTGGGAGCGGGCCCGGTGCCCGGATCCGAACCCCTCGCTGCCCGGCAGGGCGGGTTCGAACCGCCGGTACCCGAGCAGCAGGGCGTAGCCGGCCAGCACTCCCAGGGCGACGAGCCCGGTGCCGGCCCGGTCGTCGGCGGCGAGCAACGCCGCGACCACCACTCCGGCGGCCAGGGTCAGTCCGGGTACGGCCCAGCGGCTGAGGCGACGGCGTTCGGGCGCGATCCACATGCCGGCCATCTTTCCGGATCGGCGCGCTGATCAGGAGGGCAACGCGCCGGGCGCGGACGGACACGGATCCGCCGGCGCCGCCGCGGGGGCGGTGCGCCCCGGTATGTTCTGTGCTCGTGGCGCGATTCCGATTGAACGGCTCGAAGATGCTGGCCGTCGAGCTGGCCGGGGACACGATCAGGGCGCTCAACGGCTCCATGGTCGCCTACGACGGCCAGATGACGTTCAAACGCCAGGGCATCTCCGGCGGCGAGGGGCTGCGCGGCGCGCTCAAGCGCCGGATCGCCGGAGAGAGCATGACGCTCATGGAGATCACCGGCCAGGGCACCGTGTACCTGGCCAGCGAGGCGACCGAGGTCACCCTCGTCCCGCTGAACGGCGAGACCTTCTTCGTGGAGTCCGAGAGCCTGCTGGCGCTCGACGGGCGGCTGCAGACGGGCGTGCAGTTCGTGGGGCTGCGCGGCATGGGCACCGGGCAGGGCCTGGCCACCACCAAGGTGGACGGGCACGGCACCGTGGCGATCCTGTCCGAGGGCCCCGCCATCGCCCTGGAGGTCACCCCGCAGACGCCGCTGAGCGTCGACCCGCACGCCTACGTGGCGCACTTCGGGCAACTGCGGCAGGACGTCGTCACCGACGTCAACTGGCGCACGGTGCTCGGCCAGGGCTCGGGGGAGAGCGTGCAGTTCCGGTACCAGGGGCACGGCGTCGTCTACGTCCAGCCGGCCGAGCGCGGCGGAATTCTGGAGATCTGAGCATGCCCGGATATCAGTCGATCACCTCCAAGATGGTGCGGGTGCCGATCGGGCCCGGACAGGAGGTCTACAGCAGGCGCGGCGCCATGCTCGCCTACACCGGACGGGTGCGCTTCGCCCCGTCAACCACCGCGGGGCAGGGCATCGCGGGCACCCTCGGCCGCGCCGTCGCCGGTGAGCGCACCGAGATGATGCACGTCACCGGGCAGGGCAGCGCGATGTTCGGGCACGCCGGGCTGGAGGTCACCGTCGTCGAGCTGTCCGGCGGCGACACCCTGTACGTCGAGGCCGACCGCCTGCTGGTGCACGACGCGAGCCTGCGGGTCGGCACCATGTTCCTGGGCGAGCAGGGCGGCATCGGCGGGGTGATCCGCGGCGCGGTCAGCGGCCAGGGCCTGTTCACCACCACGCTCACCGGCGACGGCTCGTGCGCGCTGCTGACGCACGGCGGCGTCATGGAGATGCCGATCACGCCGCAGCGGCCGGTGCACGTCGACCCGCAGGCGTACGTGGCGCACCGCGGCCGGCTCCAGAACAAGCTGACCACGGCGGTCGGCCTGCGCGACCTGATCGGCCGCGGGTCCGGCGAGGGCTTCCAGCTGCAGCTCAGCGGCGACGGCGTCGTCTACGTGCAGCCGAGCGAGAGGAAGATCTGACACCGTGACGACCCCCACCTCCACCCCCACGTTCAACGCGGCCACGCTGCCCGCCAACGACAACGTCAACGCCTACTCCTTCTGCGTCGACCTCAACGGCCAGTGGTTCGCGCAGAAGGGCAAGATGATCGCCTACTACGGCGACATCCGCTTCGAGTCGCTGTCGGCCGGGCCGCTGGACGCGCTGGTCGCCGCCCACTTCCACTCGCCGCTGTACTCCCAGGACTGGATTGTCGCGCAGGGACGGGGCAAGCTGCTGCTGGCCGACCGCGGCTTCGACGTCAACTCCTACGACCTGGACGAGGGCAACCTGACCATCCGGGCCGGGAACCTGCTGGCGTTCGAGCCGGGCCTGGAGCTCAAGCAGTCGATCATCCCGGGGTTCCTGACGCTGATCGGCACGGGCCGGTTCGTGGCCGCTTCCAACGGCCCGGTGCACTTCGTCGAGCCGCCGATCCGGGTCGACCCGCAGGCGCTGCTGGGCTGGGCCGACTGCCCCTCGCCCTCCCACCACTACGACCACTCCTACATGAGGGGCGTGATGGGCGCGGCGCGGTCGATGTTCGGCATCGGCGGCACCTCCGGGGAGGAGCACCAGTTCGACTTCACCGGGCAGGGCACCGTGCTGATGCAGTCCTCCGAGGTTGTCGCCAGTGAGGACACGCTGCTGCGCGACCTGGAGGGCCAGATCGGCGTGCTCGGGGTGTCCGGGCTGCAGCGCCTGCACCACACGATCGGCCAGCGCCTGGCCGCCGAACGCCAGGACTGACCGCCGAAACGCCGGGGCTGTCGGCCGGCCGCCGCGACCGGGCGCCGGAGGAGC
>NZ_BAAAZG010000012.1:117236-130577 GCF_039536785.1 Actinomadura miaoliensis
GACGGAGACGGCGGCCGGCCCGCCCGCATGCGGCCCGCGCCGGCGTCACACCGAGTCGGGCATCCGGTCCGGCGGCCGGACGAGGCGGAACTCGGCGCCGAACGGGTCCCTGACGTGCGCCATGCGGCCGTACGGGGAGTTCCACGGGTCGCCTTCGAGCGAGCCGCCCGACGTCTGCACGGTGCGCACCGTCGAGTCGACGTCGTCGACCTCGAAGTAGCTCAGCCAGTACGAGAACACGGTGTCCGGCTTGCCGTGGATGCCGCCGACCTCATGGCCGTCGGGGCGCCGCAGCAGTGTGTAGTCCAGCTCGCCCGCGATCGGCTCGGTGGTGTAGCGGAACAGGTTCCGGTAGAACTCGCGGGCCTCGTCGGCGTCGCCGGTCACCAGCTCGTTCCACACCAGTGCGCCGGGTTCGTTCACCAGCCGCGCGCCGATGTGGGTGCGGCCCTGCCACAGGCCGAGCGGGGCGCCCACCGCGTCGGTGACGATCGCCATCCGGCCGAGCTCCATGACGTCCATCGGCTGGTGGACCACGCCGCCGCCCGCGTCGGCGGCCCGCTTGACCGCGCCGTCGCAGTCGTCGGTGGCGAAGTAGACGGTCCACCGGATCCCGGCGGCGCCCTCGTCGGGGCCGCGCATGACGCCCGCGACCGGCTCGCCGCGCAGCAGGCACAGGTGGTAACCGCCGGCCTCGGGTCCCTGGTCCCGGAACTCCCACTCCAGGACGTCGCCGTAGAACCGCCTGGCCGCCTCCAGGTCCGGGACGCCCATGTCCAGCCAGGTGGGCGTGCCTTCGGGTTGGGTGGTGGTGACGTGGCTCATCGAGCTCCCCCCTCGTGCGCTCGTCCCCCACGTCGCATCGCCCGTCCCTCCCATCCTGACATCCCGGAACTTTCCCCGGGGCCCGCGCGGGCGGCGCGCGAGGTTCGGAATCCGGTTGCGCGCGTCTCGTACACTGATCAGATGGTTTCGCTCCCGAGCTGACAGGCCCCTGGGCGCGTCGTGGTCACGGACCGTGACGCGCCTCGTGCTGCCGCCCGTCCGTCGAACCTCTCCGTCAGGGAGCCCTGTCTACCGTGATCACTGTCAACGACATCGAGCTGCGCGCCGGATCCCGGCTGCTGATCGAGGGCGCCACGTTCCGCGTCAACCCGGGCGACCGGGTGGGCCTGGTGGGCCGCAACGGCGCCGGCAAGACCACCCTCACCCGCGTGCTGGCGGGGGAGGCGCTGCCCGCCGCGGGCGGCGTCACCCGTTCGGGCACCCTCGGCTACCTGCCGCAGGACCCGCGGGAGGTCGACCTGGAGGAGACCGCCCGCGACCGCATCCTGTCGGCGCGCGGGCTGGACGAGGTGCTGCGCGACCTGCGGGCGGCCGAGGAGGCGATGGCCACCGCCGTCGACGGCGACCGCGACCGCGCGGTGCGCCGCTACGGGCGGCTGGAGGAGCGGCTGCACGTGCTGGGCGGGTACGCGGCCGAGGCCGAGGCCGCGTCCATCGCCTCCAGCCTGGGCCTGCCCGACCGGGTGCTGGGCCAGCCCCTGGGCACCCTGTCGGGCGGTCAGCGGCGCCGCGTCGAGCTGGCCCGCATCCTGTTCTCCGGCGCCGACACGCTGCTGCTGGACGAGCCCACCAACCACCTGGACGCCGACTCGATCCTGTGGCTGCGCGACTTCCTGCGCTCCCACCAGGGCGGCCTGGTGGTCATCAGCCACGACGTGGGCCTGCTGGACGCGGTGGTCAACCGGGTGTTCCACCTGGACGCCAACCGCTGCGTCATCGACGTCTACAACGTCGGCTGGAAGACCTACCTGACCCAGCGCGAGACCGACGAGCGGCGGCGCAGGCGCGAGAGCGCCAACGCCCAGCGGCAGGCGGCGGCGCTGCTGGCGCAGGCCGACAAGATGCGCGCCAAGGCCACCAAGGCCAAGGCGGCCCAGCAGATGGACCGCCGGGCCCGGCAGCTGCTGGCCGGGGTGGAGGGCGAGCGGCGGGCCGACAAGGTCGCCAAGATCCGCTTCCCGGATCCGGCGCCGTGCGGCCGCACCCCCCTCACCGCGGAGGGTTTGTCGAAATCGTACGGATCTTTGGAGATTTTCACCGACGTGAGCCTGGCCGTGGACCGGGGCAGCCGGGTCGTGGTCCTGGGCCTGAACGGCGCGGGCAAGACGACGCTGCTGCGCCTGCTGGCCGGGGTCGACAAGCCCGACTCCGGCACGGTCGTCGCCGGGCACGGGCTGCGCATCGGGTACTACGCCCAGGAGCACGAGACCCTGGACGTCGAGCGGTCCGTGCTGGAGAACATGCAGTCGGCGGCGCCCGGGCTGGCGCCGGTGGAGGCCCGCAAGATCCTGGGCTCGTTCCTGTTCTCCGGCGACGACGTCGACAAGCCCGCCGGGGTCCTGTCGGGCGGCGAGAAGACCCGGCTGGCGCTGGCCACGCTGGTGGTCTCCAGCGCCAACGTGCTGCTGCTGGACGAGCCCACCAACAACCTCGACCCGGCCAGCCGGGAGGAGATCCTGGCGGCCCTGCGCACCTTCGCCGGAGCCATCGTCCTGGTCACCCACGACGAGGGCGCCGTGGAGGCGTTGCGACCGGACCGGGTGATTTTGCTGCCGGATGGTGTCGAGGACATCTGGAGTGACGAGTTTGCCGATCTGGTGGCACTTGCGTGACCTGCAGGGCAGCTTCTGCAGATCTTTTCTGGCGGAGTGGGTAGCCGAACGCGCGGGAATGACTGATCATGGCGGGGGATAACGCAGCGGTCACCACATCACTACGGGAGGTACTCGTGGCCGAGACCCTTAAGAAGGGCACCCGCGTGACCGGTGCCGAGCGCGACAAGCTGGCGGCCGAACTCAAGAAGAGGTACGACTCCGGCGAGAGCATCCGCGCCCTGGCAGCCGCCACCGGTCGCTCGTACGGTTTCATCCACCGGATTCTCACCGAGTCCGGCGTCAACCTGCGGGGGCGCGGCGGCGCGACCCGCGGCAAGAAGTCCTGACCGGACGATAGACCCCCGGAGGAGCGCACCGTCCGACCCGCCGCCGCGGCCGACCGAGTATGGTTCGGTTCGCGACGGCGGGTCGGCTCGCGTCCGGCCCCCGTGCCGGGTGCCGGGGCCGGTCCGCCGCGACACGGCAGTCACAGCGGAAGGGGGGCGTCACATGACGGACGCCAGTGCGCAGGAGCCGCGGCCGGAACCGGCCACACCGCCGGACGAGGCGGAGCTGGCCGAGGCGGGGCTGCTGCTGGAGGTCGACGGCGCGGTCGCCACCGTCACGCTGAACCGCCCCGAGCGCCGCAACGCGATGACCTTCGCCACCTGGCGCGGCCTGGCCCGGATCGGCCGGTCGCTGCCGCCGCAGGTGCGGGTGGTGGTGCTGCGCGGCGCGGGGCCGTCGTTCTCGGCGGGCATCGACCTCGGCATGTTCTCCGGCGGTGAGCAGCCCGACGGCTCCGACCCCGAGGCCACCGACCGGTTCATCGCCGAGCTGCAGGAGGGCTACACCTGGCTGCGCCGCCCCGAGATCGTGACGATCGCGGCCGTGCACGGCCACGCCATCGGCGGCGGCTTCCAGCTCGCGCTGGCCTGCGACCTGCGGGTGGCCGCCGACGACGCGGTGTTCTGCATGAAGGAGCCCGCGCTCGGCCTGGTCCCCGACCTGACCGGCACCAAGCCCCTGGTGGAGATCGTCGGGGTGCCGCGCGCCCTGGAGCTGTGCCTGACGGCGCGCAACGTGCCCGCCGAGGAGGCGGCCCGCCTGGGCATCGCCGAGATCGTCACGCCGCGCGACCGGCTGGACGAGGCGGTGCGCGGCCTCGTCGACTCGCTGCTGGCGGTGAACGCCGGCGCCGCCGTGGCCACCAAGCGGCTGCTGTGGCAGGCGCCGGGCAACACCCTCGAGGAGCAGTGCGCCGCCGAGCGTCGCGAGCAGATCGGCCGACTGCGCGAGATGTTCGGCGCCGGGCGGTCCGCGACCTGATCTCCTCGGCCGCGCGAAAGGGCCGTCACGGGGGGCCGCGAGCCCTCCTGACGGCCCTTCGCTCACGCGCGGGCGCCGCGTCGTCCTACCCGAGGCCCTCCAGCGATCCGCCCGGCGCCATCGGGAACAGCAGCTTGCTGCTCCCCGGACGCACGGTCAGCCTCGTGCCCGCCGGGTAGCGCAGCGTGTAGTCGTAGTCGGTGGACAGCACGACCACGCCGATGCGGTGGCCGGGCTTGAACACGTAGTCGGTGGGCTCCATGTCCCAGCGGAACGTGTACTCCCGGCCCGGCGCGACCGGCTCGGTGCGGCTCGGGCTGTGCCGGTTGCGGGCGTCCAGCCACCCCCGCGTGACGATCTTGAAGGGTGCGGTCTCGGTGCGGTGCGCCAGCCGCGTGGTGCAGCCGTCGTCGCCCGGAACGCCCTCGCCGTAGCAGACCCGTTCGCCGGTGTCGACGCGGGCGCCGGTGGGACGGGTGTCGGTGCCGTAGTCCACCAGCAGCGCCGTCAGGTACGGCGACCGCCCGTCAAGGGACGCCTTCACCGACATCCGGGGGATGCCGTTGACGCGGACGGCCTTCTCCAGCTCGGGCGTCAGGTAGACGAGCCGGTTGGGGTCGGCCTGGTTCTCGTTGACCAGCAGCTGCTCGGCGGTGCGGGTACGGCCCGCGTCCACCATCGACTGCGGCGCGCCCGGACGCGGACGCGGTGACAGGGCGCCCGGCTGGCCCTCCGCTCCGGCGTTCAGGCTCAGCGGCACGGTGCGGGTGCCCGGGACGGGCCAGTCGCGCGCCGTCTCCCACCGGCCGGGGGCGCGCTCGATGTCGACGCGCGGCTCGGCGGTGATGCCGTTCTGGATGCCGTACAGCCACCGGTCGAACCAGTGGTGCGTCTGCCGCAGCCACTCCTCCAGCCGCCAGCGGAAGGGCGTGGCGTGGTTGCCCTGGTGCAGCCACAGCTTGCGCGGCACCCCCGCCTCCTTGAGGGCGTTCCACCACTGCACGGAGTTCTTGACCTTGACGTTCCAGTCGTTCAGGCCGTGCACCACCATCACGGCGGCCTTGACCTTGCGGGCGTCCCCGACGTAGTCGCGGTCCGCCCACACCTCGCCGTAGTCGCCGGTCTCGCGGTCCTGCGCGGCGGTCAGCTCGTCGATGACCTTCGCGCACACCTCGGGGTTCTTCCGGGTGAGCACGACCTTGGCCAGCACGTCCAGGTCCTCGCCCTGGAAGCCGCCGGGCGCCAGGACGCCGCCGTTGGCGCGGTAGTAGTCGTACCAGCTGGAGATCGCGGCGATCGGCACGATCGCCTTGAGCCCGGTGACGCCGCTGGCCGCCGCCATGTTGGGCAGCGTGCCGTTGTACGACTGGCCGATCATGCCGACGCTGCCGGTGGACCAGGTGGCCTTCACCGGGGTGCCGTCCGGCGCCCAGCCGCGGGCCCGGCCGTTCAGCCAGTCCACGGCGGCCTTTGTCCCGGCCTGCTCGGCGCGGTCACCGGACGTGGGGCAGCCGGTGGACCCGCCGGTGCCGATGCTGTCGAGGTTGGCCACCGCGTACCCGCGCGGCAGGAAGTAGTTGTCGTAGTAGCCGGGGAAGATCTCGGCCAGGTTCCGCTGGACCGTGGCGTGGGACCGGGCCTGCGCCCCGCCGATGTCGACCGGGTGCATCGGCACGTCGTCGTGGGTGCCCGCCCAGTACGGGCTGGGCTCCAGGATCGTCGGGACCCGCAGGCCCCGGTCGGTCTCCTTCGGGCGCATGATCCGCAGCTGGACGCGGTCGCGCACGCCGTCGCGGTCGCTGTCGACCGTGGTCTCGATGTCGACGGTCTGGGTGACGGCGTCGGCGCGGGAGAACACCGGCTGGGTCTCCCCGTTCGCCACCTTGATCGTCGGGACGGCCGGACGGGCGGTCGCGGCCGCCCCGGCGGGCGGCGCGGTCGCGGCGATCAGCGCGGCCGCGAGGGTGAGCGCGCCGGCGGCTCGCCTGGTGGGGCCGCGCAGCAGACGTCGGGTCACGTGGGCTCCAAGGGGGGTTGAGAGCCGAAAGATGTTGATCAGCAGATCTACTATCCCGGTGCGGGGTACGTCCACGACAAGGCCGGATATGGCGGGTGCCGTGCGGTTGTGCGATTGTGCCGTCGCGGTCGCGTTACGCCCAGAGCTGACCTGGGAAGCCCGGATGCGGGCGATGTGTTGTGCTGTGCTGACGCACGACCTGATTACTTGATTACGTATCGGACGACGGACGTGGCCGCCGGGGCGTCGCGGCCGCGTCGGACCCTCGGAGGTCGCTGTGGGGATGCCGGGAATGCCGGGCAACGGCTGGCAGGTGATGGCCTCGTTCCGCCGGGACGCGTCGGTCACCCGGCAGCGGCTCAAGCCCGGCACCGTGCGCCGTATCGCCGGCTACGCCCGGCCCTACGTCCGCGAGCTGGTGCTGTTCCTGATGCTGAACGCGCTCGCCGCGGGCATCGTGGTGGCCAACCCGCTGCTGCTCAAGTCGATCATCGACCGCGGCATCGTGCCGGCCGACCACGCCGTGGTGGTGTGGCTGGCGGTCGCGGTGGCCGGGCTGGCGCTGCTGGAGGCCGTGCTCGGCCTGGTCCAGCGGTGGTACTCGGCGCGCATCGGCGAGGGCCTGATCTACGACCTGCGCACCCAGGTCTTCGGGCACGTCCAGCGCCAGCCGGTCGCGTTCTTCATGCGGGCGCAGACCGGGTCGCTGGTCAGCCGGCTCAACAACGACGTCATCGGCGCCCAGCGCGCCCTGACCACCACGTTGTCGTCGGTGGTGTCCAACGTGATCAGCCTGATCCTGGTGCTGGTCACCATGTTCGTCCTGTCCTGGCAGGTCACGCTGATCGCGTTGCTGCTGCTGCCGATCTTCATCCTGCCCGCCAAGTGGGTGGGCAAGCGGCTGCAGCGGGTCAGCCGCGAGCAGATGCAGCTGGACGCCGAGATGAGCTCGCTGATGACCGAGCGGTTCAACGTGGCCGGCGCGATGCTGGCCAAGCTGTACGGGCGCCCGGCCGAGGAGGAGGAGAACTTCTCCCAGCGCGCCGCCCGGGTCCGCGACATCGGCGTCGTGGCCGCCATGTACGGGCGGGTGTTCTTCACCGCCCTGACCCTGGTGGCGGCGCTGGCCACGGCCATGGTGTACGGCGTCGGCGGCTTCCTGGTCGTCGACGGGAAGTTCCAGCTCGGCACCCTGGTCGCCCTGGCCACCCTGCTCACCCGCATGTACGGGCCGCTGACCGCGCTGTCCAACGTGCACGTGGACGTGATGACCGCGCTGGTCAGCTTCGACCGCGTCTTCGAGGTGCTGGACCTCAAGCCGCTGATCGCCGACCGCGCGGACGCCCGTCCCCTCACCGTCACCGCCGACGGCGACGGCGGCGCCGGCGCCGGCGCCGGCGCGCTCGTCAAGACCGACAAGAGCGACAAGCCTGAGAAGACCGACAAGAGCGACAAGACCGAGAAGGCCGCCGGGAACGGGCGGGCCGCCGGGGACGGCGCCGCCACGGCGACGACCGCCACGGTCACGGCGGTCGAGGGGGAGCGCGCCGCCCCGGCGATCGAGTTCGACCACGTGTCGTTCTCCTACCCGTCGGCCGCCGAGGTGTCGCTGGCGTCGCTGGAGTCGATCGCGCGCACCGACAACGCGCCCGGCCGCGAGGTGCTGCGGGACGTGACGTTCACCGTCCCGCCGGGGCAGATGTACGCGCTGGTCGGCCCGTCCGGGGCGGGCAAGTCCACGATCACGCACCTGGTGTCGCGGCTGTACGACGTGACCGACGGCGCGGTGCGGGTGGGCGGCCACGACGTGCGGGACGTGACGCTGGAGTCGCTGCGCGCCCAGATCGGCGTGGTCAGCCAGGACGCCCACCTGTTCCACGACACGATCGGCGCGAACATGCGCTACGCCCGTCCGGACGCCACCGACGAGGAGATCCTGGCCGCGCTGGACGCCGCCGCCATCGGCGAGCTGGTCGCCGCGATGCCCGAGGGCCTGGACACGGTGGTGGGCGACCGCGGCTACCGCCTGTCGGGCGGGGAGAAGCAGCGCCTGGCGATCGCCCGGCTGCTGCTGAAGGCGCCGTCGGTGGTGGTGCTGGACGAGGCCACCGCGCACCTGGACTCCGAGTCCGAGGCGGCCGTCCAGCGGGCGCTGGCCACCGCGCTGGCCGGGCGCACCTCCCTGGTGATCGCGCACCGGCTGTCCACGGTCCGGGAGGCCGACCAGATCCTGGTGATCGACGGCGGCCGCGTCGCCGAGCGGGGCCGCCACGAGGAACTGCTGCTGCGCGGCGGCCTGTACGCCGAGCTGTACCGCACCCAGTTCGCCCGCCAGGCCGACCCCGCCCCACCGGCGGAGCCCGCCGAGGTCACCGAGCCCGCCGAGGTCGACGCGCCCGCCGCCGACGGCCTGCCCGGCCCCCGCGAGACCGAGCGCGCGGCCGCCGACTGACGACTCCATGCCTGGTCTTTGCCGGGAGGCGCCGGAGCGGCCACCGAGCGGTCACCTTGAGGGCCTTCCCTGGGGATGACGGCCGTGCGCGCCGGGGGCGCGAGCGGCCGCGTCATGGCACACGCTGAGGAAGGAGCACGGCGTGCGTGTGACGGTCAATCCCGGTCGCATCGTCAGGAGCGGGACGGGACGCTACGCCGTCCTCGTGGTCGGCCTGGGCGCGGCGGGCGTGGCGATCGGCTGGCTCGGGCCCGACCGGCTGCCCGAACTGGCGTCGTCCCCGGCGGCGCTGGTCAGGCGCCGCTGACCCGCCGTCGCCGCGGGGCACACGCCGCGGGGCCTCAGCCCGCGGTGCCGAGGTCGTAGCCGAGGCGTCCCAGCTCGGTGCCCGCCACCCGTTCGACCTGCGTGAGCTGCCGGGGCGTGAGCCGCTCCCGCCAGACGCCCACGCGCCGGTCGTCCGAGACGGGCGCGCCCCTGCGCACCAGCCCGGCCAGCACACCCGTGGAGATCGGGGCGCCCAGGTACTCCGACACGGCGTCGGCGACCCGGCGGGGCCGCCGCACCAGGTCCTCGAAGCGCACCGTGAGCAGCTGCTCCTCGGGCGTCTGCGCCCGCAGGCGGGCGCTGAGCCGCACCGACCCGCGCCAGCGCAGCGCGCACTTGACGGCCGGGGCGGCGCGCGGCCAGCGGGCCCGGTCGGCCACGTCCTCCACGCCCAGGAACGGGTTGGGGAACACCTCGTCCAGGTTGGCCAGGCCCGGCTTGAACCAGGCCAGGCAGCGCTCGTCGGCGAGCATGTCGGCCACCACGTCCCGCCCGTCGCGGATGACCTGCAGCAGCTGGGCGTCGGGGAAGGCGTCCAGCAGCACGTCCGCGCTGTAGATCAGGTCGGGGGAGGCGTCGGCGAACCGGTCGACGTCGCGTGGCGCCACGCACGGCGCGTCGTCCCCGGCGGGGACGCCGGCCGCCGACGGCGGGAGCCCGGCGGCGTCGCGGCACACGTCCGGGCACTGCGCGCAGGCGCGCGCGGAGATCTGCCACGCCTCGGCGTAGGCGTCGCGCAGGACCCGGGCGGCGCCCCGGCCCCGGCCGGTGGCGATCGACGGCCGCCGCGCGAACGCGTAGGTGACCCGCAGCACCCCGGGGCGTCCCATGGTCAGATGGAACCCCGCGGACCGCTTCACGGCGCGCGCCAGCAGGTCCGCGCCGGAATGGGGCGAGCCCAGGATGAACACCGGACGGCGGACCTTGGTGCCGTTGACCACGAGGATGTGCGGCGTGGACCTCATACGAGTGTTCAGTTTCTCACCTCGCCGGGACGAGAGCCGACAGGCCGGCGCGCTCACAGGGATAATAGGAGCAGAAGAGTGCTTTCCCGGCCTAGCCTTGGAGAAATGGACGCTCCGACCACCCTGCGGGAATGGCTCCCGCGGGCGCAGGCGATCACCGTGCTGTCCGGCGCGGGCATCAGCACCGACAGCGGGATCCCCGACTTCCGCGGCCCGCAGGGCGTGTGGACGAAGAACCCCGAGGCCGCGGCGCAGTCCACGATCGGCGCCTACCTGGCCGACCCCGAGGTGCGGCGGCAGGCCTGGCGGTCGCGGCGCGACCATCCGGCCTGGCACGCCCAGCCCAACGCCGCGCACGAGGCCCTGGTGCGGCTGGAGAGGGCGGGGCGGCTGCGCGCGATCGTCACCCAGAACATCGACGGCCTGCACCAGCGGGCGGGGTCGGCGCCCGACCGGGTGATCGAGATCCACGGCACCATGCGCGAGGCCGAGTGCCTGTCGTGCGGGCTGCGCACGCCCATGCCGCAGGTGCTGGCCCGGGTGGAGGCGGGCGAGGACGACCCGCCGTGCCCCGACTGCGGCGGCATCCAGAAGTCGGCCACGATCTCCTTCGGGCAGGCCCTCGACCCCGACGTGCTGGACGCGGCGGTCGAGGCGGCCCGCTCCTGCGACCTGTTCCTGGCGGTCGGGACGTCGCTGACCGTGCAGCCCGCCGCGGGCCTGTGCCTGGAGGCGGTCGAGCGCGGCGCCCGGTTCGTGATCGTCAACGCCGAGCCCACCCCGTACGACCCGGTGGCCGACGCGGTGCTGCGCCGCCCCGTCGGCGACACGCTGCCCCGGCTGGTCGAACTGGCGGTCGGGGCGGCCCGGTGACCCGTCCGACCTGCGACGCGTCACGTGGCGCGATGATCCGTCCACGGATCGTGAGCGGACGGCCCTTCCTTTGGCGACCTTCTCCTGACAAGCTCTATCCGTCGCGGTGCGAGGAGGGACGAGGTTGATGAGCGGGGGCACCCGCGAGGGGGCCGCACCCGAGGACGGGTCGCCCCGCCGGTTCGCCGGGCTGCGCCCCGGCGACCGGGTGGCCGTGGTCGCGCCGAGCGGGCCGGTCGATCCCGTCCGGCTGGAGGCCGGCTGCGGCGTGCTGCGCGATCTCGGGCTGGAGGTCGTCCTGGCCGGGCATGTCCTGGACCGCGCCAACCTCGCCGGCGCCGCCGCCCGCGACGGATGGCACCGCCTGGCGGGCACCGACGCCGACCGCGCCGCCGACCTGGAGGCTGCCTGGTGCGACCCGGACGTCCGCGCGGTGCTGTGCGCCCGCGGCGGCTACGGCGCCACCCGCCTGCTCGACCTGCTCGACTGGGACGCGCTCGCCGCCGCGTCCGGTGACGGACGCGGCCCCAAGGCGCTGCACGGCTCCAGCGACATCACCGCCCTGCACGTGGCGTTCGGCGCGCGGCTGGGCGTCAGCACCTCGTTCGGCCCCATGGTGGCCGGGCTGGTCGCCGACCTCGCCGGCCCGCTCGACGACGACCGGGAGCGCACGCTGGCGCACCTGAGGTCGACCCTGTTCGGCGACCCGGCCGGGGCGACGGTCACCGGCAGTCACGCGCTGAGCCCCGGGCGTGCCGAGGGCGTGCTGACGGGCGGTACGCTGGCTCTGCTCACCGCGCTGATCGGTACCCCCCACGCCCCGCCGCCGGCGGCCGGTCGCATCGTCCTGCTCGAGGACGTGTGCGAGGCGCCCTACCGCGTCGACCGGATGCTCACGCAGCTGCTCCAGGCCGGGTGGTTCGACGGTGCGGCGGGCGTGGTGCTGGGCTCGTGGACCGACTGCGGCGACCCGGCCGAGCTCGACGCGGTGTTCACCGACCGGCTGGGCCCCCTGGGCGTTCCGGTGCTGGCCGGTGTGCCCGCCGGGCACGGACCGTGCCAGGTCACCCTGGAGCTCGGCGCCCCCGTACGGCTGGACGCCGCAGCGCTGACCCTGAGCGTCCCGGCCGGACGGCGCCGCGCAAGTGACAGCCGACCCCTGCCGGGAGGAGTGCGATGAGCGGCCGGCATGCCCGTCCCGGTGCGTGGGACGACGGTCGCCGGGACGGCCTGTGGGACCAGGGCGCCCTCGACTCGCTGCTGGTGCTGGTGGCCGAGAGCCTCGGCTACTCCTGCCGCCGCGTCCCCGGCGACGTCATGCTGCTGGAGGGCGCCAACCGGCTGCACGTCAGCATGCGCAACCTGCGCCAGCTGGCCCGGCTGGTGCCGCGCGACGACTGGCCCGCGCTGGTGTCCGACCACGTCACCACGATCGTCACCGCCGTCGAGGAGCCGCTGGACCTCAGCGACTTCGACCTGGCCCAGCACCTGCTGCGCACCCGCATCTACCCGGCCGAAGCCGACAACGGGGTCCTGGCCGCACGCCCTTTCGCACCCGGGCTGATCGAGGTGGTGGTCGTCGACACCCCCACCACGGTCCGCACCGTCACCACCGACGAGATGCACGGCTGGCCGGTGTCGGGGGACGCGCTGTTCATGCTCGGCCGCTCCAACGTGCGGGGCGACGGGCCGCTGCAGGTCGACGAGGACGAGCTGCGCAGCGTGCGGGTGTCGGTGCTGCACGGCTGGACGTTCTACGCCGCCACCCACCTGGCGTGGCTGGAGGAGTACCTGCCGATCGGCCCGTACGGCGCGCTGGTGGTGGCGCCCAACCGCAGCCAGATCGTCGCGCACCCGCTGCGGCCCGCGGGCGGCTGCCCGCGCGCCCGCTACCGGGCCGCCGTCAACGCCGCCCGTGAGCTGCAGGCGCACGCCCGCCGCGCCTACGAGGACGGCCCCGGCTCGCTCAGCCCGCACCTGTACTGGTGGCGGATGGGCGAGCTGACGCTGCTGGACCTCCGCTACCAGGGCGACGCGGTCGTGCTGCCCGAGGAGTTCACCTCGGTGCTGACCAAGCTGGCCGCCGAGCCCTGAGCCGCGGCCCCGCGGCTATCGTGACCGTGTGATCAGCGCGGAGGACGCCCGGGCCATCGTGGCCGAGATCACCCGGCGGCTGGGCCGCAACGTCAACATCATGGACCGGCACGGCGTGATCATCGCCAGCGGCGACCCGGCCCGCGTCGGCGAGGTGCACGAGGGCGCCCGGCGGGTGCTGGCGACCGGCGAGCCGTTCGCGGTGACCGGCGCCGAGGCCCGGCGGCTCGGCGGCACCCAGGCGGGGGTGAACCTGCCGATCCGCGCCGCCCGGGACGGCGGCGCCGGCGGCGAGGCGGTCGCCGGGGTGGTCGGGGTGACCGGCGAGCCTCGCGACGTCGGCGAGCTGGCCGCCGCGGTGGTGCTGATGACCGAGCTGATGATCACACAGCGGGCGCTGCGCGAGGAGGCCGGCTGGCGGCGGCGCGTCCGCGAGCAGATCCTCGCCGACCTGGTGGCCGGGCGGCTGACGGCCGCGGAGTGGCGCCGCCGGCTGCGCCTGGTGGACGCCCGTCCCGGCCCGCCGTCCCGGGCGTTCGCGCTGCGCGCCGCCGACCCGGCCGCGACCCGCGACCTCGACCGCAGGCTCGGCGCCGACGAGCGGCGCGTGCTGGCCGCCGTCGG
>NZ_BAAAZG010000012.1:130615-157607 GCF_039536785.1 Actinomadura miaoliensis
CGGCCGCGGACGCGGCGCCCGCGCTGCGGCCCCGGCTGGAGGCCCTGCGAGCGGAACTGCTCGGCGGGGCCCTGCTGGACGCGGGCGACGCCGCCGACCTCACCGCGCTCACCGACGTCCTCACCCGGGCCCGGCTGGCGCTGCGCCGCCCCTGGACGGGCCGGCGGCGGCTGGACGACCTGGAGCTGCCCGTCCTGCTGGCCCGCGTGGACGAGGCGGAGCGCGCCGCCATGGCCGGACGGGTCCTCGGCGCGCTGCCCGGGGAGCTGCGCCGCACCCTGCGCGCCTACCTCGACCACGACCGCGACGCCGCCGCGGCCGCCCGCGCGCTGAACGTCCACCGCAACACCCTGGCCTACCGGCTGACCAAGATCGCCGACCTCACCGGCCGCGACCCCCGCCGCTTCACCGACGCCGTCACCCTGCGGGTCGCCCTGGACGCCGCCGAGACCGGCTAGCCCCCGTTGTGCGGCGCGCACAGTCTCAGGGGCGTCGCACCGGTGCTGCTTCGGCGGGGTGCCCAATGCCTGGCGGGGGCGGGGGCCGTAGGGTCTGTGCCCGAGGGAAGGGAGCCCAGCGTGCGGATCGTCATCGCGCCCGACTCGTTCAAAGGCAGCCTGAGCGCCGCCCAGGTGTGCGCCGCCGTGGAGGCGGGGGTGCGCCGGGCCGCGCCCGACGCCAAGACCGTCGCGGTGCCGATGGCCGACGGCGGCGAGGGCACCCTGGACTGCTTCCTGCGCGGCGCCGGCTGGCAGGAGATCCGGATGACCGCCCACGACCCGCTGGGACGCCCCGTGGCGGCCCGGTACGCGCTGTCGCGGGACGGACGCGCCGCCGTCGTCGAGCTGGCCTCGGCGTCGGGGCTGCCGCTGCTGGGCCCCGGTGAGCTGGACCCGCTGCGCGCCGACACCCGCGGCACCGGCGAGCTGGTCGCCGACGCGCTGCGGCGCGGCGCCCGCGACGTGCTGGTGTGCATCGGCGGCAGCGCCAGCACCGACGGCGGCACCGGGCTGCTGCGCGCGCTGGGCGTGCGCTTCACCGACGCCGCCGGCGCCGAGCTGCCGCCCGGCGGCGCGGCGCTGGCCCGGCTCGCCGCGATCGACGACTCCGGGCTGGCCGAGGGGGCGCGCGAGGCGCGCTTCCGCGTCGCCTGCGACGTGACCAACCCCCTGGTGGGGGCGCGGGGCGCGGCGGCGGTGTTCGGGCCGCAGAAGGGCGCCACGCCCGAGCAGGTCGCCGAGCTGGACGCGGCGCTGGTGCGCTTCGCCGACGTGCTGGCCGAACGCACCGGACGGCGCGTCCACGACCTGCCGGGCGCCGGAGCGGCGGGCGGCACCTGCGGCGGCCTGGTCGGTGTGCTGGACGCCGCGCCCGCCAAGGGCGCCGAGCTGGTGGCCGACCTGATGGGCCTGCCCGCCGCGCTCGACGCCGCCGACCTGGTGATCACGGGGGAAGGGCGGCTGGACGACCAGAGTGCGGGCGGCAAGGTCGTCTCCGTCGTGGCGAGCCTGGCGCGGGAGCGCGGCGTGCCGGCGGTGGCGCTGGCCGGGAGCGTGGCCGGGCCGCTGGACGAGCTGCACGGGCTCGGGCTGACCGCCGCGTTCAGCCTGGCCGACGGCCCGCGCACGCTGGCCGAGCTGACCGAGGGGGCGGCCGGCCTGCTCGCGGCCGTGGCCGAACAGGCCACCCGCCTCCGCCTCGCCTGACTGGGTCTTTCCGGGGGCTCAGCTCGACGCGGGCTCGGGCTCGGGCTCGGGCGCGGTGCGCTCGGCGGCGGGCGCCTCCTCAGCGGGGGCCGGGGTGTCCTTCACGGGCTCCCTGACCTGCATGAGGGGAATGAAGACGTGCGCCAGGGGGCCGATCGTCACGGCGTACAGCAGGGTCCCGACGCCGACCGTGCCGCCGAGCAGCCAGCCCACCGCCAGCACGGCCAGCTCGATGGAGGTGCGCACGACGCGGACCGAGTGGCCGCGGGCCGCCAGCCCCGTCATCAGCCCGTCGCGCGGGCCCGGCCCCAGCCCGGCGCCGATGTAGCAGCCGGTGGCGAACCCGCCGGCCACGATGCCCGCGACCAGGAACGCCCAGCGGGCCGCGGTGGCGTCCGGGGCCGGCAGCAGGTACAGGAACAGGTCGGCGAACACCCCGACGAGCAGCGCGTTGCTGACCGTGCCGATCCCCGGCCGCTGCCGCAGCGGGATCCAGGCCAGCATCACCAGGGCCCCGATGATGATGATCCACGCGCCGATCGACAGCCCGAACCGGCGTGACAGGCCCTGGTGGAACACGTCCCACGGATCGTTGCCGAGTCCGGAGGCCACCTGCAGGGCGATGCCCAGACCGTAGAGGGCCAATCCCGCGTACAACTGGACCAGGCGGCGTGCCATCAGGGCCATTCGTGCCTACTCTCCTACCTTGACCTTTGGACAACGCCGACTATTTTGGACGGCAATGGCCTGGTCATCATAGGGCCAATCATGCGAAAGTGGACTCATGACCACCCGCTATGTGAGCGGTCCGCAGCTGGCCCGGCTGCTCGGCGACGTCCCGCAGGAGCGCCCGTACTACCTGGCGCTGGCGCGGGCGGTGCGCGGCCTGATCCTCGACGGCCGGCTGGCGCTGCGCACGCGCCTGCCCGCCGAACGCGACCTGGCCGCCGCCCTGGGCGTCAGCCGCACCACCGTGACGGCCGCCTACGACCGGCTCCGCGCCGACGGCTACATGGAGAGCAGGCAGGGTGCCGGAAGCTGGACGGCGCTGCCCACGACGAACATGACCGCCGTCGCCCCCGCCCGGCGGAACGACGCCGAGGGCGACCCGCGGTACGGCATGGCCGACGCGCCCACCGGCCCCGGGTTCATCGACCTGGGCTGCGCCACCCCCGCCGCACCCGAGATCTTCGACGAGGCCGTCGCCGCCGCCGTGGCGGAGCTGCCGCGGCACGCCGCCGGGCCCGGATACCAGCCCGCCGGGCTCCCCGAGCTGCGCGAGGTGATCGCCGACGGCTACACCGCGCGGGGGCTGCCCACCCGGGCGGACCAGATCGTCGTCACCACCGGCGCGCAGCACGCCCTGACGCTGCTGGCCCAGCTCACGGTGCAGCCGGGCGACCCGGTGCTGGTGGAGCGGCCCACCTACCCGCACGCGCTGGGCGCGCTGCGCCGCCGCGGCGCCCGGCTGGTGCCGGTCGGCGTCACCGAGGGCTGGGACGTCGAGCTGATCGCCGCCACCATGCGGCAGACGGCGGTGCGCACCGTCTACACCGTCCCCGAGTTCCACAACCCGACCGGCCTGCTGATGCCCGCGGCCGCCCGCCGGGCGCTGGTGGAGGCCGCCCGCCGCGCCGACGCCATGCTGATCGCCGACGAGACGTTCGCGGGACTGGCGCACGACCGGACGGCCCCCGTGCCGCCGCCGCTGGCCGCGTTCGACACCGGCGGCCGGGTGGTGAGCGTCGGGTCGGCGTCCAAGCTGCTGTGGGGCGGGCTGCGCATCGGCTGGATCCGGGCGTCCGCGCCGCTGGCGCGCAGGCTGACACTGTCACGCGAGGCCACCGACATCGCCAGCCCGGTGCTCGAACAGCTGATCGTGCGGGAGCTGCTGCTGCGGCAGGACGAGGTGCGGGCCGAACGCGCGGCGGCGCTGCTGCGCGGCCGCGACGCGCTGGCCACCGCGCTGCGCGAGCGGCTGCCCGGCTGGACCTTCACCCTGCCCGAGGGCGGCATGTCGCTGTGGCCGCGGCTGGAGGCCCCGGTCGCCACGCAGATCGCCGACGCGGCGGGACGGCTCGGCGTGCGGGTGGTGCCCGGCCCGGTGTTCGGCGAGGACGGCGTGCTGGAGGACCGGCTGCGCCTGCCGTACGTCCTGCCGCCCGAGACGCTGCGCGTCGCGGTGGACCGGCTGGCGCAGGCGCAGGCGGCGGTGGACGCGGCCCCCGCCGTCCGGCCGTCCCTGCCCGCCTACGTGTGACGCCCCGGGGAGGTCACACGCAGGCGGGACGTCACCGGGACGTGACGGGCGCGCGTCAGGGCGCGCGCGTCAGGGAGCGCGTTGGATGTAGCCGACGAGATACTCGCGTTCGCTCTCCAGCTCGTCGATGGTGCTCTTGACCACGTCGCCGATGCTGACGATCCCGGCCAGCCGCCCGCCCTCCACGACGGGCAGGTGCCGGATGCGGTGCTCGGTCATGGTGCGGCGCAGGTCGTCCACGTCGGCGTCGGGGGCGCAGGTGCGCACCTCCGCGGTCATGATCTCGGTGACGGGGCGGTCGAGCAGCGCGGCGCCGTGCTCGTGCAGGCGGCGCACCACGTCCCGCTCGGAGACGATCCCGGCGATCGCCGTGCCGTCCGGCGAGACCACCGCCGCGCCGATGTTGTGCTGGGCCAGCGTGGCCAGCAGGTCCCGGACGGTGGCCTCGGGTCGCACCGTGGTCACCGTGTCGCCTTTCCTACGCAGGATGTCGCGGATTCGCATGTCACACACTCCGGCGCCGGTTGGGCCCACCTGCCGAGGGGGGCGTCGGCCTGATGTCGTGTTCACAAGTTCGCATGTTCGGGCCCGCCGGAAAACCCCACGCGGGTAAACCCTGCCGCCGGGGCGACCGTGCGTACGTCGCGGACCCGGACGGACCGGGGTATCCCGGAATGAACCGCGAGCAGCGGGAACACCCTCCGGGTGGACGAGCCGGCACGCATCGAGGACTACGCGCTGATCGGTGACTGCCAGAGCGCGGCGCTGGTCGGCGACACCGGATCGGTCGACTGGCTGTGCCTGCCGCGCTTCGACTCCGGCGCGTGCATGGCCGCGCTGCTCGGCGACGCGGGCGACGGCCGCTGGCTGCTGGCGCCGGACGGCGCGGGCCGCGCCTCGCGCCGCCGCTACCGTCCCGGCACGCTGGTGCTGGAAACCGAGTGGGACACCCCCACCGGCGCCGTGCGGGTGGTCGACTTCATGCCGCACCGCGGCGAAGCCCCCGACGTGGTGCGGGTCGTGGAGGGCCTGTCGGGCACCGTGCGGATGCGTTTCGACCTGCGGCTGCGCTTCGAGTACGGGCGGCGCGTGCCGTGGGTGCACCGCGCCGGCGGGCGGCTGGCCGGCGTCGCTGGGCCGGACGCGATGTGGCTGAGCTCGCCCGTCCCGGTCGAGGACCGGGGGCACGGGCACATGGCCGATTTCACCGTCGAGGCGGGGGAGAAGGTGCCGTTCGTGCTCACCTGGCACGCCTCACACCTGCCCGCCCCCAGGCCGGTGGACGCGCTGCGCGTCCTCAGGGACACCGAGGACGAGTGGCGCAAGTGGACCGGCAGCCTGTCCTACGACGGGACGTACCGCGACGCCGTCGTCCGCTCGCTCATCACCCTCAAGGCGCTGACGTACGCGCCGACCGGCGGGCTGGTGGCCGCGCCCACCACGTCGCTGCCCGAGACGCCCGGCGGCGTCCGCAACTGGGACTACCGCTACTGCTGGCTGCGCGACGCCACCATGACCCTGACGGCGCTGCTGCGCAGCGGCTACACCGAGGAGGCCGGCGCGTGGCGGCGGTGGCTGGAACGCGCGCTGGCGGGCAGCCCCGAGGACATCCAGATCATGTACGGGGTGGCGGGGGAGCGCCTGCTGCACGAGTGGGAGGTCGACTGGCTGCCCGGCTACGAGGGCTCCCGCCCGGTGCGCGTCGGCAACGCCGCCGCCGCGCAGCTGCAGCTCGACGTGCCCGGCGAGGTCCTCAACGCGCTGTACCTGGCGCGCCGGGCCGGGCTGCCGCCGGAGCAGCCGGTGTGGGCGTTGCAGCGGGCGCTGCTGGACCACGTGGAACGGCACTGGCACGAGCCCGACGAGGGGCTGTGGGAGGTGCGCGGCGGGCCGCGTCACTTCGTGCACTCCAAGGTGATGTGCTGGGTGGCGTTCGACCGCGGCGTGCGCATGGCGGAGGAGTTCGGCATGCCGGGTCCCGCCGGCCGCTGGCGGCGCCTGCGCGACCGGGTGCGCCGCGAGGTGTGCGAGAAGGGCTTCGACGCCCGCCGCGGCACGTTCACCCGGACCTACGGCTCCGCGGACCTCGACGCGGCCCTGCTGATGATCCCGATGACCGGGTTCCTGCGGGGCGACGACCCCCGGGTGCGCGGGACCGTCGACGCGGTGTGGCGCGAGCTGGGCGTCGACGGACTGGTCCGCCGGTACGTCACGCGCGATGAGGAGGGCGCCGACGGGCTGTCCGGGCAGGAGGGCGCGTTCGTCGCCTGCTCGTTCTGGATGGCCGACGCGCTGCGCCTGGCGGGCCGCGAGGACGAGGCGCGCGAGCTGTTCGAGCGGCTGCTGGGCCTGCGCAACGACGTGGGCCTGCTGGCCGAGCAGTACGACCCGCACGCGCGCCGCCAGCTCGGCAACTTCCCGCAGGCGTTCAGCCACGTGCCGCTCGTCCACACCGCCTACGAGCTGGACGGCCACCGGACGCTGCCGCACCTGGAGTGACGACCGGCGCGGGGCGGGGGCGGCGGCGCGGGACGGTCAGCCAACGCCGACGTGCTCGGCGATCCACTCGGCGATCACGTCGGGATGGCTGCGCGGCACCCAGTGCCCGGCGGTGATCGTCCGCAGCGACAGGTTGGGCGCGCGTCCGGCCAGGCCGCCCACCAGGTGCGGGGACACGAACAGGTCGCGGGTGGGGACGATCACCTGCGTCGGCACGTCCGTGCGCCGCTCGCGCGGCCTGCGCAGGCGCTGGCGCATGTTGGCGCGGTACAGGTTGACGCCGGTGGCGCCGTCGCGCGGCAGCGTCCGCGCCGGGTGCCCGGGACGGGGCGTCACGCCCTCGCCGGCCTCCAGGGCACGGGCGAACGGGCGGGCCATCCCGGCGCGCCACAGCACCTCGGGCAGCAGCGGCGTCTGGAACAGGTAGATGTACCAGGACCGCAGTGTCTGCCCGGCCGCCTGCCGCAGGTTGCGCGGGGTGGGACGCCGCAGCCTGCGGCGCATCCAGTGCGCGACGTGGTCCAGGCACGGGCCGGAGATCGAGGTGAACGAGGCGAACCGCTGCGGGAGGGTGCACACCGCCTCCCACCCCTGGATGGAGCCCCAGTCGTGCCCGGCCAGGTGCACCTTCTTCTCCGGCGCGGTGGCGTCCAGCACGGCCTCGAGGTCGGCCATCAGGTAGTCGAAGGTGTACCGCCTGCGGCCGAACGGCCGTGACGAGGCGCCCGCGCCGCGCACGTCGTAGCGCACGACGTGGAAGCGGTCGGCGAGGCGTTCGGCCACCTCGTCCCACACCGCGTGGGTGTCGGGGTAGCCGTGCATGAGCAGCACGGTCGGGCGCGACGGGTCGCCCTGCTCGTACACGGCGAGGTCGACGCCGTCGCCGCGCACACGCCGCCGTCTCTTGGCCGCGCGCACGGCCGTGGCCGCGGCCTGTGCCTCCGTGGCCGCGGCCTGTGCTTCGCCGGGGCCGGTCCCGGGCACGGGCGGCTCGGCCGCGCCGGTCTCCGCCGGGGCGGCCTGTGCCGGATCGGCCTGCGCCGGGTCGGCGGCGGGGCGGATCTCGTTCACCGTCATGCGGACGCCTTTCCGTCGGCGCGCCGGCGCGCGTGCGGCAGGTCGGGGGTCGGCCTGACTCCCGCACGCGGACGGACGCCATGTCGAAAATGTACGGCATGCCACCGTGGGGAGGGTGATTCCCCGCCGGGGAGCGGCCCGCGCGTCGCGGCCATGGGGTCAGGACGGGGCATGGCCCGCCGCCCGTGCGGCGGGGGAGCGCCTCAGGTACTCCAGGGCCTGCGGCGTCGAGCAGATCCGCGAGGGGTGGTGCGACGGCCGCAGGTACACCGGCGCCTCGCCGATCAGCAGCCGGAAGACACCGGGCACGTGGCCCTTGCGGACCGACCGCCGGTAGGCGCGGTAGACGCGCGGCAGCGTCACCGGGCCGCGCACGGTCGGGTCCTGCCTGAGCAGGTAGACCGCCCCGCCGATCAGCGCCCAGTACAGGAACAGCAGCGACACCGCCCAGGCCGCCACGCGCAGCGGGTAGCGCCCGCCCATCGCCCGGTAGACGTCGAACACCACCGAGCGGTGCTCGACCTCCTCGGCGCCGTGCCAGCGCAGCAGGTCCAGCATGGTCGGGTCGGCGCCGTCGGCGTCCAGCCGCCGGTTGTCCATGATCCACTGGCCGAGCACGGCGGTGTAGTGCTCGATCGCGGCGACCGCGGCGAGCTCGAAGCGCAGCCGCCGCCGCCACGCCCGGGGAGAGCGCCGCTTCAACTCGGCCATCCGCGCGGGCCGTTCGGCGTTGCCGCGCGCCGCCTGCTCGGTGATCGGGCTGACATCGATGCCGTTGGCCGCCAGCAGCCGGTCCAGCACGCCCTGGTGGGAGCGGGCGTGCACCATCTCCTGGCCGATGAACCCCCGGATCTCCGCCAGCAGCCGCTCGTCGGTGATGTGGGGGCGGGCGTCCCTGACGCACTGGACGAACCACTTCTCGCCCTCGGGCAGGACGATGTGGAAGGAGTTGATGATGTGCGTGGCCACCGGGTCGCCGGGGATCCAGTGCAGCGGGGTGTCCGACCAGTCGAACGACACCCGGCGCGGCCGGATCGCGGGATGCCGTTCGTCGACGTCCGTCATCGTCCTCTCCTCGGGCGCGACCGAAGCTACCGTTCGGTAGCCAGAGAAGTGAATCGCGCGCCGGGGGCGAGGTCTTCACGGCGAGACCACAAAACGGCGCCCCGGGTTCGTGCCCGGGTGACAGGCGCCGCCCGGGTCAGGCGGTGACGCGGTGGGCGCCGGTGTAGACGTTCATGGTCTCGCCGCGCAGGAACCCGACGAGGGTCATGCCCGCGTCCTCGGCCAGGTCCACCGCGAGCGACGACGGCGCCGACACCGCCGCCAGCACCGGGATCCCGGCCTGCGCCGCCTTCTGGGTGAGCTCGAAGGAGGCCCGGCCGCTGACCATCAGGATCCGGCCGGTCAGCGGAAGCAGGCCCGCGCGCAGCGCCCAGCCGACGACCTTGTCGACGGCGTTGTGCCGCCCCACGTCCTCGCGCACGGCCAGCGGCTCGCCGGTCGCGTCGAACAGCGCGGCCGCGTGCAGGCCGCCGGTGCGGTCGAACACCCGCTGCGCCTCCCGCAGCCGCTCGGGCAGCCGCGCCAGCACCTTGGGCGTCAGCTCGACGGGGTCGGCGGCGATGTCGTAGGGACGGTCCACGCGCAGCGCCTCGATGCTGGACTTGCCGCACACGCCGCAGGCGCTGGTGGTGGTGAACGCGCGGGTCATGCCCGGGTCGGGCGGGGGCACGTGGTCGGCCAGCACCACGTCCAGGGTGTTCTGCTCGGTGGCGTCCGCGCAGTAGCGCAGCGCCACCAGGTCGTCGGCCCGCGCGATGACGCCCTCGGCGGCCAGGAACCCGGCGACCAGGTCGAAGTCGTCGCCGGGCGTGCGCATGGTGATGGTGAGCGGACGGCCGGCGACGCGGATCTCCAGAGGCTCCTCGACGGCGAGGGTGTCGGGCCGCCGTCCCCGCACCCCCGCGGTGCTCAGCCGCAGGACCGGTTTGCGCACGGTGATCCGCCCCATAGCCGCGACCGTACCTCGCGAAACGGCGTCGCGCGAGATCAGCCCCCCGGACGGCCGCCGGCCCGGCCCCGCGGGCGGTCGCCGGAGTGGCCCTCGCCGCGCTCGTCCTCGCGGTCGATGTTCCAGTTGGCCACGACCGCGGCGAACGGCGGGATGACCATCGCGACCAGCGACATCGCGACCGCCGCCGCGGGGGAGTACCGCCGGACCACGGCCCAGGCGAGCACGAACAGCGTCAGGCAGGTGCCCATCATGATCCCGTAGGCCAGCCTGCGGCGTCTCATGCCTCCACGGTAAACCTTGGTGGGTTTCGTGAGGCTCGTCCGGGTTTTATGCCTGGTGAGGCATTGGTGAGGCATGTCGGTGACCGCCCCCGTACGCTCCGTTTCTTGATCATTTGACGACCGGTCGGTTAAATCCCGCTGTGACCTCCCCCGCTGATCTGCGCCTGACCCAGTACGCCCACGGTGGCGGCGGCGCGGGCAAACTGCCGCCCGGCGAGCTGGAAGGGCTGATCTCCGGGTTGACCGGGCCCGCCGGCGACGGCTCCCTGCTGCTCGGCGCCGCCGACGGCGACGACGCGGCCGTGCTGCGGCTCGACGCCGCCCGGGCGGTGGTGTCCACCGTGGACGTGCTGCCGCCCGTCGTGGACGACCCCTACGACTGGGGCCGGATCGCCGCCGCCAACGCGCTGTCGGACGTGTACGCCGTGGGCGGCGAGCCCGTCATGGCGCTCAACCTGCTCGGCTGGCCGCGCGACGTGCTGCCCTCGGAGGTGGCGCGGGAGGTGCTGCGCGGCGGCCGCGACGTCGTCGCCCGCGCGGGCTGCCCCGTCGCCGGCGGCCACAGCGTGGACGACCCCGAGCCCAAGTACGGCCTGGCGGTGACGGGCACCGCGGACCCCGACCGGCTGCTGCGGCTGGCCGACGGACGGCCCGGACTGCCGCTGTCGCTGACCAAGCCGCTCGGCACCGGCGCGCTCAACGCCCGGCACCGCGCCACCGGCGAGGCGTTCCCCCACGCCGTGGAGTCGATGGCGGCTCTGAACGCCGAGGCCGCCCGGCTGGCGCTGGCCGCGGACGTGCGCTGCGCCACCGACGTCACCGGCTTCGGGCTGCTCGGCCACCTGTTCAAGCTGGCCCGGGCCAGCGGCGTCACCGCCGTGGTCGACGCCGCGGCCGTGCCGTACCTGGAGGGGGCGCGCGAGTCCGTCCGCGACGGGTTCGTGCCCGGCGGCACCCGCCGCAACCTGGCGTGGGTGTCGCCGCACACCGACTTCGGCCGCCTCGCCGAGGAGCGGCGGCTGCTGCTGGCCGACGCGCAGACCTCCGGCGGCCTGCTGATCGCCGGCGAGATCCCCGGCGCGGTCGTCGTCGGCGAGCTCGTCGAACGCCGCGCGCACACCCTCGTCGTCCGCTGACCCCGCGCCGGGCGCACCCGGCGCCCGCCGGGCCGTTCGGCCGCTGATCGCGTGGGTACGAACGCGGTCTGCGTGCGGACGCGCCACGGCGGATCTCGGGGGGAGCGCATGGCGACGACTTCTACGCGCGCGCCCGCCGGGCGCACGTTCTTCGGGCACCCGTGGGGGCTGGCCACGCTCTTCTTCACCGAGATGTGGGAGCGGTTCAGCTTCTACGGGATGCGCGGGATCCTGGTGCTGTTCCTGATCGCCCCGCCGTCCCAGTCGGGCCTGGGCCTGGCCGAGGGCACGGCCAAGGCGCTGCTGGGCGTCTACATGGCGATGGTCTACTTCGCCGCGCTGCCCGGCGGCTGGCTGGCCGACCGGATCCTGGGCGCGCGCCGGACCGTGCTGGCGGGCTGCGTGGTCATCATGTGCGGGCACCTGTCGATGGCGGTGCCGGCCGGGGCCGGAGCGGTCTACCTGGGCCTGGCACTGATCATCCTGGGGTCGGGGCTGCTCAAGCCCAACATCTCCACGATGGTCGGACGGCTGTACTCCCAGGAGGACGACGCGCGCCGGGACTCGGCGTTCTCGCTGTTCTACCTGGGCGTCAACATCGGCGCGCTGGCCCCGTTCGTCGTCGGCTACCTCGGCGAGAACATCAACTGGCACCTGGGGTTCGGCGCGGCGGCCGCGGGCATGGCGCTCGGCCTGACCCAGTACGTGCTCGGCGCCAGGCACCTGCGGGGCGTCGGCGACCAGCCCGGGCACCGGCTGACCCCGGACGAGCGCCGCAGGCTCGCGCGGGCGGCGGGCGGCGTGCTGGCCGCGGCGGTGCCGGCCGTGGCCGTCGCCGCCGTGGCGCTCGGCGGGATCACGGTCGACCACGTCACCGTGGCGCTGACCGTGCTGGCGGTGGCCGTCCCGGTGGCCTACTTCGCCTACCTGTTCCGCAGCCACGAGGTGACCGCCGAGGAGCGGACGCGGCTGCGCGCCTACGTGTGGCTGTTCGCGGCCGCCGCGCTGTTCTGGATGATCTACGACCAGGCGGCCGGGCCGCTCAACATCTTCGCCGAACGCAGCGTCGACCTGACCGTGTTCGGCTGGCGGATGCCCGCGAGCTGGACGCAGAACATCAACCCCATCATGATCATCTGTCTGTCGGGGTTCTTCGCCTGGCTGTGGCTGCGCCTGGGCGACCGCGTGACCATCCCGCAGAAGTTCGCCTTCGGGCTGGTCATGTGCGGGTTGTCGTTCGTGGTGATGTCCATGGCCGCGCACGCGGCGGCCGGGGGCGTCCGGGTGTCGCTGCTGTGGCTGGTCGCCGTCTACCTGCTGCAGACCGTGGGGGAGCTGGCGCTGTCGCCGGTCGGGCTGTCGGTCACCGTCAAGCTGGCGCCCCGCGCGTTCGTCGGCCAGCTGCTGGGCGTGTGGTTCCTGGCGGTGGCGTGCGGCGACGCGGTCGGCGGGCAGGTCGCGCGGCTGCAGGACGTCTGGGGCGGCGTGCGGTACTTCCTGCTGCTGGGCGCGGTGACCGTCGCGGCGGGCGCCGCGATGTTCGCCTTCGCCCGGACGCTGGGCCGGCTGGCCGGGCAGGGCGGCGACCGCGAGCCGCGCACCGCCGCAGTCCCGTGATCCGGCGGCCGGCGCCCTACGACGCGGCGCTCGGCCGCAGCACGGCGCGCAGGTCGTCCAGCACCTCCGGGTCCTCGATCGTCGAGGGCACCGCGACCTGCCGGCCGTCGGCGATGCCGCGCATCGCGCCGCGCAGGATCTTGCCCGAGCGGGTCTTGGGCAGCGCCCGCACCACCGCGACCTCCTTCAGCGCCGCGACCGGGCCGACCTGCTCGCGCACCATCCGCACCACCTCGTCGCGCAGCGCCGCGTGGTCGGCGTCCGCGCCGCTCTTGAGCACCACCAGCGCGCGCGGCACCTGCCCCTTCAGCGCGTCCTGGACGCCGATGACCGCGCACTCGGCCACCGCCGGATGCGCCGCGATCACCTCCTCCATCGTGCCCGTCGACAGCCGGTGCCCGGCCACGTTGATGACGTCGTCGGTGCGGCCCATCACCCACACGTAGCCGTCCTCGTCGATGTGGCCGCCGTCGCCGGTGAGGTAGTGGCCGGGGTGGCGGGTCAGGTACGACTCGACGAACCGCTCGTCGTCCTGCCACAGCGTCGGCAGCGTGCCCGGCGGCAGCGGCAGCCGCACCACGATGTCGCCGTCCACGCCGGGCGGGGCGGGGGTGCCGTCGGCCGCCAGCACCCGCACGTCGTACCCGGGGACGGGCACCGACGGCGACCCCGCCTTGACCGGCAGCGGCTCCAGGCCGCGCGGGTTCGCCACCATCGGCCAGCCGGTCTCGGTCTGCCACCAGTGGTCGATCACGGGGCGGCGCAGCCGGTCGGCCGCCCACCGGTAGGTGTCGGGGTCCAGGCGCTCGCCCGCCAGGAACAGCGCCTCCAGGCTCGACAGGTCGTAGGAGGCGAGCAGCGCGCCGTCCGGGTCCTCCTTCTTCACCGCCCGGATCGCGGTCGGCGCGGTGAACAGCACCTTCACCCGGTGCTGCGACGCCACCCGCCAGAACGCGCCCGCGTCCGGCGTGCCGACCGGCTTGCCCTCGTACAGGACGGTCGTGCATCCGGTCAGCAGCGGCGCGTACACGATGTAGGAGTGCCCGACGACCCAGCCGACGTCCGAGGCCGCCCAGAACACGTCGCCGGGCCCGACGCCGTAGACGTTCTCCATCGACCAGCGCAGCGCGACCGCGTGCCCGCCGTTGTCGCGGACCACGCCCTTGGGACGGCCCGTCGTGCCGGAGGTGTACAGGATGTAGAGCGGGTCGGTGGCGGCCACCGGAACGCACTCGGCCGGAACGGCCTGCGCGACCGCCTCGTCCCACTCCACGTCGCGCGGGCGCGTCAGGTCGGCGTGCAACTGCGGACGCTGCCGGATCACGCACCGCTCGACCTTGTGCGCGGCCAGGTCGAGGGCCTCGTCCAGCAGCGGCTTGTACGGCACCACCCGGCTGCCCTCGATGCCGCACGACGCCGACACCACGGCCTTGGGCCGGGCGTGGTCGATGCGCGTCGCCAGCTCGCGGGCGGCGAACCCGCCGAACACCACCGAGTGCACCGCGCCCAGCCGGGCGCACGCCAGCATGGCGATCACCGCCTCGGGGATCATCGGCAGGTAGATCACCACCCGGTCGCCGCGGTCGACGCCCTGTGCGCGCAGCGCCCCGGCGAACCGCGCCACCAGGTCGGTCAGCTCCCGGTAGGTGTAGGTGCGCACGGTGCCGGTGACGGGGCTGTCGTAGATGAGGGCGGCCTGGTCGCCGCGGCCCTCCTCCACGTGCCGGTCCAGGGCGTTGTCGCAGGTGTTCAGCTCGCCGCCGGTGAACCACCGGTAGAACGGCGGCGCCCCGTCGTCCAGCACCCGGTCCGGCGGGACCAGCCAGCGGATGTCGCGTGCCGCCAGGCCCCAGAACCGGGTCGGGTCGGCGATGCTGCGTTCGTACGCGGCCGCGTAGGCGCCCATGTCGTCCTCCGGGTCGGGTCCCCCGCCCCAATTCGTATTTCGGGGCGCACCCCTATAGGGCATGCCCGCGGCGTCGTTCGTCAAGTCCCGCACGGGCGTTTCACCGTCCGGTCACGGCGCCCGTCCCGGCCGGGCCACGGCCGCGACGTGCGGTCACCCGTGGCGCAGGCCGTGCCCCGCCGCGACGACCGCCGCCAGCAGGCCACCCGTGGCCACGATGGCGAAGCACAGCTGGTACGCCCCCTGCGACGGCACGGACGTGCCCGCGATGGTGTGCGCGCTGAGGACGGCGGCGGTGACGGCGCCCGCGACGCTGCCGCCGGTGGTGCGCACCAGCGAGTTGACGCCGCTGGCGATGCCGCTCTGGTCCATCGGCACGTGCCGCACCGCCAGAGTGCCCAGCGCCGCGTAGGCGATGCCGAACCCGATGCCCTGGATGGTGCTGAACGCCAGCATGTCGTAGGCGTGGGAGATGGACACCGCCAGCCACAGGTAGCTGACGGCCACGAACGCCGACCCGATGGCCAGGGTGTAGGCGGGCCCGATGCGGGCGGCGATGCGTCCCGACAGCGACGACAGCACGAGCATGGTGACGGTGCTGGGCAGCATGTACAGGCCCACGTCCAGCACCGAGCCGTCCAGGCCGTAGCCGACCTCGTCCCTGCGCGCCTGCACCAGGCCCGCGATGAGGGTGAACGTGGCGAACATCGAGAAGCCCAGCAGCGCCGAGGCCAGGTTCGCCGACAACGACCTCGGGCCGACCAGCAGCGCCAGGCGCACCAGCGGCTCGCGCACCCGCAGCTCGATCGCCACCCACACCGCGCACAGCACGGCGGCGCCGCCGAACAGCGCCAGCACGCCGGCCGACGTCCAGCCCCACCGGTTGCCCTCGCTGACGCCCAGCAGCAGGCACACCAGCCACGCCGCCAGCACCACGGCGCCGGGAAGGTCGGGGCGGCCGCCCACGCGCGCGCCGTTGTCGGGCGCGCACAGGCGCACCAGCGCCAGCCCGGCGACGGCCAGGCCCGCGGCCACCCAGAAGATCGGCCGGTGCCCCTCGGTCCGGTCCGCGATCAGCCCGGTGACGATCATCCCGGCGGTGCCGCCCACGCCCATGGTGGCGCTGACCACGCCGATCGCGGTGGTGATCCGCTCGGCCGGGAACGTGTCCCGGATCATGCCGATGGCCAGCGGGATCATCGCCGCCGAGGTGCCCTGCAGGGTGCGCCCGGCGACCAGCACGCCGAGCGAGCCCGACAGCGCGCACACCACCGACCCGGCCAGCAGCAGCCCCATCGCCACCATGATCATGCGCTTCTTGCCGTACATGTCGCCGAGCCGCGACAGCACCGGCGTGGCGACCGCGCCGGCCAGCAGGGAGGCGGTGAACACCCAGGTCACCGCGCTGACCGAGGCGTCGAACAGGCGCATCAGCTGCGGCAGCACGGGGATGACCAGGGTCTGCTGCACCGACACCACCAGCCCCGCCGCGGCCAGCGCCAGCAGCGCCGGGCCGGTGCGCGGCGCCGCGGGGGCGCGCTCGGTCAGGTCGGTGGCTGGCGTGGCGACGCCGGTCATGCACAACCTCCTGGGCCCGCCGTGCCGGGCCGTTTCGGGGGGAAACAGGGGCAAATCCGGAATTGTACTTAGTTGCTGAAATTAAGTAATTGCACTGTAAGGTGAATCACATGTCTCCCCCGCAGTCAGCCGGCCCTGGCGACGACGTGCCCGCCGACATCGTGGAGATCGAGCGGGCGCTGACCCGGGTGGCGCACATGCTCACGCGGCACCGTCGGCACGACCGGACGGTCGCGGCCGCCGGCGTGCCGGTCGACCGCGCCGCCGTGCCGCTGCTGCGGCTGCTGGCCGACACCGGCGAGCCGATGCGGCCCGGCGAGCTGGCCGCCCGCCTGGCCGTCGAGGCCCCGCACGTGTCCCGCCTCGTGCAGCGCCTGGAGAAGGCCGGTTACGTCGAGCGGGTGCCCGACGCCCACGACCGGCGCGCCCAGCGGGTGCGGCTGCGCGCCGAGGGACGCGACGCGGTCGAGTGCATCCGCGCGGTGGGACGCCGCTGGATGCACGAGGCGCTCGGCTCGTGGTCGGAGGGGGAGCGCCGGCTGCTCGCCGAACTCGTCAACCGCATGGTCGACGATTTCCTCGCCCACTCGGCCGAGCGCGACCACCACGCGCCCGGCCCCTGACCGGCCAATACCGTATCGCGCGCAGAGCGGGTCACGGGCGGTTTTCCTGACACCTTTCCGGGCGCCGCGTTCCTCCCGCCGTTCCGCGCCGCCATTGTTCGAGAGGTTCGCGCCCTTCTGGCCGTTCCGGCCGTTCCGCCGATTTCCGGGCGTCGTTCCCGGAAGGGGGTTTCACCTCCCGGTCTGCGGCCCCCGCCCCTCGATGCGTCCTCTGGTGTCGCACATCCGGAACGGGAATTGTGATCTCATACTGTGAACCTGTTCGGCTTTCGCGACGGCCCTCCGCGTCCATAGGGTTGTTCGACGTGGACCCCCGGCCATATGTCCCTCGTATCCCCGTCCTTCGCGTCCGCGGTCATCGCGGCCGCCTTCTCCGCGATCGGCCCGTCCGGCACCGGCGTGCCGCGGCGCCCGGTACCCGGAAAGGGAGCTGATGCAGGTCGTCGCGACCGCCGGGCACGCCGGCCACGGCAAGTCCGCGCTCGTGCGCGCCCTGACCGGCCCGCGGCCGGCCGGGCGGGACGAGCCGGCGGACCCCGGCGACGGTGCCGATGACGGCGCCGATGACCGTGCCGGGCAGGGCGGGCGCCCCGCGGGTGTCCCGTCCCCGGCGCTGGAGTTCGCCCTGACGACGCTGCCGTCGGGCCGGCGGCTGGCGTTCGTGGACGTCCCCGGGCACGAGCGGGCCGTCGCCACCATGCTCGCGGGCGCGGGTCCCGTCCCGGCGGTGGTGCTGGCGGTGGCGGCCGACGAGGGGTGGATGCCGCAGTCGGAGGAGCACCTGGCCGCCATCGACGCCCTCGGCGTGCGCAACGGCGTGCTGGTGGTGACCCGTTCCGACCGCGCCGACCCCAGGCTGGCGCTGCGCCAGGCGCGCGAGCGGCTCGCCCGCACCGGCCTGCGGGGCGCCGAGAGCGTCACCGTCAGCGCCCTCACCGGCGCCGGCATCGAGGAGCTGACCGCGGCGCTGGACCGCCTGGCCGGGCGGCTGCCCGTGCCCGACCCGGCCGCGCCCGTCCGGCTGTGGGCCGACCACGTCGGGCGCGGCCCGGGCGGCGGCGCGCTCGTCCACGGCACGCTGGCCGCCGGGACGATCGGCGTGGACGACGAGCTGCTGCTCATGCCCGCCGGGCGGCGGGTGCGGGTGCGGTCCGCCGAGGCGGGCGGCGAGCCGTGCGCGCGGGCGCACGGCGTGACGCGCGTGGCGGTGGAACTGGACGGCGTCGCCCCCGCCCGGGTCGCGCGCGGCATGGCCCTGGTCACCCCCGACCGGTGGACCGCCACCGGCTGCGTCGACGTGCGCACCGGGTTCGGTGAGGCGTCCGGGCGGCTGGCCAGGCGCATGACCCTGCACATCGGCGCGGCGGCCGTGCCCGTGGCGCTGCGGCCGCTGGGCCCCGACACCGCCCGCCTGACCCTCAACACGCGGCTGCCGCTGCACGTCGGCGACGTCGCCGTGCTGCGCGACCCGGGCCGCCGCGCCGTCGCCCGGGTGAGCGTGCTGGACGTGCGGCCCCCGACGCTGGTGCGGCGCGGCGACACCGCCGCCCGCGCCCGGGAGCTGGCGTCCTGGCCGGACCGTCCCGGCGGCGAGGTGGTGCTGCGCCGCCACGGCGTGCTGCACCGCGCGGAGCTGGCCGGGATGGGCTGCGCGCCGCCCGCCGACGCCGTGCGGGTCGACGGGTGGCTCGCCGACCCCGGCCACTGGGAGGCGCTGTACCAGCGCCTGGCCGGCCTGGTCGCCGAGCGCGCCGTGTCCCGGCCGCTGGCGCCCGGCCTGCCGCTGGAGCGGGCCCGGCTGCGGCTCGGCCTGCCCGCGTGCCGCCTGGTCGAGGCCCTGGTGCGGCCTCCGTTGCGGGTGGCGGACGGCCGGGTGCACGGCCCGGACCAGGGCCCGCCGCCGCACGTCGTCGTGGCCGTGGGACGGTTGCGCGAAGAGCTGCGGTCCGCGCCGTTCTGCGCGCCCCTCCCCGAACGGCTGGCCGAGCTGGGCCTCACCCCGCCGGTGCTGGACGCCGCCGAGCGGGCGGGCGCGATCCTGCGGCTGGGCGACGATGTCGTCCTGCCGTCCGGGGCCGACCGGGAGGCGCTGCGGATCCTCGGCGCGCTGCCGCAGCCGTTCAGCGTCGGCCGCGCCGCGCAGGCCCTCGGCACGGACCGCCGCGTCGCCGTCGCGCTGCTGGAGCACCTGGACGGTCAGGGCCTGACGCAGCGCGTCGCCGACGGCCGCCGCGTCCCCGGCCGGTGAGCATTCCACGGGCGCCCCGGCGAATCCGCAGAAAATGGTTTGAACCGGCGGGGCGCGGTCTGGCGTCATAGATCACGGACGGCCCACCGTCAATCGCGGAGAGGAGCAGGGGATGCCGTACCAGACGCTCAAGGGCGGCCGCGTTCCGATCCGCATGTGGACGGACCCGGCCACCGTCGAGGACGTCGCGCTCGACCAGCTGCGCAACGTGTCCGCGCTGCCGTGGGTGGAGGGCCTGGCGGTCATGCCCGACGTGCACTACGGCAAGGGCGCGACCGTCGGCTCGGTCATCGCGATGCGCGACGCGGTGTCCCCGGCCGCGGTCGGCGTGGACATCGGCTGCGGCATGACCGCGGTCAAGTCGAGCCTGACCGTCGAGGACCTGCCCGACGACCTCGGGCCGCTGCGCTCGCGCCTGGAGAAGGCGATCCCGGTCGGCCACCACGCGCACAAGACGCCGGTGGACCCGTCGGCGCTGCCCGGGCTGAAGGAACGCGGCTGGTACGACTTCTGGAAGGACTTCGAGGAGCTGCACCCGGCGGTGCGCGGCCGTCTCGGCCGGGCCCGCGGCCAGATGGGCACCCTCGGGTCGGGCAACCACTTCCTGGAGGTCTGCGCGGACGACGACGGCGCGGTGTGGGTCGTGCTGCACTCCGGTTCCCGCAACATCGGCAAGGAACTGGCCGAGCACCACATCGAGGCCGCCCGCAGGCTGCCGCACAACCAGGACCTGCCCGACCGGGACCTGGCGGTGTTCCTCACCGGCACCCGCAAGATGGAGGAGTACCGCCGCGACCTGTTCTGGGCGCAGGAGTACGCGCGCCGCAACCGCGCCGTCATGCTCGCCCTGGCGCAGGACGTGCTGACCCGCCGCTTCGGCGAGAAGCGCTGCCGGTGGGGCGAGGTGATCTCCTGCCACCACAACTACGTGGCCGAGGAGGTCTACGACGGGGTGGAGCTGCTGGTCACCCGCAAGGGCGCGATCCGCGCCGGCAGGGGCGACCTGGGCATCATCCCCGGGTCGATGGCCACCGGCACCTACATCGTGCGCGGCCTGGGCAACCCGTCGGCCTTCAACTCCGCCTCGCACGGCGCGGGACGCCGGATGAGCCGCAACAAGGCCCGCAAGGCGTTCACCGTCGACGACCTGGTGGCGCAGACCAGGGGCGTGGAGTGCCGCAAGGACGGCGGCGTCCTCGACGAGATCCCCGGCGCCTACAAGGACCTGGAGTCGGTGATCGAGGCGCAGTCCGACCTGGTCGAGGTGGTCGCGCACCTGCGGCAGCTCATCTGCGTCAAGGGCTGAGGGGCCGGGACGTGACGCGGGGCACGGCGGCGCGGGGCAGGCGGCAGCGGCCCGCCAACGCGCGGGCCGCCGCCGACGGCATGAAGCTGCACCGCCGCGTCCTGCGGCTGGACGGCCGCGACCACACCGTGATCGGCCTGCGTCCCGGCACCGCCGCCCGGTTCAGCACCAACCTGTTCCACGGCACCTGGCACGTGCTGTCGGACGGGCACGGCGCGCGGCTGCTGGGCCGCCTGCTGTGGGGCCTGGCGTACCAGGCCAGGCCCGGCACGCTCATCGTGATCGACCGGCCGTTCCTGACGTCCACGCCGTTCGACGCCGACCCGGCCGACCCGATCGTGCTGGTCCCCGGCTGGGCCACCCCGTTCGGGCCGGACGCCGCCGGCGACCTGAAGGCGCGGCTGCCGCTGGCGTCGGCGCCGGACGGCACGGTGCGCTGGCGCACCCACGGCCTGGACCGGGCCCTGGACGACATCCGGGCATGGTTCGAGGCCGACAGCCCGTACTGGTCGCCCGACCGCGGCGGGGTCGAGCGGCTGCGCGGCCTGATCGTCGTGCGCCCGCAGGACCGCGTGACGGCGCGGACATGGGCGGTGCTGTCGGGGAGGATGCACGCCCCCCGCCGCCACTCCCGCCACGCCTACCTGGGGCCCTGGAACCACGGCCACACCGGTGAGATCCAGATCTTCCCTGACTTCCGGCGCAAGGTGAGCCTGGCCCGCCTCGCCCGCGCGCAGGTGCTGGAAGGTCTGCGGCTGGAGGAGACACAGACCCCCGGCCTGACCCTCGATGCGCTGTGGGCGATGGACGGCGCCCTGTCCGGCACCGACCCGCGCGAGCTGCCGGCCGGCCGCAGGAACGAGCTGCTCGGCGAGCTCAGACGCGTCAAGGGGCGGCTGGTGAGGCGCGGGCGGCGGCGATGACGACCCGGCGGCGGACGGTGTTCCACTGCGCGGCCTGCGGGGCCCGCCTCAGCGCGCCCGTCCTGCGCGTCCCCCTCCCCAACCACGGCATCACCCCTGACCACTTCGAGATCCCGCTGGGCATGGCGCCCGGCACCTACGCCGTGGACGACACCCGGTACGGACCGCCCGGCACGTTCGTCCTCGCGCCCGGGGACGTCCACAACACCCGCGTGATGATCGAGAAGATCCGGGACGAGCCTCCCGAGTACGGGTGCCTGGGGATCGGAGCCGGCCCCAACCTGGCCTGTGCGTCGTGCGGCGCGGAGGTCGGCACCAGGGTCGACGACTGCCAGGCGTGGCAGGAGACGCGGCTCGCGCCCGCCGCCGTGCGGACCCGCGAGACCGAGGTCCGCGAGGCCGACGATCCCTACCCCTGGGATCCGATGGCGGACGAGATCCTGGGCAGCGCGCCGTGGAAGCCCGACGGAAGGTGGGACTGGGTCTGGTTCGGGCGGCTCGCCGCGGGCACCGCCGACGTGCTGGCGCGCTCGGGCGGCGGCCCCCTCCTGCTGGCCGAGGAGGCCGCCGAACCCGTCCGGCAACTCCTCGACGTCGTGCTGCGCGGCACCGGGCACGCGTCCGCCGTGCACCGGCTGCCGTCGCCGCGCGGCCGCACCGCCGCCGAGTGGCGGCTCACCGCGTCGACGGCCGGGCTGACCCCGGCGGCGCTGGCCGGGACGCCGCGGCGGCCGGTGGCGATCTGCGACCTGGTGGGCCCGGACCGTTCCTTCACCGCCGCGACGGGCGAGCTCGGCCGGTGGTGCGCCGAGGAGGGCGTCCGGCTCGGCGAGGTCCGGGTGCTCGGCCTGGTTCCGCTGGCCAGGATCGACCCGGAGCCGTGGCCGTGGCGCGACCGCCGGGTGGCCTGGACGCCGGCCGCCTCGTCCGGCCTCACCGTGACGGCCGTGCCGCTCGACAAGCGGGTGTGGGACTGGCTCGCCCGGGGGCGGCCCGTCGAGTACGTCCACGCGTACGGCCGCTGGCACGGCCGCCGGGGCATCGCGCGGTCGCTGATGCGGCGGCCCCGGGCGGACGAGCCGTGGCTGAGCGCGCTGATCGACGAGCTAGGCCGGCGGTGAGGCGGCGCCGCCCAGCACCCGGTCGACGAACGCCGTCACGTCCGCCAGGACCTCGTCGCGGTTGGTCTCGTTGAACACCTCGTGCCGGGCCTCGGAGTAGATCCGCTCGGTCAGGTCGGAGCCGCGGACGGCGTCGATGCCCGTGCGGGTGCCGTCCAGGGGCACCAGCCGGTCGTCGTCGCCGTGCACCCACAGGGTGGGCAGCGCGCCCAGCGAGCCGTGCGCGGACGCCGCCCGGATCGCCGCGTCCAGCGCCTCCAGCGTCGGCCGCTTGAACGGCCCGTGCCAGACCAGCGGGTCCTCGGCGTAGGCCTTGCCGACGGCCGGGTCGCGCGACAGGGTGCCGGGGTCGATCGGCACGTCGGGGATCTCCTCCAGCGCCAGCAGCCGCGACAGCGCGTCCCACCGGCCCAGCACCGGCCCCGACAGCACCAGCGCGGTCAGCTCCGCGCCGTGCAGCTGCGCGTAGCGGGTGGCGATCAGCCCGCCCATCGAGTGGCCGATCATCACCACGGGCAGGTCCGGATGGTCGTCGCGGGCCGACGCCACGACCGTGTGCACGTCGGCCACCAGGTCGCCGACGTCGTCGACGAGCACCCGGTCGCCCGCCGACAGGCCGTGCCCGGCGTGGTCGGGCCCGCACACCACCGCGCCGTGCCGGACCAGCGCGCCGGCGACGTGGTCGTAGCGGCCGAGGTGCTCGCCGTACCCGTGCACCAGCACCGCCGCGTAACGCGGGGCGGGGTTGGGCCAGGTCCGCGCGGTGACCGCGCCGCGCGTCCCCGCGAACTCCCAGCGCCGTGCCGTGGTCATCGCCGCACCTCCGGGTCCCTCAGCGGACGATCTTTCGGGTGATCTGCCCGATACCGTCTCGCGCGGTGCGCGGAACGTCAACCGCCGCAATAGGCTGGATGTTCACGGCAATCCAGGCGGCCCGTGCGACACGGCGCCGCCACGGCAGTGGGAAAGGGCGTCCGTGCTGGTCGACACCTTCGGTCGTACCGCCACCGATCTGCGGGTCTCCCTGACGGACCGGTGCAACCTGCGGTGCTCCTACTGCATGCCTCCCGAGGGCCTGGACTGGCTGCCCAAGCCGGAGGTGCTCACCGACGACGAGGTGGTGCGGCTGGTGCGGGTGGGCGTCGAACGCCTCGGCATCACCGAGGTCCGCTACACCGGCGGCGAGCCGCTGCTGCGCCGCGGCCTGGCCGGCATCGTGCGGCGCACCGCCGAGCTGCGGCCCCGCCCGCAGATCTCGGTCACCACCAACGGCATCGGGCTGGACCGGCTGGCCGCCCCGCTGGCCGAGGCGGGCCTGGACCGCGTGAACGTGTCCCTGGACACCCTCGACCCCGAGGTGTTCCGGCGGCTGGCGCACCGCGACCGCCTCGGCGACGTGCTGACGGGCCTGGCCGCCGCGGCCGCCGCGGGCCTGGCGCCGGTCAAGGTCAACGCGGTGCTGATGCGCGGCGTCAACGACCACGAGGCGGTGCCGCTGCTGCGCTACTGCCTCGACCACGGCTACCGGCTGCGGTTCATCGAGCAGATGCCGCTGGACGCCCAGCACGGCTGGACCCGCGCCGGCATGATCACCGCGGACGAGATCCTGGCCCGGCTGGGCGAGGCGTTCACCCTCACTCCCGACGACCCGGCGGCGCGCGGCAGCGCCCCGGCCGAGACGTTCCTGGTCGACGGCGGTCCCGGCACGGTCGGGGTGATCGGCTCGGTGACCCGGCCGTTCTGCGGGAACTGCGACCGGGTCCGCCTCACCGCCGACGGGCAGGTCCGCAACTGCCTGTTCGCCACCGAGGAGTCCGACCTGCGCGGCGCGCTGCGCGGCGGCGCGTCCGACGAGGAGCTGGCCGAGCGGTGGCGGGCCGCGGTGCGCGTCAAGCGCGCCGGGCACGGCATCGACGACCCCGCCTTCCTGCAGCCCGCCCGTCCCATGTCCGCGATCGGCGGGTGAGCACGGCGCCGATGACCCAGGCGTTCGACGCGGCGTTCGGCACGGCGTTCGACGAGGTCTTCGACGCGGTGGTGCTGGCGGGCGGCCGCGCCCGCCGGATGGACGGCGCCGACAAGCCCGGCCTGCCGGTCGGCGGGCGCACCCTGGTCGCCCGCGTCGCCGAGGCGGTGCGGGACGCGCGGCACCTGATCGTCGTCGGGCCGCCCCGGGCGGAACTGCCGCACGCGACCGTGGTCCGCGAGGACCCGCCCGGCGCCGGGCCCGTCCCCGCCCTGCGCGCGGGGCTGGCCGAGGTGCGGGCGCCCTGGCTGGCGCTGCTGGCCGCCGACCTGCCGTTCCTGCGTCCCGGGCACGTCGCCGCGCTGCTGGACGCCGCGCGCCGCGGCCGGGGCGGCGGGGCGGTGCTGGTCGACGCCGAGGGGCGGGAACAATGGCTCGCGGGATGCTGGCGGACCGCCGGACTGCGCGCCGCGCTGGCCGGTTACGAGGGCGCCTCGCTGCGCGGCGTGCTGGGCCCGCTGACACCCGTCCGGGTGTCCCTGGGGCCGGCCGGCGCGGCGGGGGAGCGGCCCCCGTGGTACGACTGCGACACCCCCGGTGCGCTGGCGCACGCCCGGCGCCTGCTGACCGAAGGGGAGGAGTGACGATGCTGGAGGAGTGGATCGAGGCCGTCTGCCTGGAGCTCGGCCTGGACCGCGGCGAGGTCGACCGGGACCTGGTGCTGGACCTGGCCCGCGACGTCGCGCACGGCGTGGCGCGGCCCGGCGCCCCGCTGACGACCTTCCTGCTCGGCCTGGCCGTCGGCCGCGGCACGCCCGCCCGGGACGCCGCGGCCCGCATCACCGAGATGGCCGAGGGCTGGAAGGGCGACGCGGGCGGCTCGCCCGGCGTGACGCAGTCGCCGCCCGGCCTGGCCTGAACGCGGGCCCCCGAGCGGGGCCGGGGCTAGGCGGGCTCGTCCAGCTCGGAGAGCGGGACGACGTCGCGCAGGAACCCGCGGCGGTCCAGGAACGTCGACAGGTGCTCGCGGTGCGCGTCGCAGGCCAGCCAGATCTTGCGCCGCTCCGGAGTGTGGATCTTGGGGTTGTTCCAGCGCAGCGCCCACACGGCGGCGTCCCGGCAGCCCTTGGCCGAGCACTGCTGTTCCGCGTCGTCGGGGGCGGGGTCCGGCGGCACATCCGTCACATGACCACCTTGTCACATAAGTCCGTAACGCGGCTTACGTGGGGGCATGGTTTGGACTGTGACGAGCCCGGACATGCTCCGGTCCATGCCCACCGGATCGCCCACCGGATCGCCCACCGGATCGACGACCACCCCCACGGCGGTGCACTGCGCCCGGCGCCGCTGGCAGGCCCTGGCGGTGTGCCTGGTCGCCGCGTTCATGACCCTGCTGGACGTCAGCATCGTCAACGTCGCGCTGCCGTCGATCCGGGAGGGGCTGCACGCCTCGGAGTCGGGCCTGCAGTGGATCGTGTCGGGATACGCGCTGACGTTCGGCCTGGTGCTGGTGCCGGCCGGGCGGCTGGGCGACGCGCGCAGCCGCCGCGCGGTGTTCATGGCCGGGCTGGCGCTGTTCACCGCCTCCAGCGCCCTGGCCGGGCTCGCCCCCACCGTCGAGCTGCTGGTCGCGGCCCGGCTGGTGCAGGGCGCGGCGGCGGGCGTGCTGCAGCCGCAGACCGCCGGGCTGATCCAGCAGCTGTTCGTCGGCGCCGAACGCGGCCGGGCGTTCGGCGCGCTCGGCGCCGTCATCGGCATCGCCACCGCCGTCGGCCCCATGCTCGGCGGCGCGCTCATCGCCCTGGCCGGGATCGAGGAGGGCTGGCGCTGGGTGTTCTACGTCAACATCCCCGTCGGGCTGGTGGCGCTGCCGCTGGCGTGGCGGCTGCTGCCCCCGCCGCAGTACGGGGAACGGCGCGGCCTCGACCCGCTCGGCGTGCTGCTGCTGGGCGTCGGCGTCGTGTGCGTGATGCTGCCGTTCGTGCAGGAACGGCAGTGGCACGGCAACGGCAAGTGGCTCCTGGTGCTGCTCGGCGCCGCCGTGATCGCGGTGTTCACGCTGTGGGAGCGGCGGCACCCCTCGCCCATGGTGGACCTGACGCTGTTCCGCCTGCGCTCCTACGGCCTGGGCACGGCCATCGCCGTGCTGTACTTCGCCGGATTCACCGCGATCTTCTTCACCTACACCCTCTACCTGCAGATCGGGCTCGGCTACAGCCCCCTGCTGGCGGGCGTGTCGATGACCCCCTTCGCGCTCGGATCGGCCGTGGCCGCCACGGTCGGCGGACGGATCGTGGCGCGCTACGGGCGTCCCCTCGTCGCGGTGGGGCTGGCGGTCGTCGCGGCCGGGCTGGTCGCCGTGTGGGTCGCCGTGGAACTGCGGTCCGGACCGGACGTGGCGTGGTTCACCGCCGTGCCGCTGCTGGTCGCGGGGCTCGGCAGCGGCCTGGTCATCGCGCCCAACCAGACGATCACCCTGGCGGAGGTGCCGCGGACGGGCGGCGGCAGCGCCGCCGGGGTGCTGCAGACCGGGCAGCGCTTCGGCGCCGCCGTCGGCATCGCCACCACCGGCGCGATCTACTTCGCCACCGTCGCCGGCACGCACGGCGACTGGGCGCTGGCCTTCCGGCACGGCCTGTTCGTCGTCATCGGATTCGTGCTGGCGGCCCTGCTCGCCGCGCTGTACGACCTGGTCAGCGGCTCCGCCGGAGGGCGCGGGCGGCCCGGA
>NZ_BAAAZG010000012.1:157623-191216 GCF_039536785.1 Actinomadura miaoliensis
GCCCGACCCGGCCGGCGCCGCGGCGGCCCGGCGGCGCAGGGCGGCACGAGCGGCCCGGACGGTCAGCCCCGTCGCCGCGAACGCCGCAAGCCCCGCCGCCGCCAGCGTCCGGTTCTGCCGCCTGATCCGCTCGGGGATCCGCGCGTACGGCACGGTGCTGAACGACACCAGCTCGTAACGCGACACGTACCGGCCCGGCAGCCGCCGCTCCAGCGCGTGCTGGGCGGCCTGGCCGAGCCGGAACGCCGGGGAGGCGACCCGGTCGCGCATCTCGACGAAGTTGTCCAGCGCCATCTCCGCGATCGCGTCGGTGTTGGGCTTGCGCCGCTCCTGGTAGATCGACAGCGCGCGCCGCCAGTTCCCGCCGGTCTCCTCCAGGCAGCGGTCGATCTCGACGCAGTCCTCGAACGCGCAGTTGGCGCCCTGCCCGTAGAACGGCACGATCGCGTGCGCCGCGTCGCCCAGCAGCGCCACCGTCGCGCCCCTGCCGTACCGCACCCACGGCCAGCACCGCACCGTCACCAGCGACCCGACGGGGTTGTGCGCGAAGTCGTCGGCCAGGTTCGGCATGAGCCCGGCCACGTCGGGATAGCGGGCCCGGAAGTGCTCGCGCACCCGGCGCGGCGTGTCCAGGGCGTCGAAGTCGGCCTTCGGCCAGAACAGCGTGCAGGTGAACGAGCGGTCCAGGTTCGGCAGCGCGATCATCATGGCGTTGCCGCGCGGCCAGATGTGCAGGGCGTCGGGGTCCAGCGCGAAGTCCCCGCCGGCCGTCGGCGGGATGGTCAGCTCCTTGTAGCCGTGCTCGAGGAAGTCCTGGGTGTGGGTGAACGGCTCGACGCCCTCGATCGTGCGGCGCGCCGCGCTGTAGGCGCCGTCGCCGGCCAGCACCACGCCGGCGTCCTCGGTGACCACGCCGTCCGGCGTCTCCAGCGTCAGCCGTCCCTTGGCGGCGTCGACGTTGGTGAGCCGGTGCCCGAAGCGCACCGTCACGCCGGGGGTGGCCTCGGCGGCGTCCAGCAGCGCGATGTTCAGCTCGGCGCGGCTGATCGAGTTGATCGCGCGGGTGCCGTCGGCGCTGTAGCGCTGGAAGTTGCGGGCCCCGCCCAGCGGGTGCACCATCCGGCCGTGCATGGGCAGCGCCCGGGCGAGGGCCTCCTCGCGCAGCCCGACCTCCTCCAGCGCGGCCAGGCCGCGCGCGGAGATCGCCAGGTTGATGGACCGGCCGCGTTCGGGCCCGGCCACGCGCGGGTCGGGACGCCGCTCGTACACCGTCACCGGCACGCCGCGCCGGCCCAGCAGCGTGGCCAGCAGGCATCCGGCCAGGCCCGCCCCGACCACGGCCACGCTCTCCTCACGCGCCATCGACGGGCTCCTCCTCGATCTTCGACCGGACCTCCCACAGGTCCGGGAACGCGGGTACGAACAGCGTGGAGCGCAGGTAGTCGGCCCCGGCCGACCCGCCGGTGCCGAGCTTGGCGCCGATGGTGCGCTCGACCATCTTGACGTGCCGGTACCGCCACTCCTGCACGCCCTCGTCCACGTCGACCAGCGCCTCGCAGACCTCCGCCTCGGGGCGGCTGTCGTCGGCGTACACCGCCACCAGCACGTTCTGCACGCGCGGGTCGGGCTCCCACGGCCGCGCCGGGTCGCGGTCGAGGATGTCGGCGGGGACGGGGTGGCCGCGCCCCGCCAGGTAGCGCAGCAGCGAGTCCATCAGCGACGGGCGGCGCACGGTCTCCCGCAGCTCGGGGTCGTCGCGCAGGTCCGAGGCGGGGAACGCGCGGCGTCCCAGCACCGCCTCGATCCGCCGGAACTGGTCCGACTGGAACCCGCTGGAGGTGCCCAGGGCGTCGCGGAACGAGGCGAACTGCCGGGGCGTCATCGTCTCCAGCACGTCCAGCTGCCCCACCACCGTCTTGAGGATCTTGGCGATGCGGCGGGCGGTGTGCAGGGACCCGGCGCTGTTGCCGTCCTCCAGCCTGCGCTGCAGCAGCGCCGCCTCGTGCAGGATCTGCTTGAACCACAGCTCGTACACCTGGTGGATGACGACGAACAGCAGCTCGTCGTGCGCGCCGGTGCGCGGTTCCTGGCAGGTCAGGAGCCTGTCCAGCCGAAGGTAGGAGCCGTAGGTCAGGGGCTCCGGCTCACGAGGTGCGTCAGTCATCTCCCGCTCCAGCCCCGCCCCGGGCACGCCCGGCACCACGTCGTGCCGTTCCCCACCCGCCCGCGGTCCGGGGTTCACCACGGTATATACCGGGACAAGGCGCGCCGATCCAGTGCGGTGCCACCGCCCCGGCCACCGCACGGCCCCCGGGACGGGCGGCGCGGCTCACCACAGGCGCAGCGAACGGGTGAAGATCCCGGCGACGTCGTCCTCGGTCACCGGGCGCGGCGCTATGGCCAGCAGACGCTGCTGCTTCATCGTGCCCGCCACCAGGTCCGGCACGTCGGCCTCGGTGTAGCCGACCGCCCCCACCCCGTCCGGGATGCCGATGTCGCGCATCAGCGCCAGCAGCGCCCGCGGCAGGTGCTCGGCCGGGTCGTCCGGACGCTCCAGCCCGGGTGCGAGCAGCTCCGCCGCCCGCACGTGCCGCTCCGGGCACGCCTCGAAGGTGAACCGGAACGCCTCCGGCGCGGTCAGCGACACCGCCATGCCGTGCGGCACCAGCGGCTCGCCGCCGGGGTAGCCGGACGGGCGGAACCCGCGGACGCGGCCCGCGATCGGGTAGGCGTTGGCGTGCGGGACGTGCACGCCCGCGTTGCCGAACCCGAGCCCGGCGAACGTCGCGGCCAGCGCCATGTCGCCGCGGGCGCGGGTGTCGTCGCCGTCGCGCACGGCGGCGCGGAACGACCGCGCGATCAGCGTCAGCGACCTCTCCGACCACATGTCGGAGATCGGGTTGGCGCCGCAGTACGGCACGCGCTGCTCGGGCGCCTTGCGGTCGAACGCGTCGTACGGCCGCGCCGTGTACGACTCCAGGGCGTGGCAGACGATGTCCATCCCCGACGACGCGGTCACCCCGGCGGGCTGGCTGACCGTCAGGCCGGGGTCCACCACGGCCAGGGCGGGACGCAGCGCCGGATGGCTGATGCCGGTCTTGACCTTCAGCTCCAGCACGTCCAGCACGCACACCGTGGTGCTCTCGGCGCCGGTGCCCGTGGTGGTCGGCACGGCCACCAGCGGCAGCAGCGGCCGGGCGGGGGCGCGCCCCGCGCCGACCGGCGGGTTGAGGTAGTCCGCCAGGTCGCCCTCGTTGGTGATCAGCAGGTCGACGGCCTTGGCGGTGTCGATGCTGGACCCGCCGCCGACCGCCACGATCGCGTCGTAGGGGCCGGTGTCGCGGGCGTGCGCGACGGCCCGGCGCAGGCTCTCGTCGGTCGGCTCCACGCGCACGCCGTCGAACACCGTCGCCGTCACGTCGTAGGCCTTCATGGCGTCCGCGACGCGCTGCGGGGCGCCGGTCGCGGCCACCCCCGGGTCGGTCACCACCAGCGCCCGCCGCGCCCCGTACCGGGCCAGGTCGTAGCCGATCTCGTCGGCCGCGCCGGGCCCGAACTTCAGCTGCGGCGCGCCGTAGGTGAAGACGGTCTCGTTCGCCACGCCGGCACCCCCTCCCATGTCCTGCCGCCCATGATCCCCTCTCACGCTCGCACCGCGCGCGGGGAAGTCAACGCCCGGCCCGCGGCCGGGGCGGCTCCGGGGGGACCTCGCCGGCCGCGGCGCGCACGGCGCGCAGCACGGCGGTGACCTGCTCGGCCTGCTCGGCGGTCAGGTCCGCCAGCCCGAACGACGCCTCGTGCAGGGCGCGGGTGGCGTCCTCGGCCAGCTCGCGGCCGGCGGGGGTGATCTCGGCGAGGACCACGCGGCGGTCGTCGGGGGAGGGGCGGCGCTGGACCAGGCCCCGGCGCTCCAGCCGTCCGATGACGTTGGTGACCGACGCCGGGTGCACCATCAGCCGCGCCCCCATCTTGCCCATGGGCAGGGCGCCGGTGCGGGTGAAGGCCAGCAGGCGCAGCGCCTCGTAGGCGGCGAACGTCAGGCCGTGCGGTTTGAGGACGGTCTCGATGCGGGCGAGCAGCAGCTGCTGGACGCGCATCACCGACGTGACCGCGGCCATCCGGTCGGCGTGCTCGGGCCAGCGCGCGCTCCACTGCCGGTGCGCCTCGGCGATGGGGTCGGGAACGGGCACCGCCTCACCGTATCCGCCGCCCGGAGCCTTGACCGCGTCGCGCATGCGAATTACTTTAGCTTCCAAATATTGGACTTCCAAGGGCTTGGTGAGCGGCCCACAGACGATCGCGAGGTGGCTCATGCACGTCCCGGCGCGCCCGGTGCGGTTCGTGACGGCGGCGGCCCTGTTCGACGGGCACGACGCGGCGATCAACATCATGCGGCGGATCCTGCAGTCGCAGGGGGCCGAGGTGGTCCACCTGGGCCACGACCGGTCCGTGCGCGAGGTGGTGGACGCGGTCCTGGAGGAGGACGCCCACGGCGTGGCGATCAGCTCCTACCAGGGCGGCCACGTGGAGTACTTCGAGTACCTGGCGCGGCTGCTGCGCGAGTCCGGCGCCGGGCACGTCAAGATCTTCGGCGGCGGGGGCGGCGTGATCGTCCCGGACGAGATCGCCCGGCTGGCCGACTCCGGCGTGCGCATCTTCTCCCCGCAGGACGGGCAGCGGCTCGGCCTGCCCGGAATGATCAACGAGCTGATCCGCGACTGCGACGCCGAACTGCCGCCCGAGCCGGTGGAGGGCGTGCTGGCGGGGGAGCGGCGCGCCCTGGCCCGCGCCATCACCTGCCTGCAGGAGGGCCGGCTGCCCGACCGCGACCGCGAGGTCATCGCCGAGGCCGCGTCCCGCCGCGCCGTCCCCGTCCTCGGCATCACCGGCACCGGCGGCTCCGGCAAGTCGTCCCTCACCGACGAGCTGGTGCGCCGGCTGCGCGTCGACCAGCAGGACAAGCTGCGCGTGGCGGTGCTGGCGGTCGACCCGACCCGGCGCCGCGGCGGCGGCGCGCTGCTCGGCGACCGCATCCGGATGAACTCCCTGGACGGCGACCACGTGTTCTTCCGCTCGCTGGCCACCCGCGGCGGCCGCGAGCTGCCGGACCGCATCGAGGACATCGTCGCCGCCTGCCGCGCCGCCGGATACGACCTGGTCATCCTGGAGACCCCCGGCATCGGGCAGGGCGACGCCGCGATCGTCCCGCTGGCCGACGTCGCGCTGTACGTGATGACGCCCGAGTTCGGCGCCGCGTCCCAGCTCGAGAAGATCGACATGCTGGACTTCGCCGACGTGGTGGCGATCAATAAGTTCGAACGGCGCGGCGCCGCCGACGCCCTGCGCGACGTGTCGCGCCAGCTGGTGCGCAACCGCGAGGCGTTCGGATCGCGGCCCGAGGACATGCCGGTGTTCGGCACCAGCGCCGCCACCTTCAACGACGACGGCGTCACCGCCCTCTACCAGCACCTGACCGGGCTGCTGGCCGAGCACGGCCTGCACCTGGAACCCGGCACGCTGCCCAGGGCCGACACCCGCGTGTCCACGGGCGCCGCGCAGATCATCCCGCCCGCCCGCGCGAACTACCTCGCCGAGATCGCCCAGACCGTCCGCGGCTACCACGCCGAGACGGCCCGCCAGGTCGAGGCCGTGCGGCGCGCGCAGCGCCTGGCGGCCGTGCGCGAGGAGCTGACCGGCGACGCCGCCGACGAGGTCGGCCGGCTGCTGGAGGACGCCCGCCGCGCCGTCTCCGCCGACAGCGCCGCGCTGGTCGAGCAGTGGCCGAAGGTCGTCGAGGCCTACTCCGGCGAGGAGCAGGTCGTCCGCGTCCGCGACAAGGAGCTGCGGACCAGGCTGACCCGCGAGACCCTGTCGGGCAGCCGCATCCCGCGCGTCGCGCTGCCCCGCTACCAGGACCACGGCGAGCTGCTGCGGTTCCTGCGCGCGGAGAACCTGCCCGGCCGGTTCCCCTTCACCGCCGGGGTGTTCCCGTTCAAGCGCGACAACGAGGACCCGGCGCGGATGTTCGCCGGCGAGGGCGACCCGTTCCGCACCAACCGCCGCTTCAAGCTGCTGTCGGAGGGCCAGCCCGCCACCCGCCTGTCCACCGCGTTCGACTCGGTGACGCTGTACGGCCGCGACCCCGGCGAGCGTCCCGACGTCTACGGCAAGGTCGGCACCTCCGGCGTCTCCATCGCCACGCTGGACGACATGAAGGCGCTCTACGACGGCTTCGACCTGTCCGCGCCGACCACCTCCGTGTCGATGACGATCAACGGCCCGGCGCCCACCATCCTGGCGTTCTTCCTCAACACCGCGATCGACCAGGGGCTGGACGCCTTCCGCGCCGAGCACGGCCGCGAACCCACCGCGCAGGAGGCCGCCGACATCCGGGCGCGGGTGCTGTCGACGGTGCGCGGCACCGTGCAGGCCGACATCCTCAAGGAGGACCAGGGCCAGAACACCTGCATCTTCTCCACCGAGTTCTCGCTGCGGATGATGGCCGACATCCAGGAATGGTTCATCGCCAACAAGGTCCGCAACTTCTACTCGGTGTCCATTTCCGGGTACCACATCGCCGAGGCCGGGGCGAACCCGATCAGCCAGCTGGCGTTCACGCTGGCCAACGGCTTCACCTACGTCGAGTCGTATTTGGCGCGGGGCATGGACGTCGACGACTTCGCGCCCAACCTGTCGTTCTTCTTCTCCAACGGCATGGACCCCGAATACAGCGTCATCGGCCGGGTCGCCCGCCGCATCTGGGCGATCGCCATGCGCGAGCGGTACGGCGCCAACGAGCGCAGCCAGAAGCTGAAGTACCACATCCAGACGTCGGGCCGTTCCCTGCACGCCCAGGAGATGAACTTCAACGACATCCGCACGACGCTGCAGGCCCTCATCGCCATTTACGACAACTGCAACAGCCTGCACACCAACGCCTACGACGAGGCCGTCACCACCCCCACCGCCGAGTCGGTGCGCCGCGCCCTGGCCATCCAGCTCATCATCAACAGGGAGTGGGGCCTGGCGATGAACGAGAACCCGCTGCAGGGCTCGTTCGTCATCGAGGAGCTGACCGACCTGGTGGAGGAGGCGGTGCTGGCCGAGTTCGACCGCATCAGCGAGCGCGGCGGGGTGCTGGGCGCCATGGAGACCGGCTATCAGCGCGGCCGCATCCAGGACGAGTCGATGCTGTACGAGCGGCGCAAGCACGACGGCTCCCTGCCGATCATCGGCGTCAACACCTTCCGCAACCCCGACGGCGACGACGCGGCGGACGGGCCGCTGGAGCTGGCGCGCGCCACCGAGGAGGAGAAGCGCTCGCAGCTGGAGCGCGTCCGCGCCTTCCAGGACCGCCACCGCGAGGACGCCCAGGCCGCCCTGGCGGCGTTGAAGGAGGCCGCCCGGTCCGGGGAGAACGTGTTCGCGGTGCTGATGGACGCGGCGCGGGTGTGCAGCCTCCAGCAGATCACCGAGGCGTTCTTCGAGGTCGGGGGCCAGTACCGGCGCAACGTGTGATGGCCGTCCCGCCGCACGCCGTCCCGCTCGACGACACCGGCGCGCCCGTGCCCGTCCCGGACCGGGTGCGCCGGGTGGTGTCGCTGGTGCCGTCGCTGACCGAGACGGTCGCGGTGACGGCGCCCGGCCTGCTGGCCGGCGCCACCGACTGGTGCACCCACCCGCCTGGCCTGGACGTCACGCGGGTGCGCGGCACCAAGAACCCCGACCTGGAACGCGTCGCCGCCCTGCGTCCCGACGTCGTGCTCGGCAACGCCGAGGAGAACCGCCCCGCCGACGTCGCGGCGCTGCGCGCGGCCGGGATCGCGGTGTGGATGACCGACATCCGCACCGTCGGCCAGGCCCTGACCTCGCTGCGCCGCATGCTCGCCGAGGCCTGCCGCGTCCCCGTCCCCGCCTGGCTGGACGAGGCCGCCCGCGCGTGGGCGGCGCCGCCCGTTCCGCCGCGCCGCCGGACGGCGGTCGTCCCGGTGTGGCGGCGGCCGTGGATGGTCGTCGGCCGCGACACCTTCACCGGCGACGTGCTGTCACGGCTCGGCGTGGACAACCTCTACGCCGCCCATCCCGACCGCTACCCCAAGATCGGCATCGACGAGCTGACCGCCGCCGGCGCCGACCTGGTGGTGCTGCCGGACGAGCCGTACCGCTTCACCGCCGACGACGGCCCCGAATGCTTCCCCGGCGTCGACGTCGCCCTGGTCGACGGCCGCCACCTCACCTGGTACGGCCCGTCGCTGGTGGACGCGCCGCGCGTGCTGGCCGCCCAGCTCGCCGCCGTGCTGCGCCGCTGACCCGGGACGGCTCAGGCGGGCGGAGACGGCTCAGGCGCGCGGCCCGCCCGCCACGTAGATCACCTGGCCGGACACGAACGAGGCGTCGTCGCCGACCAGGAACGCCACCACCCCGGCGATGTCGCCGGGCACGCCGACCCGCCGCACCGGGATCTCCCTGGCGGCCGCGGCCTTGAAGTCCTCGAAGTCCACGCCCATGCGCGCCGCGGTCGCCGCCGTCATCTCGGTGGCGATGAACCCGGGCGCGATCGCGTTCACCGTCACCCCGAACCGGCCCAGCTCGATCGCGAGGGTCTTGGTGAAGCCCTGCAGGCCCGCCTTGGCCGCCGAGTAGTTGGCCTGGCCGCGGTTGCCCAGCGCCGAGGTGCTCGACAGGTTGACGATCCGGCCCCAGCCCGCCTCGGTCATGTGCGCCTGCACGGCCCGGCTCATCAGGAACGCGCCGCGCAGGTGCACGGCCATGACCGCGTCCCAGTCGTCGTCGGACATCCTGAACAGCAGGTTGTCGCGGATGATCCCGGCGTTGTTGACCAGCACCACCGGCGGCCCCAGCTCGGCCGCCACCCGGTCGACCGCCGCCCGCACGGCCTGCGCGTCCGACACGTCCACCCCGACGGCCAGCCCCCGGCCGCCCGCCCGGTCGATCTCCGCGACCGTGCCCGCGCACGCCGCCTCGTCCAGGTCGCACACCGCGACGGCGAACCCGTCGACCGCCAGCCGCACCGCCGTCGCCGCGCCGATGCCGCGCGCCGCGCCCGTGACGATGGCGACCCTGCTCCCGGCCATTGCGCCTCCTCGGTTCCCGCCGCGTGTCCGGCCGACGCCAACCTAATTGGAATCTCGTTCTAGAATCAAGCGCCGTGCGCCCAGGACGCCCCCGGCGTCCACGAGTCCGGGATGGCCCCGCGCGGCGGTGTACGTGCCTGTGAGGGGCCGGTGGGCGCGGCCGGCAAGATCGGGTGGGCGTGCCGCCGGCGAACGCTCCACGGCGCCCTGAGCGCGGCGCCGCACGACGCCCCGCGCGTGCACCGTGCGGAGGCGCCGCGAGACGCGGGAAGAAGGCGCCGAAACGTGTTGGCCGGGTCCGGTCAGCGACGGGGAACCGCGCGGCCGCCACGTCCGTTCGTCACAGTGGAACGCGCATGATCGGGAGAGCGGAACCCAGTGCCCGCAAAGAGAAAGCGACGCCGGGTGGATACGGGGGCAATCCACCCGGCGTCGCATCATCGGTGTTCCGACGGGGGCCCGGAACACCGGCACGGGCGCTCCGACGGGGGACCAGAGCGCCGAGACAAATCGTACACCGAACCCCCCCGCCCTTAGTCAAGAGAAAGTCACGACCCGATTTCCGGACCATGTCCGGAAATCGGCTTCCGGTTCGTGCTTTCGTCGGTGAAGCGGGCGGTCGGCTGCGGCTCGCGGCCGCCGTTGGCGAAGATCACGCTGATGTACGGCAGGAACAGCGCGCCCACCACCAACAGGACCACCAGCCACAGCGGCGCGCCGAGCATCGCCGAGAGCACCGCTCCCACGAAGCAGCCCGTCCGGATCCCCATCGAGATCAGGTAGCGGCGCTGCCGGTAGCTGATGTCCTCCGACATCGGCTTGGGCGCGTCGGTCACCGTGTAGACCGCGGCGCGCCTGCGGGGAATGACCTTCACATTTCCACGGTACGCCCGTGGGAGCAGGACGGCGACACCAGGGGGAAACACCAGGGAAGGGGACCCACATGACCGACCACACCTACCGGGTGACCGAGATCGTCGGCAGCTCGCCGGAGTCCGTCGACGCCGCCATCCGCAACGCCGTCGCCCGCGCCGCGCAGACCCTGCGCCACCTGGACTGGTTCGAGGTCACCGAGATCCGCGGCGACCTCGCGCAGGGCGAGGTCGCGCACTATCAGGTGGGGCTGAAAGTGGGCTTCAGGTTGGAGGATGCTTGACCGCGCATTGGTGACACATAGTATGTGAATCGTCACAGCCGGGAGTGCGGCCCCGTTGCAGCGAGGTCACTGAGACCCGCAGCCAGCTGGAGGATGGCCAGTCCACCGCGGTCCCGGCTGTGACGATCTCCGCGTCGGCTACGTCGCCTGGCTGACGGTGGACATGTGGAAGTCGCCCACGCGCACCGGCGGCATGGCGGCGCGGGTGAAGTAGTCCGACCACTCGCGCGGCAGCGTGGGGGCCGTGGCGCCGACCTCGGTGAGCCGCGACAGCAGGTCCACCGGGCTCTCGTTGAAGCGGAAGTTGTTGACCGCCCCGACGACCTCGCCGTTCTCGACGAGGTAGACGCCGTCGCGGGTGAGACCGGTGAGCAGCAGCCGCTGCGGGTCCACCTCGCGGATGTACCACAGGCAGGTCAGCAGCAGGCCGCGCTCGGTGCGCGCCACCATGTCCTCCAGCGACGCCCCGCCGTCCCGGCCCCCGCTCATGACCAGGTTGTCGATGCCGGGGGTGAGCGGCAGGCCGGTGCGCTCGGCGGACCGGCGGGTCTGGGTGAGCGCGGTGAGCGTGCCGTCGGCGATCCAGTCGGTGGCCGACAGCGCCAGGCCGTTGTCGAACACCGACGCCTCGCGGCTGGAGGCGTGCGCGATGACGAACGGCGCGCACTCCAGTCCCGGCGCGGCCGGGTCGCTGGACAGCCGCACCGGCAGGCTCGCCAGCTTCTCCCCGACGCGGGTGCCGCCGCCGGGGGCGCTGAACACGGTGCTGCCGTCGTGGGCGTCCTGCGCCCCCGCCGACCAGTACAGGTAGATCATCAGGTCGGCGACGGCGCTGGGCGGCAGGATCGTCTCGTAGCGGCCCGCGGGCAGGTCGACGCGGCGGGCGCCCCAGTCCAGGCGGCGCGCCAGGTCGGCGGCGACGCCGGGCACGTCCACGTCGGTGAAGTCGCGGGTGCCGACGCCCGCCCACGCAGAGCCGCCCCGCTCGTCCTTGGCGTTCAGCTCCAGCAGCCCGGTGGGCTGGTCGTGGCGCAGCCGCAGCCCCGCCGAGGTGCCGAGGAAGGTGGAGGTCACCATGTGGTTGGCGAACCCGTACAGGCGGCGCCCGGCGGCCTCGGCGGCGGCGAACGCCTCGCCCAGCGCGGGCGCGACGCCGGTGAACACGCCGATGCCGGTCTCGGCCGGGTCGTCGTCCCAGCGGGTGCCGGGCGCGGTGCCGCTCACCAGCGGCGCGGCGTCCTCGGCGGGCTCGTTGCCGGCGGCGACGGCCTCGGCGGCGCGCACCAGCTCCTCGACGTCGCCGGCGCCGACGGCGGCCCGCGACACCACGCCGGCGGCGACGCCCTCGGCGGTGCCGCGCAGCGCGATCACGGTGAGCCGGTTGGAGCGGGTCACGCCGTTGGTGGTCAGCGTGTTGCCCGCCCAGCGCAGGTTGGCGGTGCTGGACTCGTCGGCGATGACCACGCAGTCGTCGGTGCGGGACAGCTCGAGCGCCCGTTCGACGGCCTCCTGCGGCCTCATCGTGCTCACTGCCCGGCCTCCTTGCGCGCGTTGAGGATGTTGACCCCGCGGAACAGCGCCGACGGGCAGCCGTGGCTGACCGGGGCGACCTGCCCGGGCTGGCCCTTGCCGCAGTTGAACGCGCCGCCCAGCACGTAGGTGCCGGGCCCGCCGACGGCCTCCATGGAGTTCCAGAAGTCGGTGGTGGTGGCCTGGTAGGCCACGTCGCGCAGCTGCCCGGCCAGCCGCCCCTTCTCGATGCGGTAGAAGCGCTGCCCGGTGAACTGGAAGTTGTAGCGCTGCATGTCGATCGACCAGCTCTTGTCGCCGACGATGTAGATGCCGCGTTCGACGCCGGAGATCAGCTCGTCGGTGGACGGCCCGTCCGGCGCGGGCCGCAGCGACACGTTCGCCATGCGCTGCAGCGGCATGCTGGAGGAGGAGTCGGCGAACGCGCAGCCGTTGGAGCGTTCGGCGCCGGTGAGGCGGGCGATGCGCCGGTCCAGCTGGTAGCCGGTGAACATGCCCTCGGAGATGATGTCGAACGACTGCGTCTCCACGCCCTCGTCGTCGTAGCCGATGGTGGCCAGGCCGTGCTCGGCGGTGCGGTCGCCGGTGACGTTCATGACGGGCGACCCGTAGCGCAGGCGGCCGAGCTTGTCGGGGGTGGCGAACGAGGTGCCCGCGTAGGCGGCCTCGTAGCCCAGGGCGCGGTCGAGTTCGGTGGCGTGCCCGATCGACTCGTGGATGGTGAGCCACAGGTTGGACGGGTCGATCACCACGTCGTAGGCGCCCGGGTCCACCGACGGCGCCGCCAGCTTCTCGGCCAGCAGTTCCGGCAGCCGCGCCAGCTCGCCGTCCCAGTCCCAGTGCGCGCCGGTCAGCCATTCCCAGCCGTACCCGGCGGGCGGCGCCAGCGTGCGCATGGTGTCGAACGCGCCGTCGGCGATGCCCACCGCGTTGATCGCCGGGTGCAGCCGGACGCGCTGCTGGGTGGTGACGGTCCCGGCCAGGTCGGCGAAGAACTTGTTCTCCTTGACCTGCAGCAGTGCGGCGTCGACGTGCTGCACGCGGGGGTCGTCCAGCAGGCGGCGGCTCCAGTCGGCCAGCAGCGCCACCTTCTCGGCGGTGGGCACGGCGAACGGGTCGACCTCGTAGGACGACACCCAGGTGCGCTCGCCGTGCACCGGCTCGGGCGCCAGCTCGATGGGCTCGCGGTTGACCGCCGCGGCGACCGCGGCGACCTCCACCGCCTGCGCGGCCACCCGGGCGGCGCCGGCGGTGCTCAGGTCGATGCCGGCGGCGAAGCCCCAGGTGCCGTTCTTGACCACGCGGACCGACAGGCCCAGGTCGTCGGCGTCCAGCGCGGTCTCCAGCGCGGCGTCGTGCAGGCGCAGGGTCTGGCTGCGGATGCGCTCCAGCCGGAAGTCGGCGTGCTCGCAGCCCAGCTCGCGGGCCCGGGTCAGCGCCGCGTCGGCGAGCTCGCGCAGGGGGAGCGCGGTGAAGTCGGGATCGATGTCGTGCACCTTCCGCAACCTACCCCCTAACCCGCCCGGACCGGCGGGGGCCGCGGGGCCGTCCGGACCTCCGGTGGATCGGGGTGGAACAAAGGGCGGGACGCGGATCTTGTGGGGCTCGCACATCCGCGTTACCGGCGGTAGGTCGATACGCTCGGCTCGCTGTGGTGAGTCGATGAAGGGTACGAGATGAGTCGCTCTGTCCTCGTGACCGGCGGGAACCGGGGCATCGGGCTGGCGGTCGCGCGGGAGCTGTCGGCCGCGGGCGATGCGGTGGCGGTGACCTACCGGTCGGGCGAGCCGCCCGAGGGCCTGTTCGGCGTGCGCTGCGACGTGACCAGCATGGAGGACGTCGACGCCGCGTTCGGCAAGGTCGAGGCGGAGCAGGGGCCGGTGCAGGTGCTGGTCGCCAACGCCGGGATCACCGACGACACCCTGCTGGCGATCATGAGCGAGGAGTCGTTCACCTCCGTCCTGGACACCAACCTGACCGGCGCCTACCGGGTCGCCAAGCGCGCGGTGAAGGGCATGATGCGCAAGCGCGGCGGCCGGATCGTGCTGGTGTCGTCGGTGGTGGGGCTGCTCGGGTCGGCCGGCCAGTCCAACTACGCCGCCTCCAAGGCGGGCCTGGTGGGCTTCGCCCGGTCGCTGGCCCGCGAGCTGGGCTCGCGCAACATCACCGTCAACGTGGTCGCGCCCGGCTTCGTCGACACCGACATGACCGCCGCGCTCAGCGAGGACCAGCAGAGCGCGATCAAGAAGGCGATCCCGCTGGGCCGGGTGGCGCAGCCGGACGAGGTGGCCAAGGCCGTGCGGTTCCTGGCCAGCGACGACGCCGCCTACATCACCGGGGCCGTGATCCCGGTGGACGGCGGCCTGGGAATGGGGCACTGACCGATCATGGGCATCCTGGAAGGCAAGCGGATCCTGGTCACCGGCGTCCTCACCGACGCCTCCATCGGCTTCCACGTGGCGCGCGTGGCGCAGGAGGAGGGCGCGCGGGTGGCGCTGACCGCCTACCCGCGTCCCACGCTCACCCAGCGCACCGCCAAGCGGCTGCCGTCGGGGCCGGACGACCCGCCGCCCGTCATCGAGCTGGACGTCACCAGCACCGAGGACCTGGACGCGCTGGCCGGGCGGCTGCGCGAGCACGGGTTCGACCGGCTGGACGGCGTGGTGCACGCCATCGGGTTCGCGCCGCAGACCGCGCTGGGCGGCACGTTCCTGGACACGCCGTGGGAGGACGTGGCCACCGCGCTGCACGCCTCGACGTACTCGCTGAAGTCGCTCACCATGGCGTGCCTGCCGCTGATGGAGCAGGGCGGGTCGGTGGTCGGCCTGGACTTCGACGCCACCAAGGCCTGGCCGGTGTACGACTGGATGGGCGTGGCCAAGGCGGGCCTGGAGTCGTGCTCGCGTTACCTGGCCAAGTACCTGGGGCCGAAGAACATCCGGGTGAACCTGGTGTCGGCCGGGCCGCTGGCCACGATGGCGGCCAAGAGCATCCCCGGCTTCGGGGGGCTGACCGAGATGTGGCCGCAGGCCGCGCCGCTCGGCTGGGACATCAAGGACAGCGAGCCCACCGCGCGCGCGGTGGTGGCGCTGCTGTCGGACTGGTTCCCGGCCACCACGGGCGAGATCGTCCACGTGGACGGCGGCCTGCACGCCGTCGGCGCCCCCGAGCCCGACCTGGACTGACCCCCGGCCGCCCAGCGTCCACACACACGGGCGGCCTAACGTGTCCGCGTGGTCTGACCTGCGCGGGTGGTCTGACCTGCGCGGGTGGTCTGACCTGCGCGGGTGGTCTGACCTGCGCGGGTGGTCTGACCTGCGCGGGTGGTCTGACCTGCGCGGGCGGCTGACGTGCGCGGGGTGGGGCTAGCGTGCGCGGGGAGGGGGCAGGGGGCGGGCGCGGCGGAAGCGGCGGGCCATCACGCTGGCGTTGAGCGCCGCGACGGCTCCGGCGGCGCCCGAGGCGGCGGCCACCCACGCCGTGGTGGCGCCGTCGTCGTGGGCGGAGGCGGCCGCGGGCGACACGAGCCGCGTGTCCGGCATGACGGTGCCGTCAGCGGGGTCGGCGACCCGCGGTGACGGCAGCAGCCCGGGCAGGTTCGCCGGGGCGCCGGGGGAGTAGGGCCGCACGCTGCGGGGGTCGGTGAGCGGCGCGGGCACCGACGGCGCCCGCACACCCGGGCCCGTGCCGCCCGAGCGCGGGCCGGATCCGGTTCCGGGACGTGGCGCCTTCCGCTTGTCGCCCCCGGAGCCGCTGCGGTCGCCGCCGCCGCCGTCGCCCGGCTTGGGCTTCGGTGCGGGCTTCGGCTTGGACGGGGTGGGGGACGGCGCCGGCGAGGTCGTCGGCTGCTTGGGCGTGAGGCCCTCGCGGATGTTGTCGAGCTGGCACTTCCAGTTGTCGACCGTGCTGGCCGGGTCGGTGCCCTTCGGGCACGGCCTGGGGGCGGCGGCCGCGTGTGCGTGGGCGGCCTGCGCGCCGCCCAGCAGCACCAACGCCATCGTGCCCGCCGATACCGCGCCGATTCGTGTGAGGCGCCGCTGCCGGTGCATGTGTTCTTCCGCCTTCCGCCCGAAGCCGATGTAAGTGTGCGCTTATGGTTCCTTGGAAGACGCACGCGTAAACACCGGCACGGGCGGTTTCCTCCGCCCCCGGACTCCGTTACCGCACCACCAGCCGCGCCAGCCTGGTGCGTCTCCCGGGGGCGTCCACCTCGCGGACGGCCCTGGCCAGGGCGGGCCCGGCGGCCTGCACGACCGACAGGTGACGCAGCGCCAGCCCGAACGCGGTGGCCACCATCGGCCGCGACAGGCCCGCCTCCGCGTCGTCGGTCATGACGGCCACCACGGCGGGGTGGCGTGTTGCGCGCGCCAGCGGCACCGGGGCGGCCCAGCCGTGCCGCAGCCGCGTGCTCAGCGCGGGAGGGATCGTGACGGTGCCGCCGGTGAACTCCACGTGCAGGCCGTCGGCGCCGGCGCCGGTGACCACGCCCGGCTCGCCCAGGGCGGCCTCGGGCAGCGGCACGGCCACGACGACGCGGTCGCCCGGGTCGAACCCGCCGAACTCGCCCGGCCCGGGGTTGAGACGGTTCTTCAGGGCGGCGTTGAGGGCCGCGACGCCCGCCTCCCCGGCTGCGGCGGCCGCGACCACCTGGACGTCCTCGGCGGGGATGCCGAGCGCCCGGGGGATCGAGTCGGTGACGAGCTGGACGGCGCGGTGCACCGCCTCGGCGCCGGACGCGGCGGGGACGATCACGACCTCCCGGCCGGGCGCGTCCACCGGGACCAGCTCGCCCGCGCGCACGGCGGCCGTCAGCGCCTGCAGCGGACCGGCCTCGACACCGGGTTCCAGCGTGACGACCGGCACGGTCTCCGAGGCCTCCAGGTCGTCCAGCGCCCGCCCGGGCCCGGCGGGCGGCAGCGCCCCCGGTTCGCCGCCCAGCACCAGGTGGGCGCTGTCCGGGCACGCCTCGACCAGCATGGCGGTCATCTCCACGTCCAGCGCGGCCGCGTCCGGCACCACCACCAGGTCCAGGTCGAGCGGGTGCTGCTCGCCGCGTCCGAACACCACCGTGCCCGGCGGGGCGGGCGGGGGCGCGGGACGGGGCTCCAGCAGCCGGTGCAGGCCGACGACCGTGCCCGCCGGGGCCGTGCCGCGCGCCAGCGCGGCGGCGGCGTGGTCGGTGGGGGTGACGACGGCGACGCGCAGGCCGTTGCCGGCGGCGACGGAGGCGATGCCGAGGGCGGTGCCCGCCAGGTCGCCGGGCGCGCCGCGCAGGACGCTGACGCCCGTGCGCAGCGCGGCGGTCAGCGCCAGGGAGCGGTCCTCGGGCAGGCCCTGCCGCGCCGCCTTGATCGTCGCGTCGTCCAGCAGCGGTGCGGCGGTGGCGGCCAGCCGCTGGAAGCCCTCGGCGGCGGCCTCCTCGGCCAGCGCCCACCGCGCCACGCCCAGCGACTCCTCCGGCTCGGGCGGCTCCTCCTCCAGCGCCTCCGGCGACTCCTCGTCGAACTCCGGCTCCTCGACCAGGGCGACCGCCTCGCCGGTGTCGAGCGCGCCGTCGATCGCCTGCCGCGCGTCCGGCACCCGCTGCGCGGCCAGCGCCGCCACCACGTCCGCGACGGGGGTGGCGGTGTGGCCCTGCCGGGCGGCCTCGGTCAGCAGGTGCAGCACCAGCGCGCGTCCCCGCCGGGGATCGTCGGGCCGCGCCTGGTCGCCCAGCAGCCGCCGGGCGAAGTGGTCGGCCTGCCGCGGCAGCACGCCCGGCACGCGCAGCAGCAGCCAGGGGTCGGCGCGCAGCCGTCCGGGGGCGTCGGCGCCGAGCCGCGCGGCGGCGCGCGGCACCAGCGCGGCGGGCACGCCGGTCGCCTCGAACAGCTGGGCCAGATCGGGCGCGGAGTCGGTCACGGGCCTCCCGTCAGTGCTCGCCCGCCCGGACCCGGCCCCCCGGGGGCAGGGCTTCGGGCGTGGTTCATGGCTCGGGCTTGTCGGATTCCGGTCCCGAGGGTGCCATGCGCGGCCGCACAGGTCACGGATGGGGCGCCGACATGTCGGACACGTCGTCCAGCGCCTCCCGGATCTCCTGGGGGAGCGTCAGCTTGTCGCTGCGCAGGGCCTGCCCCAGCTGCGCCGACGTACGCGCCCCCACGATCGGCGCGGCCACCCCGGGACGGTCGCGCACCCATGCCAGTGCCACGTCCAGCGGCGACACGCCCAGCCCCTCGGCGGCCGTCACCACCGACTCCACGATGCGGGCGCACTCCTCGTCCAGGTACGGATGGACGAACTCCGAAAGATGCGGCGCGGCCGCCCGCGAACCCGCCGGGATGCCGGTGCGGTACTTGCCGGTGAGCACCCCGCGGCCCAGCGGGGAGCAGGGCAGCACGCCCACCCCCGCGTCCAGCGCGGCGGGCAGCACCTCGCGTTCGATGTCGCGCCGCAGCAGCGAGTACTCCGCCTGCACCGACACGATGGGGGCGCGGCCCGGCCAGGCGCTCTGCCACGCCGCCGCCTTGGCCAGCTGCCACCCCGCGTAGTTCGACACCCCCGCGTACCGGGTGCGGCCGCTGGCCACCGCCTCGTCCACCGCCGACAGCGTCTCCTCCAGGGGCGTGGCCGGGTCGTACACGTGCAGCTGCCACAGGTCCACGTTGTCGACGTCCAGGCGGTCCAGGGACGCGTCCAGGGCGGCCAGCAGATGCCGCCGGGATCCGTCGTAGCGGCCGTCCGGGCGGATCGCAGACTTGGTCGCCAGCACGATCGACTCGCGGTCCACCACGTCGCGCAGCAGATGCCCGAGGATGCGTTCGCTGGCGCCCTCACTGTAGACGTCGGCGGTGTCGACCAGGGTGCCCCCCGCGTCCACGAACGCCGTCAGCTGCGCGGCCGCCTCGTCGGGCTCGGTGTCCTGCCCCCAGGTCATGGTGCCCAGGCCCAGCCGGGACACCAGCAGCCCGCTGCGCCCGAGGTGACGCTCTTCCATAGGCGGTCACAGTAGCGGCCCCGCCGATCGGTCCACCGCGCCGGTGGCGCCGCCGCCGTCGGGCGTGGCCGGCCGGTGACGCGGGGGTGTCCCGGAAGCGTCGCGACGGCGTCGGCGGGACGATCGGGACGTGACGACGCGCAGGCCGCGTGTCGCCTGCGGGCCGAGCACGCCCCGCGACCACTAGGCTCGCGGATCGTGAACGTCGTGGAAGCGACCGTCCTCGGCATCGTCCAGGGACTGACGGAATTCCTGCCCATCTCCAGCTCCGGGCACATGCTGTTCGTGCCCAAGTTCCTCGGCTGGGAGGATCCCGGGTCGGCCTTCAGCGCGGTCATCCAGATCGGCACGATGGCCGCGGTGATCATCTACTTCTGGCGCGACCTGGGGCGCATCCTCCTCACCTGGACGCGCAGCCTGTGGCGGTCCGAGCTGCGCCGGCACCAGGACGCCCGGATGGGCTGGTACATCGGCCTCGGCACGATCCCGATCGGGGTGTGCGGCCTGGCGTTCAAGGACTTCATCGAGGAGCCCGCCCGCAACCTGTGGATCAACGCCACGTCGCTGATCGTCATGGGCCTGCTGCTGATGGTCGCCGAGTGGTGGGGGTCGCGCAAACGCGAGGTCGGCGACCTCAACCTGCGCGACGGCCTGATCATCGGAACGTTCCAGGCGCTGGCGCTGATCCCCGGCTCGTCCCGGTCCGGGTCCACCATGACCGGAGCGCTGTTCCTCGGCTACACGCGGGAGGCGGCGGCGCGGTACTCGTTCCTGCTGTCGGTGCCGGCCGTGGTGCTGTCGGGGCTGTTCGAGCTGCGCAAGGCGTTCTCCGGCGACCTGCAGCTGGTGCCGACCGCGGTGGCGACGGCGGCGTCGTTCGTCGTCGGCTACGCCTGCATCGCCTGGCTGCTGAAGTTCCTGGCCCGGCACTCGATGATGGTGTTCGTCTACTACCGGGTGGCGCTCGGCGGCGTCATCCTCGGCCTGCTCGCCGCCGGAGCCATCAGCGCCACCTGACCGCGCCCCCGGACCGCCGCCCGCACCCGGCGGGTGACGCGCCCTCGACCCGCGCACGTCAATCGGCCCGGGCCGTGACGACGACCTCGTCCGGCCCGGGCCGTTTTTCGTCGCCGCGTGCGTATCGCCGCGTCCGGCCCCGGATTACAGTGCGCGCCCATGGCGACCCCGCCCTTCCCGATGTACTCGCCGCGCACCCCGGCGGACGGCGGCCCGCTGGTGCGGCCGCGGTACGGCGCGGGACGCGCCGACGACCCGGGCTACCTGCGGTCGCTGCGCACCGGCACGGTGCTGGCGCGGCTGCGCGCGGTGATGCTGGTCCTCGCGGTGGCGCAGGTGCTGATCCTGGCGATCTCGCCGCTGCTCGTCCCCGGCGGGCCCGCCGGGCTCCCCGCGCCGTGGACGGTCCCGCCGCTCGCGGCCGCCGTGCTGGTCGCGGCGCTGGCCGGGCCCCGCACGCCGCGTCCGCTGCGCCCCGGCGGCGACCGCGGACAGGCCGCCGCGGCGGCGCTGCTGCAGTTCCGGCAGGCGATCCTGGTGCGGTTCGCGCTCGCCGACGCCGTCATCCTGCTCGGCCTGGCCCTGGCGGTCACCACGCGCGACGAGCCGGTGTTCCTGGCGGCGTTCGCGCTGGGCTACCCGCTGCTGCTCGGCCTGGCGCTGCCCACGGCGGGCGGCGTCGAGCGCGTGCGGCGCCGCCTGGAGGCCGACGGCGCCGACTCGCACCTGTGGGCCGTGCTGCTGGCGCCCGCCCCCGATCGCCGGCACCTGACGACGGCGCGATGATCACACCGGTGCCGCGCATCTCGTAGAGTGCGTGTCGTGACGACGCTGCTGCTGGTCCGCCACGGACTGACCGCGCTGACCGGGCCCGTGCTGGCGGGCTGGACCCCCGAGGTGCGCCTGGACGAGCGCGGCCGCGGGCAGGTGCGGGCGCTGGCCGCGCGCCTGGCGCCGGTGCTGCTGGCGGCGGTGGTGTCCAGCCCCCTGGAACGGTGCCTGGAGACCGCCGAGGCGATCGCCTCCGGCCACGCCGACCCCATCGACAAGGTCGAGGTCGACGAGCGGTTCGGAGAGGTCCGCTACGGCGACTGGACGGGCCGCCCGCTCAAGGAGCTGGCCGAGGAACCGCTGTGGCGGGTCGTGCAGGCCCACCCCAGCGCGGCCCGCTTCCCTGGCGAAGACGGCGAGTCGCTGGCCGACGCCCAGCACCGCGCGGTCGCCGCGGTCCGCGACTGGAACGCCCGGATCGCCGCCGAGCACGGCCCGGACGCCGCCTACGCGGTGTGCAGCCACGGCGACATCATCAAGGCCGTCGTCGCCGACGCCCTCGGCCTGCACCTGGACCAGTTCCAGCGGATCCAGGCCGCGCCCGCGTCGCTCACCGTGATCCGCTACACCGAGCTGCGGCCGTTCCTGGTGCGCCTCAACGACACCGGCGGCGGTGTCGACGACCTGCTGCCCCCGCCCGAGGACGAGCGGGAACAGGGGCGCGAGCAGGGCCCGGGGCGCGGTGACGCGGCCGTCGGCGGCGGCGCGTAGGGTCGTTGTCATGCCGGTCATCTCCTATGAACTGCCGGACAGGTTCGTCGCCGGCACCGTCGGGCGCCCGGGGGAGCGCTCGTTCTACCTGCAGGCCCGCGAGGGCCGCCGGGTCACCAGCGTGGGCCTGGAGAAGTTCCAGGTGACGCTGCTGGCCGAGCGGCTGGAGGAGCTGCTGGACGAGATCCTGCGGCGCAGCGGCGGCACCGCCCCGGTGCCCGCGGTCACCCCCACCGAACTGCAGGACGACGGCCCCCTCGACCAGCCGGTCGAGGAGGAGTTCCGGGTCGGCACCATGGCGCTGGCCTGGGACCCCGAGGACGAACGCGTGATCATCGAGGCGCAGGAGGTCACCGAGGCCGACGACCAGGAGGCCGAGGTCGGCGAGGATGACCCGGCGATCGCCGTGCTGCGCGTGCGGATCACCGCCGCGCAGGCCCGCGCGTTCGCCGAACGGGCCCTGAAGGTGGTGGCGGCGGGCCGCCCGCCCTGCCCGCTGTGCGGGCTGCCGCTGGACGCGGGCGGGCACATCTGCCCCCGCCAGAACGGGCACATGGCGTGAACGGGCACCATGGACGGGCACGTGGCGTGAACGGGCACTCGGCGTGAGCGGGCACCCGGCATGAACGGCCGCCGTGCGTGAACCACGGGACGTCCCCGGCCGGGACGAGCCCGGGCGGCACGCGCGCGGCGCCCGGCGCGGCGGCCGGCGGCGGCGCACCTCACCACCGCCCGTGCTGGATCATGGGCGCGGCGCCCGGGACAATGGACGCATGACGCAGCCCTCCCGGGATCGCAGCCCCGCCGACGACGGTCCCGGCCGCACCGTCTCCCCCCGCGACGCCGACATCGCCGAACGGCTGCTCTCCAAGGGCCGCCTCACCGTGGAGGGACGTCTCGTCCAGGCGTCCAACGCCACGCTGTACTGCTCGGTCGAGTGGGAGGACGTCACCGCCGCCTGCGTGTACAAGCCGGTGGCGGGCGAGCGTCCGCTGTGGGACTTCCCGGACGGCACGCTGGCCGGACGCGAGGTCGCCGCGTACGCGGTGTCGCAGGCGATGGGCTGGAACATCGTGCCGCCCACCGTGCACCGCGACGGCCCGTACGGGCCCGGCATGGTGCAGCTGTGGGTGGAGCCCGACCCCGACGTCGACCTGGTGGCGCTGTCGCGGTCGGACGACCCGGCGATCCGGCGGATGGCGGTGTTCGACGCCGTCATCAACAACGCCGACCGGAAGATCGGGCACCTGCTGCCGCCCGGCGACGGCCACGTCTACGGCTGCGACCACGGCGTGTGCTTCTCGGTGGAGTACAAGCTGCGCACCGTGCTGTGGCAGTGGCGCGGCAAGCGGCTGACCGACGAGGCGCTGGAGGCGCTCGGCCGGGTCGAGGCGGCGCTGGCCGACGGTTCGCTGGGCGACCGCCTGGCCGGGCTGCTGACCGCCGAGGAGGTCGACGCCACCCGCCGCCGCGTCGAGCTGATGCTCAAGCACCGCATCCACCCCTACCCGCCGGAGGACTGGCCCGCCATCCCCTGGCCGCCGCTCTGACACGCCGCTCGACCGGCCGCTCTGATGGCCGTCCCCGCCGGTGGACCCGCCCCGCGGCGGTTCTGGGCGAAGTGCTCCAATGGGGCGCATGTGCACGGCGATCGTGAGTTTCGACCCCTCATCTCCCGTTCCGGTGCTGCTGGTGGGCGTCCGGGACGAGTTCCTGGTCCGCGCGTGGGAACCGCCGGGCCGGCACTGGCCGGACCGGCCGGGCCTGGTCGGCGGCCGTGACCGGCGCGCCGGGGGCACCTGGCTGGCGGTCGACCCGGCCGCCCCGCGCGCGGCCACCGTCCTGAACGGCCGCGGCCGCGACGCGCCCGAGACGGCGCGGTCCTCGCGCGGCGAGCTGCCGCTGCGGATGGCGGCCGACGGCAAGCTCGACGGGCTGGACCCGGCCCGCTTCGACCCGTTCCACCTGCTGTGCGCCGAGCCGGACGCGGTGCGGCTGTGGAGCTGGGACGGCGTCGCGCTCGTGGAACGCGCGCTGGGCCCCGGCCTGCACATGGTGGTCAACAACGGCCTGGAAGGGCGGGACCGCCGCGAGGACGGGCACGCCGACGACGGCGACCAGCACATGGCCGAACGCCTGGCGTACTTCCGGCCCCGGCTGGCGGCCGCAGCCCGTCCCGAGCCCCGCGACGGGACGGCCGCGCAGGCGTGGGGCCAGTGGCTGGCGTTCGCCGAGGGCGCCGGGCTGCCGCGCACCGACCCGCGCGCCCTGCTCCCGCTGGTCGACCTCGCCGGGACGGGCGTGTGGGGCACCACGTCGGTGAGCCTGGTGGCGTTGCGCGCCGACGGCGTCCGCTACGACTTCTCACCCGCCCCCGGCGACCCCGACGCCTGGACCCAGGTCATCTGACCGGACGACCCCACCCGACGGCGTTACCCGGGCGGCGTGACCCGGACGGCGTGATCGGGATGGCGTGGCCGGGGCGGCGTGGCCGGGGCGGGGTGGGAGGCGCGTCCTGCCGACGGCCGCACTGATGCTCACGTTCGGTGCTACCTTCGTTACCCGTCGCGATCGTGCGGGGAGGTGGGCCGCCGGATGGGAGCGTTCGTCGTCCGCAGGCTGCTGCACGCGGTCGTGGTGCTGTGGCTGGTGTCCACGCTGGTGTTCGCGTTCCTGCACCTGTCGCCGGTGCCCGTGGAGCAGGTGATCGGCGGCCCCCGCGCCACCGCCGACACCCTCGCCCAGATCCGCCGCGGCCTCGGCCTGGACCGTCCGCTGGCCGTCCAGTACGGCGACTTCCTGCTGCGGCTGACGCGCGGCGACCTCGGCGACTCCTACGTCACCGGTGTGCCGGTGGCGCGGCTGATCGCCGAGCGGGTCCCGACGACGCTGTGGCTGGTGCTGGGCGCGAGCGTGCTGTGGCTGGCGGGCGGTGTGGCGGCCGGGATGCTCGGCGCGGCCCGTCCCGGCGGCGTGTGGGACCGGCTGACGACGGTGTTCGTGCTGGTCGGGCTGTCGGCGCCGCCGTTCGTGCTGGCGCTGGTGCTGCTGCAGGCGCTGGCCGGCGGCACCGGGTTCTTCGAGGCGGGGCCGCCGCTGCAGGAGCACTTCTGGCGCCGCATGGTCCTGCCGTGGTGCGCGCTGGCGATGCTGATGGCGGCCGCCTACGCCCGGCTCACCCGCGGCGCCCTGCTGGACGCGCTCGGCGAGGACTACGTCCGCACCGCCCGCGCCAAGGGCCTGCCGGAGCGGCGGGTGCTGGCGCGGCACGGCCTGCGCGCGGCGCTGCCGCCGGTCGTCACCCAGTTCGGCGTGGACGTGGGGGCGCTGGTCGGGTCCACCGTCGTCACCGAGAAGGTGTTCGGGCTGCAGGGCGTGGGCCAGCTGGTGCAGCAGTCCGTCGCCTCCGGCGACGCCCCTGTGGTCATCGGGGTGACGCTGCTGGTGACCGTCTGCGTGATCGTCACCGGGCTGGCCGCCGACCTCGCGCACTCCGTGCTGGACCCGCGCGTCCGGCTGCCGTGACGCCGCCCCCCGGACATTACGGATGATCTCGCCGTAAAACCGTGAACGGGGCCTGGATAAGCTTGCCGGTATGCGATCGTGGCCCGCCCCTGAGGTTCCCCACCTGCCCACGGCCGGTCTTCCGGCCATCGCGTCCCCGCTGCGCCTGCACGACACGGGAACCGGAGAGGCGCGGGCCACCGGCCCTGGCGCCACCGCCCGGATGTACGTGTGCGGCATCACCCCCTACGACGCCACCCACCTGGGGCACGCCGCCACCTACCTGGCCTTCGACCTGGTCAACCGGGTGTGGCGGGACCTCGGCCACCAGGTGCGCTACGTCCAGAACGCCACCGACGTCGACGACCCGCTGCTGGAACGTGCCCGGCAGACCGGCCAGGACTGGCGCGAGCTGGCCGACCGGGAGATCCAGCTGTTCCGCGACGACATGACGGCGCTGCGGATCCTGCCGCCCGACCACTACATCGGCGCCGTGGAGGCCATCCCGCTGATCACGGAGATGGTGGAGAAGCTGCGCGCCAAGGACGCCACCTACGACCTGGACGGCGACCTGTACTTCCCCGTCGACGCCGACCCCGACTTCGGCCGGGTCAGCCGGCTGACCCGCGAGGAGATGCTGCCGCTGTTCGCCGAGCGCGGCGGCGATCCGGGCCGCTCGGGCAAGAAGGACCCGCTGGACCCGCTGGTGTGGATGGCCCGGCGGCCCGGCGAGCCGAGCTGGGACTCCCCGTTCGGGCAGGGCCGTCCCGGCTGGCACGTGGAGTGCTCGGCGATCTCCGTGGAATACCTGGGGATGGCCTTCGACGTCGAGGGCGGCGGCTCCGACCTGGCCTTCCCCCACCACGAGATGGGCGCCTCGCACGCCCAGATCGCCACCGGCGAACGCCCGCACGCCCGCGCCTACGTGCACGCCGGCATGGTCGGCCTGGACGGCGAGAAGATGTCCAAGTCGCGCGGGAACCTGGTGTTCGTGTCCCGGCTGCGGCGCGACGGCGCCGACCCGATGGCGATCCGGCTGGCGCTGCTGGCCCATCACTACCGCGCGGACTGGGAGTGGGTGCCGGGCGTGCTGGACGAGGCGACGGAGCGACTGGGACGCTGGCGCGCGGCCGTCCGCCTGCCCGCCGGGCCGTCCGCCGCCGCCACGGCCGCCGAGGTACGCGCCCGCCTGGCCGACGACCTGGACGCCCCCGCCGCGCTGGCGGCCGTGGACCGCTGGGCCGAGCAGGCCCTCGCCGACGAGCCGTCCGCCCCCGACGCCGAGGCGCCCGCCCAGATCCGCGCGCTCACCGACGCCCTCCTCGGCGTCGCCCTGTGACGCGGATCGCCTGTGATTCGGATCGCCTGTGACGCGGATCGCCTGTGACGCGGGTCGCGTGTGACGAGGCTCGCGCGTCGCGGCCGGTGACCTCGATGCCTCCTCACAGCAGACCGGCGAGCTTGTAGAGGACGAGGGAACCGGCCACGGCCACGTTGAGGCTGTTGCCGCTGCCCACCATGGGGATCTCCACGGCCATGTCCAGCAGGTCCAGCGCCTCGTCCGGTATGCCGTACTGTTCGTGCCCCAGCACCGCGACCGTGCGTTCGCGCGCGGCGGGCAGGTCGGCCAGGCGCACCGCCTCGTCGGCCAGTTCCACGCCCACCACCCGCGTGCCGCCGTCGCGCTGGCGGGCCAGCCAGTCCAGGGGGTCGTTGACCCAGTGGACGCAGGACGGCCTGCGCAGCGTGTTGCCGCGTGCCAGCGCCTCGGGCACCCACCGGTGCCGGGGCACCGCCAGGCAGGCGCCGACGGCGTCGCAGGTCCGCAGGAGGGTTCCGAGGTTGGCGCCGTGCAGCGGCCACAGCGGCGCGGCGATGAGGTGGTCCCAGCAGGAGTGGGCGCGGCTCCTGCGGTGGCGTCTCAGCTCACGGCGGGGCCGGACGCGGATCGCCGCCGGGGCCGTTGCGGGGGCCGCCGTCGCGTCCGGGGCGCGGACGTCGGGGGCGCGGACGTCGGGGGTCTGGGCGGGGCGCGGGCGACGGCCCGCGCGGGCGCTCACCGGCTGAGGGCGCCTCCGCCCCCGGGAAGCTCGGCAGTGTCCATGATGTGCGCACTTCGCGGCGTGCGCGGGCCATCGACGGGACGTCCCCGGCCCAGCGGGGCCCGGGACGCCGTGCGGAGCGCGGCTTGCGCCGCCGTCAGATCATGATAAGCCCGGCGCCCGCCCCGGGCACGCGGTTCCACACCGCGCGGCGCGGGCGGCGGGCGCGGCGCGGGTGACGGCCTGCGAGCCGGGTCAGCCGGTCTCGCGGCGGCGCAGGTAGCGTTCGAACTCGCGGGCGATGGCGTCGCCGCTGGCCTCGGGCAGCTCCAGGGCGTCCTTCTGCTCCTCGAGGCTGCGCACGTACTCGGCGACCTCCGAGTCCTCCTCGGCCAGCTCGTTGACGCCGTTCTCCCAGGCCCGCGCCTCCTCGGGCAGCTCGCCCAGGGGAACGGTGACGTCCAGCACGTCCTCCACCCGGCGCAGCAGCGCGAGGGTGGCCTTGGGGGACGGCGGCGAGGCCACGTAGTGCGGCACCGCCGCCCACAGCGACACCGTGCTCAGGTCGGCCTTGGAGCACGCGTCCTGCAGGACGCCGAGGATGCCGGTCGGCCCCTCGTACCGGGCCGGCTCCAGGTGGAGGGTGGTCACCAGGCCCGCGTCGGACGCGGCGCCGGTGACCGGTACCGGCCGGGTGTGGGGGGCGTCGGCCAGCAGCGCGCCGAGCAGGACGACGTTCTTGACCTCAAGTTCCAGCATCAGCCCGACGAGCTCGCGGCAGAACGACCGCCACCGCATGTTGGGCTCGATGCCGTGCACCAGCACCACGTCGCGCCCGGACGGCAGGCGCGCCCAGGACACCCGGGTGGTGGGCCAGGTGATCCCGCGGCTCTCCCCGTCCGCCATCTCGATGAGGGGACGGGTGACCTGGAAGTCGTAGTAGTCGTCCGGGTCCAGTTCGGCGATCGGCACGGCCTCCCAGATCGACTCCAGGTGGCCGATGACACCGCTGGCGGCCTCTCCGGCGTCGTTCCACCCTTCAAAGGCGGCCACGACGACCGGATCGACGAGTTCGGGCACGCTTTCCAGCTCGACCACGCGCTGCCTCCTTCCGACGACAGGTACAGCGTCACCGAGGGGGCCGTGATTCCCGGGGGGCGGACCCGCTCATGATCGGTGCTGTCAGCCTACGTCCTAGGGGCCTTCTTGCCCCACCGTTGCGGCACCCCGTTCGCCCCCGGCAGACCCGTGAACGCCTCCACAAGGGACGGGCCTGCCGCGGGGGTGGGGATTGCCGGGCCGTGACGGCTCATTTGCCTTTCTCGGTGGTGTGGACGATGAGCACGTCGCAGGGGGAGCGGTGGGACAGGTTCGCCGGAACCGACCCCAGGATGCGGCCGGCGAGGCTGTTGAGGCCCCGGTTGCCGACGACGACGAGGTCGACAGCGCGGTCCCTGGCCAGGCGGGCCAGCACGTCCACGGGGTCGCCCTCCAGGGCGGCCTGGTCGATGTCGCGGGCGCCCGCGGCGACGGCGCGTTCCCGGGCGGCGCGCAGGGCGTCGTCGGCGGGCGTGGACCCCTGCACCTTGTAGGCCAGGTCGCCGAGGCGGTCGGCGGCGCTGAGCCGCTCGCGCTCGGGCATGGGGCTGTAGGCGGAGGCGAGCAGCAGCGTGGCGCCGGTGGCGGCGGCCAGCTGCGCGGCCCGGTCGACCGCGCGGAACGAGGAGTCGGAGCCGTCGGTGCCGACGAGGATGGTGCGGTACGCGCTCATGCCGCTCCTTACCGATGAGTAGTTCGCAGGGTGGCACGGTATCGGTCGGACGCGCAGCGTCACCACCCCCTCCCGCCGCCCCCCGCATCGGCCCCGCATCGCCCTCCCGCCGGCGTCGCGTCGGCGTTCCGTCGGCGTTCGGTCGGCCGGGCGTCGCCGTCGCGTCGCCGTCCGGGTTCGTGCGGATCCGCGACGGCTCCGGAAGATCGACCGCCGTGCCCGGCTAGGCTGGAGCACCATGAGCACTCCGACACCTCAGTCCCTCCGGCAGGCCCTGCAGCAACGCGTCGTCGTGGCCGACGGGGGCATGGGGACGATGCTCCAGGAGGCGGGCCCCACACTGGACGACTTCCAGGGGCACGAGGGCTGCAACGAGATCCTGAACGTCACCCGGCCGGACATCGTCCGCTCCGTCCACCAGGCCTACTTCGACGCCGGCGTCGACTGCGTGGAGACCAACACCTTCGGCGCCAACCTGGGGAACCTGGGCGAGTACGGCATCACCGAGCGGATCGAGGAGCTGTCGGAGGCCGGCGCCCGCCTGGCCCGCGAGGTCGCCGACGCCCTGTCCACACCCGACCGGCCCCGCTGGGTGATCGGATCGGTCGGCCCCGGCACCAAGCTGCCCACCCTCGGGCACGTGTCGTTCGCCGAGCTGCGCGACGCCTACCAGCGCAACGCCGAGGGGCTGCTGGCCGGCGGCGTGCACGCGATCCTGGTGGAGACCTGCCAGGACCTGCTGCAGGCCAAGGCCGCGCTCATCGGCGCCAAACGAGCCATCGCCGCCGCCGGCACCGACACGGTGCTGGTCGCGCAGGTGACGATCGAGCAGAACGGCGCGATGCTGCTGGGCTCGGAGATCGGCGCCGCGCTGACCGCCCTGGAGCCGCTGGACCTGGACCTGATCGGCCTCAACTGCGCCACCGGCCCGGCCGAGATGAGCGAGCACCTGCGCTACCTGGCCCGGCACGCCCGCATCGGCCTGTCGTGCATGCCCAACGCGGGCCTGCCCGAGCTGACCGCCGACGGCGCCCGCTACCCCCTCACCCCCGCCGAGCTGGCCGACGCGCACGACGCGTTCACCCGCGACTTCGGGCTGTCACTGGTCGGCGGCTGCTGCGGCACCACCCCCGAGCACCTGCGGCAGGTGGTCGAGCGGGTCCGCGGCCGCGAGATCGCGCAGCGGCGGCCCCGCCCCGAGGCGGGCGCGTCGTCGCTGTACCAGCACGTCCCGTTCCGGCAGGACACCTCCTACCTGGCGATCGGGGAACGCACCAACGCCAACGGCTCCAAGGCCTTCCGCGAGGCCATGCTGGAGGGCCGCTGGGACGACTGCGTCAAGATCGCCCGCGACCAGGCCCGCGACGGCGCCCACATGCTGGACCTGTGCGTCGACTACGTCGGCCGCGACGGCGTCGCCGACATGAAGGAGCTGGCCGCCCGGTTCGCCACCGCCGCCACGCTGCCGATCGTGCTGGACTCCACCGAGGTGCCCGTGCTGACGGCGGGCCTGGAGATGCTCGGCGGCCGCGCCGTGGTCAACTCCGTCAGCTTCGAGGACGGCGACGGGCCCGACTCCAAGCTGGCCCGGCTCATGCCGGTGGTCAGGGAGCACGGCGCCGCGATCGTGGTGATGTGCATCGACGAGGAGGGCCAGGCCCGCACCGCGGAGTGGAAGGTCCGCGTCGCCACCCGCATGATCGAGGAGCTCACCGGCAAGTGGGGCATGCGGGTCGGCGACATCATCGTCGACTGCCTGACGTTCACCATCGGCACCGGCACCGAGGAGTCCCGCCGCGACGCCGTCGAGACGATCGAGGCGATCCGCGAGCTCAAGCGCCGCTACCCGGAGGTGCAGACCACCCTCGGGGTGTCGAACGTGTCGTTCGGCCTCAACCCGGCCGCGCGCGTGGTGCTCAACTCGGTGTTCCTGTCCGAGTGCGTCGACGCGGGCCTGGACTCGGCGATCGTGCACGCCTCCAAGATCCTGCCGATGGCGCGGATCGACGAGGAGCAGCGCAAGGTCGCCCTCGACCTGGTCTACGACCGCCGCTCGGACGGCTACGACCCGCTGCACCGGTTCATGGAGCTGTTCGAGGGCGTCGACACCGCCGCGCTGAAGGCCGGCCGCGCCGCCGAGCTGGCCGCGCTGCCGCTGTGGGAGCGGCTCAAGCGCCGCATCATCGACGGCGAGCTGGACGGCCTGAACGCCGATCTGGACGAGGCCCTGACGCAGCGGCCCGCCCTGGAGATCGTCAACGACGTGCTGCTGGACGGCATGAAGGTCGTCGGCGAGCTGTTCGGCTCCGGGCAGATGCAGCTTCCGTTCGTGCTGCAGTCGGCGGAGGTGATGAAGACCGCCGTCGCCTACCTGGAACCGCACATGGACAAGGTGGAGGGCGACGGCTCCAAGGGCCGCATCGTGCTGGCCACCGTCAAGGGCGACGTGCACGACATCGGCAAGAACCTGGTCGACATCATCCTGTCCAACAACGGCTACGAGGTGATCAACCTCGGCATCAAGCAGCCGATGTCGGCGATCCTGGAGGCCGCCCGCGACGAGCGCGCCGACGTGATCGGCATGTCCGGGCTGCTGGTGAAGTCGACCGTGGTGATGAAGGAGAACCTGGAGGAGCTCAACTCCCGCGGCCTGGCCGGCAGGTGGCCGGTGCTGCTCGGCGGCGCCGCGCTCACCCGCGCCTACGTCGAGCAGGACCTGGCCGAGCTGTTCGACGGCGAGGTCCGCTACGCCCGCGACGCGTTCGAGGGGCTGCGGCTGATGGACGCGTTCATGGCCGTCAAGCGCGGCGAGGAGGGCGCGCAGCTGCCGCCGCTGCGCGAGCGCAGGGTCCGCAAGGGCGCCACGCTGAAGGTCACCGAACCCGGTGACCTGCCGGCCCGGTCGGACGTGGCCGCCGACAACAAGGTGCCCGAGCCGCCGTTCTGGGGCGACCGCGTCGTCAAGGGCATCCCCATGGCCGACTACGCCGCGTTCCTGGACGAGCGCGCCACCTTCATGGGGCAGTGGGGCCTCAAGCCCGCCCGCGGCGGCGACGGCCCGTCCTACGAGGAGCTGGTGGAGACCGAGGGACGGCCCCGGCTGCGCATGTGGCTGGACCGGATCCAGACCGAGGGCCTGATCGAGGCCGCCGTCGTCTACGGCTACTTCCCGGCCGTGTCCGAGGGCGACGACCTGGTCATCCTCAACGAGGACGGCTCCGAACGCGAACGGTTCACCTTCCCGCGCCAGCGCCGCGACCGGCACCTGTGCCTGGCCGACTTCTTCCGCCCGCGCGAGTCCGGCGAGACCGACGTGGCCGCCTTCCAGCTCGTCACCGTCGGGTCGAAGGTCAGCGAGGCCACCGCGGAGCTGTTCGCCAAGAACGCCTACCGCGAGTACCTGGAGCTGCACGGCCTGTCGGTGCAGCTGACCGAGGCGCTGGCCGAGTACTGGCACGCCCGCGTCCGCTCCGAGATCGGGTTCGGCGGGGAGGACCCGGACGACCTGGACGACTTCCTCAAGGTCGGCTACCGCGGCGCCCGCTACTCCTTCGGCTACCCGGCCTGCCCCGACCTGGAGGACCGCGCCAAGGTGGTGCGGCTGCTGCGGCCCGAACGCGTCGGCGTCACCCTGTCGGAGGAGTACCAGCTGGTGCCCGAACAGGCCACCGACGCCCTGGTCGTCCACCACCCGGAGGCCAAGTACTTCAACACCTGACCTCCGCCGCGCCCCCTTGTGATCTGCGCTACGCGGCGGCCCCGTCCCGGCGCCGATCGCGTACCGTCCGTGGGGAAATGACCGCCACGACGGATCCGAGGGGGCGCGTGAGTACCGACGAGCTGCCGCAGGCCGTGCTGTTCGACATGGACGGGCTGCTGATCGACTCCGAGCGGCTGTGGCTGGAGGTCGAGGAGGAGGTCGTCGCCTGGCTGGGCGGCACGTGGACCAGCGAGGACCAGGAGCGGATGCTGGGCGGCTCGCTGGACAAGGCCGTCCGGTACATGCTGGACCTGACCGGCGCGGACGTGCCGCCGGGCGAGGTGGGCCGGCGGATGCTGGACGGCATGGCCGAGCGGCTCGGCGCGTGCGTGCCGCTGCTGCCGGGCGCCAAGGAGCTGCTGGCCGAGGTCCGCGCCGCGGGGGTGCCGGCCGCGCTGGTGTCCTCCAGCCACCGGCGGCTGATCGAGCCGGTGCTGGACGCGGTCGGCCGCGAGCACTTCGCGGTGACGGTCGCCGGTGACGAGGTGGCGCGCACCAAACCCGACCCCGAGCCGTACCTGACCGCCACGGCCCGGCTGGGCGTCGAGCCGCGCCGCTGCGTGGTGCTGGAGGACTCGCCCAACGGCCTGGCCGCCGCCGAGGCCGCCGGGTGCGTGACGGTCGCGGTGCCCAGCCTGCTGCCGGTGCCGCCCGCGCCGGGCCGCACCGTCGTCGCCTCCCTGACCGAGGTCGACCTGCCGCGCCTGGCCGCCCTGGTCGGCTGACACCGGCTGATACCCGAGGGTGGGAGGCGTCGCGGGGGTCCCGCTCGTTCCCTAGGGGGAGCCTCACGCCGGGGGAGGAGCGCCGGGGGCGCACAACCCTTCGCTGGGAGGAGCGACGTCCGCGCCGGACGTGTGACGATGGGAAGAGCACGGCAGCAGGCACAGAGGGGGCCGGCATGAGCGACACCGTCATCTTCGCGATCAGCCTGGGCGTCACCGCGCTCGGGCTGCTGATCAGCTGGGGCCTCTATCGCCGCCGCGGCGCCGCCTCGGGGCTGCGCGGCGCGGCCTGGTCGCTGGTGCCGCTGGCGGCCGCCATGACCGGTGTGACCGGGTTCCTGGCCGACCTGGCGTTCAGCCCCGCCAAGTGGGCGGGGGTGGCCGTGGCCGGGCTGGCCGTGCTGCTGTACCTGACGTCGGGGGCGATGCTGAGCCGCCGGGGCGGCGCGGGCGGCCGCGCCGTGGAGCGCGGCGG
>NZ_BAAAZG010000012.1:191222-194646 GCF_039536785.1 Actinomadura miaoliensis
CCGCGCCGAAGAGCAAGGGCAGGGCCGTGGAGAAGGCGCGGCCCGCCGGGCTGGACCCGGAGATGGCGGAGATCGAGGAGATCCTCCGCAACCGCGGCATCAAGTAGCAGGGGGCCCGCGCGGCCGCGCCGACGGTGGCGGCCGGGGACGCGGGCGGTGGTCGCGCCGGTGGCGCGGCGAGGCCGGCGAACGGCCGGGACGCGATGTCCCGGCCGTTTCTCGTTGGTCACGGCAGAGTCGGCGCTCACGCAAGCAACTCCCGTCACGCGGCCCTGACCTGCGCCGAATCGATATCGAATCGGCTTCGGAACGATAAAGCTTGCGGGCCGGAACACCCCCGGTGGCTCCGGCTGCTCGTGACCGAGCGTACGATCTGGGCGGTTTGTCGCTTCCATTGTGCGGATCGCGTGTGCCCCAGATGACGACGAGATCACAAGTCAGAAACGGGTACTGGCAGACGCGGGTTCGCGGATGGACAGTCGTGGCCGAAGGACTAGGTTTCCCTCAGCAAAACACGGCGTAACGGGCATGCGGTGCGGAGATCCCGCGCTCGCGGCGCGTGCGCCGGCGGCGACGTGGCCGAACGGTAGGAGGTACGCAGCGTGACCGCACCGATCGAGGTGTCCGGGGCCGAATCGGCCCAGCCGGACGCCGTCCTCGAGGGGGTCGGGCGCAAGGCCATCCAGGGCCGCTCGCTCGGGCAGATCGCCTGGCTGCGGCTACGGCGCGACAAGGTCGCCATGACCGGCGGCGTGCTGATCATCCTGCTGGTGCTGATGGCGATCTTCGCGCCGCTGCTGGTGAAACTGTTCGGGCACCCGCCCAACGAGTACCACCAGGAGCTCATCGACCCGACGCTGGGCGCCCCCATGAAGCCGATGGGCGGCATGAGCGGCGACTTCCTGCTCGGCCTCGAGCCCACCACCGGCCGCGACCTGTTCAGCCGCATCGTCTACGGCTCGCGCGTGTCCCTGCTGGTCGGCTTCCTGGCCACCGTGGTCGCCGCGGTCATCGGCACCGCCTTCGGCGTCATCGCCGGATACTTCGGCGGCTGGGTCGACGCCGTGATCGCGCGCGTGATGGACGTGTTCCTGGCCTTCCCGCTGCTGCTGTTCTCCATCGCCATCGTCGGCGTGCTGCCCGAGTCGATGCTGGGCCTGAGCGGCAACGGACTGCGGATCGCGATGCTGGTGTTCATCATCGGCTTCTTCAGCTGGCCCTACATCGGCCGGATCGTGCGCGGCCAGACGCTGTCGCTGCGCGAACGCGAGTTCGTCGACGCCGCCCGCTCGATGGGCGCCCGCGCCCCGTACATCATCGTCCGCGAGATCCTGCCGAACCTGGTCGCGCCGATCCTGGTGTACGCCACCCTGATGATCCCCACGAACATCCTGTTCGAGGCGGCGCTGTCGTTCCTGGGCGTCGGCATCGAGCCGCCCACGCCGTCGTGGGGCGGCATGCTGACCACCGCGATCAGCACCTACCAGATCGCGCCCTACTACGTGGTCATCCCCGGTGTCGCGATCTTCGTCACCGTCATGGCCTTCAACGTGTTCGGCGACGGACTGCGCGACGCACTTGACCCCCGGACCCGCTGACCCCCGCGGGGACGACCGTCATAGTTGAAAGGGAGCTCATGAGAAGGCCCAAGGTCCTTGCGACCGCGGCCGCCGGCGCACTGGCGCTCAGCCTGGTGTCGGCGTGCGGAGGCGGCGACGACGAAGGCGGCAGCGCCAGCACCTCGGTCAGCAACGCCGCGATCGGCAAGATCCACAACCCGTCGGACCGCCGCGGCGGCGCCCTGAAGATGGCGACCAGCTCCGACATCGACTCGATCGACCCGGGCGACATGTACTACGCCTGGGCGAACAACTTCGTCCGGCTGTACTCGCGGATGCTGCTGACCTACCCGGCCAAGCCCGGCACCGAGGGCTGGCAGCCGGTCCCGGACCTGGCCGAGGGCCTCGGCCAGGCCAGCGCCGACGGCAAGTCCTGGACCTACAAGCTGAAGAAGGGCCTGAAGTACGAGGACGGCACGGAGATCACGGCGAAGGACATCCGCTACGCCGTGGCCCGTACGTTCGACCGCGGCGTGCTGCGCAACGGTCCGAGCTACTTCTCCACCCTCCTGGACGCCGAGGGGTACAAGGGTCCCTACAAGGACAAGAACCTCGACCACTTCAAGGGCGTCACCACCCCCGACGACTACACCGTCGTCTTCCACCTCAAGAAGCCGTTCGCCGAGTTCAACGAGCTGGTGACCTTCAGCGGCCAGACCGCGCCGGTGCCGCAGAGCAAGGACAAGGGCGAGCGGTACGGCCTGCACCCGGTGTCGTCCGGCCCCTACAAGTGGGAGAAGGACTACGAGCCCGGCAAGGGCGGCACGCTGGTCCGCAACGACCAGTGGGACCAGTCCACCGACCCCAACCGCAAGCAGCTGCCCGACAGCATCCAGCTGGTCGCCGGCATGAACGCCGACGAGCTGGACAACCAGCTGATGTCCGGGCAGATCCACGTGGACCTGCCGGGCACCGGCGTGCAGGAGAACGCCCGCAAGGCGATCCTCACCGACCCCAAGAAGCGTGAGAACGCCGACAACCCGCCCGGCGGCTTCAGCTGGTACAACCCGATCAACACCAAGCTGATCCCGGTGGAGTGCCGCAAGGCGATGGTGTGGGCCGCCAACCGCGACGCGATGTGGCGCGCCTACGGCGGTGACGTCGGCGGCGAGCTGGCCACCTCGATCATGCCGCCGAACATCGAGGGCCGCCAGAAGGGCACCGACCACTACACCAAGGCCGAGAAGGGCTACACCGGCGACGTCGAGCAGGCCAAGCAGGCGCTGCAGCGGTGCGGCAAGCCCAACGGCTTCGAGACCAAGATGGTCTACCGCAGCGACCGGCCGAAGGAGAAGGCCGTCGCCGAGGCGCTGCAGCAGTCGCTGGGCCGCGTCGGCATCAAGCTGAACCTGCAGGGCTACCCGGCCAACACCTACACCAACGACCAGTTCGGCTCGCCGTCCTTCGTGGAGAAGGAGGGCATCGGCGTCGGCACCTACGGCTGGCACGCCGACTGGCCGACCGGCTACGGCTACCTGCAGGCGATCACCGACAAGGACGCGATCGTCGAGTCCGGCAACGCCAACCCGGGCCTGTTCGACAACGCCCAGGTCAACAAGATCTGGGACGACGTGATGAACATCGCCGACCGCAACCAGCGCGCCCAGATGTACAACCAGGTGGATGACATCTTCCGCAAGGAGGCCGGTGCCATCCCCAACGTGTACGCCAAGTCGCTGCTGTACCGCCCGGAGAAGCTGACCAACGTCTTCTTCCACGAGGGCTACGGCATGTACAACTACTCCACGCTCGGCCTGAGCGGCTGAGGCCCCGACACCACTCGCTGAACGAAAGCAGGTGAAGGC
>NZ_BAAAZG010000012.1:194665-198233 GCF_039536785.1 Actinomadura miaoliensis
GGGCGCCCGCCCACCGCCGCAGACCGTGATCGCATACATCGTTCGCCGGCTCGTGGGCGCGGTCGCGCTGATGGTGGTCATCAGCGCGGTCACCTTCTCCATCTTCTTCCTGCTGCCCCGGCTGGCCGGCACCAGCACCGACGACCTGGCCTCCCGTTTCGCCGGCAAGTCGCCGACGCCCGAGACGGTGCAGGCCATCAAGGAACGGCTCGGGTTCGACGACCCCATCCCGGTGCAGTACGGCCGGTTCCTCAAGGGCGTGGTGGCCGGCGACACCTACGACACCGGCACCGAGAAGATCGACTGCCCGGCGCCGTGCTTCGGGTACTCGTTCCGCACCAGCACGAACGTCACCGACCAGGTCGTCGACCGGATCCCGGTGACGCTGTCGCTGGTGGTGGGGGCGGCGTCGCTGTGGCTGGTGATCGGCGTGTCGATCGGCGTGCTGTCGGCGCTGCGCAAGGGCTCGGTGTTCGACCGGGCGGCGATGCTGGTGGCGCTGGCCGGAGTGTCGTTGCCGATCTTCTTCACCGGTCTGCTGTCGCTGACGTTCATCGTGCACGAGTGGGACCTGCTGCCACCGGTCAGCTACCACTCCTTCCTGGACAACCCGTTCGCCTGGGCGGGTAATCTCATACTCCCGTGGGTGACGTTGGCGTTCCTGTACGCGGCGATGTACGCGCGGATGACGCGGGCGGGCATGCTGGACACCCTGAGCGAGGACTACATCCGCACCGCGCGGGCCAAGGGACTGCCGGAGAAGACGGTCATCACCAAGCACGCGCTGCGCGGCACGCTGACGCCGCTGCTGACGCTGTTCGGCCTGGACATCGGGCTGCTGCTGGGCGGGGCGGTGCTCACCGAACGCACGTTCGGGTTGCACGGCCTGGGCGAGCTGGCGCTGGCCGGCGTGATCGGCAGCGACCTGCCCGTGGTGCTGGGCGTGGTGTCGGTCGCGGCGCTGTTCATCGTCCTGGCGAACCTGGTCGTCGACCTGCTGTACGGGATCGTCGACCCGAGGGTGAGGCACAGCTGATGGCGAAGGGCAAGGACAAGGCCGGCAAGGCCGAGACCGGCAAGGCCGAGACCGGCACGGCTGGCAAGGGCAAGGACGGCGGGGCCGTCGAGACGGTCGCCGAGACCGCCGGGTCCCGGCCGCCGACGGCGTTCCTCGAGGTGCGCGACCTGCGCATCCACTTCCCGACCGACGACGGCCTGGTCAAGTCGGTGGACGGGCTGTCGTTCCAGCTCGAACGCGGCAGGACCCTGGGCATCGTGGGCGAGTCCGGATCCGGCAAGAGCGTCACCAGCCTGGGCATCCTCGGCCTGCACAACCGGCGCAACGCCCGCGTGTCGGGGGAGATCTGGCTGAACGGCAAGGAACTGGTCGGCGCCTCACCCGACGAGGTGCGCCGGCTCCGCGGCCGCGACATGGCGATGATCTTCCAGGACCCGCTGTCGGCGATGCACCCGTTCTACACGGTGGGCCAGCAGATCGTCGAGGCGTACCGGATCCACAACGACGTCTCCAAGCAGGTCGCCCGCAAGCACGCCATCGACATGCTCGGCCGCGTCGGCATCCCCCGCCCGGACCGGCGGGTGGACGACTACCCGCACCAGTTCTCCGGCGGCATGCGCCAGCGCGCCATGATCGCGATGGCGCTGTCGTGCGACCCCGAACTGCTGATCGCCGACGAACCCACCACCGCGCTGGACGTGACGGTGCAGGCGCAGATCCTGGACCTGATCCGCGACCTGCAGCAGGAGTTCAACTCCGCGGTCATCATGATCACCCACGACCTGGGGGTGGTGGCCGAGCTGTCCGACGACATCCTGGTGATGTACGCGGGCCGCTGCGTGGAGTACGCCACCGTCGACGACGCCTTCCACCGGCCGCTGCACCCCTACACGTGGGGCCTGCTGGGGTCGATGCCGCGGCTGGACCGGGCCCGCGCGGAACGGCTCATGCCGATCAAGGGCACTCCGCCGAGCCTGATCAACGTGCCGCAGGGCTGCGCGTTCAACCCGCGCTGCGCCTACGCCGAGCTGAACGACGGCAAGAGCGAGACGGAACGGCCGGAGCTGCGCGAGGTGGAACCGGGCCACAAGGTCGCCTGCCACCTGCCGCTGAGCAGGCGGCGGGAGATCTGGAACACCGAGATCGCGCCGAAACTGTGACGAGCACGGGTGGGACCACTGTGAGCACCAAGACAACCGCGGCCGAGACCGAGACCGTCACCGAGGGCGAGACCCTGCTGTCGGTGGAGGGGCTCGGCAAGCACTTCCCGGTCACCGCCGGGCTGCTGCGGCGGCAGGTCGGCGCCGTCAAGGCCGTGGACGGGGTGTCGTTCTCGGTCCGCAAGGGCGAGACGCTGGGCCTGGTGGGCGAGTCGGGCTGCGGCAAGACCACCACCGGCCGCATGATCATGCGGCTGCTGGAGCCGAGCTTCGGCTCGATCACCTTCGAGGGCCAGGACATCACCCACATGTCCCAGCGGCAGCTGCGCCCGCTGCGCCGGGACATCCAGATGATCTTCCAGGATCCGTACTCGTCGCTGAACCCGCGGCAGACGGTCGGGTCGATCGTCGGGGCGGCGTTCCGGCTGCAGAAGATCGAGACCGAGCAGGGCGTCAAGAAGGCCGTGCAGGACCTGCTGGAGCTGGTCGGGCTCAACCCCGAGCACTACAACCGCTACCCGCACGAGTTCTCCGGCGGGCAGCGCCAGCGGATCGGCATCGCCCGCACCCTGGCGCTGCGGCCCAAGCTGATCGTGGCCGACGAGCCGGTGTCGGCGCTGGACGTGTCGGTGCAGGCGCAGGTGGTGAACCTGCTGGAGGACCTGCAGGACGAGCTGGACCTGACCTACGTCGTCATCGCGCACGACCTGTCGGTGGTGCGGCACATCTCCGACCGGGTCGCCGTCATGTACCTCGGCAAGATCGTCGAGCTGGCGGACCGCGACGACCTGTACGAGCGGCCGATGCACCCCTACACCAACGCGCTGCTGTCGGCCGTGCCGATCCCCGACCCGGCCAGGCGGGGCGACCGCGAACGCATCCGCCTGCAGGGCGACGTGCCCAGCCCGCTGGACCCGCCGCCGGCCTGCCGCTTCCACACCCGCTGCTGGAAGGCGCAGGACATCTGCAAGCAGATCGAGCCGCCGCTGGTGGAGCTGAGCCCGGGGCACCTGACCGCCTGCCACTTCCCCGAGAACGCCACGGTCAGCGCCACCGACGAGGTCGCCAAGGCCGCCGTCGCCCACAACGGCGCCTCCGCCGCCGACGCCGACACCGCCGCCACCGACGACCAGCCGCCGGCCTGAGCGGCGCCCCCGCGCGGGGCACCGGGCTGACCCGCGTCCTGACACTCCCGGGCGTCGTTGTGTAACGGTCTGGACACTCGACGTGACACGATCCCCTTCGTGCAGCAGATTCGTCCTGGTGACGGATCCGGCTGGACCTGGCGGGAGGGGAGATGCGGGACGCGGGCGTGCTCGCCGTCACGGCCCGGCTGCGGGCCGCCTCCGCGCGGCGCGCGGCGCCGCACGGACCGTGGGGCATGGCGCTG
>NZ_BAAAZG010000013.1:0-18649 GCF_039536785.1 Actinomadura miaoliensis
CAGGCGCGGCGCCAGCCGGGCCAGCAGCGCGCCCGCCGCCACGATCACCGCGCACAGCGCGGCGAGCGCCAGCAGGCCCGCGGCCGGGCCCAGCCAGGCGGGCCAGTCCGCGCGCCACCCCCAGGTGGTGAGGAGGGCGTGGTCGCCGCCGATGACGGGCATCAGCGACAGCGCGACGGCGAACGGCGGGACGGCCAGGCTCAGCCCGCTGACGATCACGCCCACGTGCAGGTGCAGGAAGAACCAGACGCCCGAGCGCAGCCGGCTCTCCCAGCCGCCCGGCCTGCCGACGGTCAGCCCGGCCATCGGCCCGGCCAGCAGCTCGCGGGCGGCGGCGCCCTCCAGCAGCCGCACGGCGGGCACCAGGCCGGTGACGAACGTGCCGGCGAACGGCAGCACGAACGCGATCAGCACGCCCTGGACGATCGGCGGGCCGAGCCGCAGGACGGGCACCACGCCCATCCCGAGGAACCAGTACGGCATGAGCAGCGCGCCGCCCGCGACCAGGTAGGACCAGCGCCGCCAGGTGGTGCGGTCGACCAGCGGCCGGAGGAGGGGGGACACGCCCCGATCCTCCCAGACGCGCCCGGGGCCGCCGTCACACCGTGGAACCGTCCCCCTCCCCCGCGCGGGGGATGCCCGAGCCGCCGGCTCCCCCGGCCCGGCGGGGCGTCCGGGCCTGCTGGTCGCGTTCGGCCAGCTTGGCGAGACGGGCGTTGTAGGCGGCCAGTTCGTCGTCCTCGGCCGCCGCCGTCTCGCCGCGCGCGGCGCGCTCGGCGGTGCGCTCGGCGGCGCGGTCGGCCTTGCGGTCCAGCCGCCGGGCCTGCCGCTGGTCGGCGAAGAACCACTGGAACGCCAGGAACACCAGCACGATGAACGTGGGGATCTCACCGAAGCCCCAGGCGATGGCGCCGCCGGTGTGCTGGTCCTTCAGCAGCGAGGTGGCCCACGACGGGTAGACGGCGTTGTACCAGCCCCGCGCCAGGGGTTCGCCGAGGTTCATCAGCGCCAGGCCGAAGAACGCGTGGAACGGCATGGTGACGAACAGCAGCAGGATGCGCCCCGGGTAGGGCAGCCGCCGGGGCGCCGGGTCGACGCCGATCAGCACCCAGAAGAACAGCGACCCGGCCACCAGGAAGTGCACGGTCATCGCGATGTGTCCGAGGTGGTTGCGCATCGCGGCCTGGAACAGCGGCGTGAAGTACAGCACGAACGTGCTCGCCACGAAGATCACGGTGGCGACGCCCGGGTGCGCGACGACGGCGGTGTAGCGGCTGTGCAGCAGGGCCGTCAGCCACTCGCGCGGGCCCCGGTCGCCGCGGACACGCGCGGGCCGCAGGGCGCGCAGCGCCAGCGTGACGGGCGCCCCGGCCACCAGGAAGATCGGCGTCAGCATGGACAGCACCATGTGCTCGGCCATGTGCACGCTGAACATCACCGGGGCGTACCGGGCGACGCCGGTCTGGGTGACGGCGACGATCGTGAGCAGGCCGAACAGCCACGCGACGGTGCGCATGACCGGCCAGGAGTCGCCGCGGCGGCGCAGCCGCACCACGCCCGCCAGGTACAGGCCGCCGAGCACGACCACCAGCGCGGCGAAGAACAGGTCGAACGTCCACAGCGTCGCCAGCCGGCCGACCGTGATCGGCGGCGGGACCGGGAAGCCGAGCAGCACCTCGGCGGGCGTCTCGTCGGTGGCGGGGGCGGGCGGCGCGGTCCGGGCCAGCGCCACGGCCAGGCCCATGGTGGCGGCCATGACGGCGATCTCGACACTGGCCAGCCGGGTCAGCGCCCAGGGCCTGCCGTCGGCGACGGCGGGGACCGTGCGGCCCCGGTGCCACCAGCCGAACCAGCCGAGCGCGGCGAACGCGATGATCTTGCCGAGGGCCAGCCGGCCGTAGTCGGTGCCGACCAGCTCGGCCGGGTCGGGCAGGCGGGCGATGACGTTCACCAGGCCGCTGACGCCGACGGCGACGTAGCACCACAGGGCCATGCGGCTGAACCGGTCGGCCATGACGTCCAGCCGCGCGCGGCGGGTCAGCCCGTGCGCGGCCAGCATGGCCAGTCCGCCCACCCAGGGCGCGGCCGCGGCGACGTGCAGGGCGACGCCGGTGACGGCGACCGAGTGGTTGGCGGCCGAGGAGGAGTGGCCGGTCAGCGGGGGCGGCAGCAGCGCGATCCCGGCGACCGCCAGCAGGCCGAACGCCGCCGCCGGCGTGGTGGTGGTGCGGCCCAGCAGCGCGACGACCACCGCCAGCAGCACCACCAGCATGAGCGCGGTGCCCTGCGGCAGCTGCCCGACGTAGTTGCTGAGCTCGCTGCCGGTGAGGATCTCCCCGACCGGCTGGCCGAGCACGTCGGCGACGGTGAACACGAGCGTGGCCGCGGCGGCGGCCGCCCACGCGGTGGCCGCCCAGGACGCGGCGCGCAGGTAGTCGAGGGCGTCCCGCGACAGGCGCGGCGCCTCCTTGCCCTTGCCGCCTTCCAGGGGCAGCAGCGCGGCGGCGGCCAGGAGCGCGCCGACGGTCAGCGCCGCGCCGAGGTTCATCGCCAGCCGCGAGACGGGCAGGCCCCAGCGGGTCAGCGCGCCCGCGTCGGCCAGCCCGGGGATGACCTTCTCCGCGACGGCCCCGCCGAGGACCAGGCCCGCCACGAGGACGGCGAGGCCCGCGGCCAGGGCCACCACCCCGACCCGCAGGACGGCCGCCGTGCCGGTGTCCGCCGCCGTCCCGGTGTCCTTAGTCGCCACCGCCCACCGATCCGTTGTCCCGGGACCCCGTCGTGCGGTCCCGCCGGTCGCGTTCCGCTCCGCGCTTGGCGCGGAAGACCATCGCCATGCCGATGCCGATCCCGACGACCAGCCCGATGACGATCATGAGCCACGGGATGCCGCCCTCCGCGCCGTCGTTCTGCGCGTACGGGACCGTGCCGTGGCCGGGTGACAGTGTGTGGGCGGACGCGGGCGTCGCGAGCAGCCCCGCGAACGCCAATGCCAGGGCCGTGCCGGCGCCGAGCAGGCGGCGCGGCGCGCGACGCAGCATGTCGATGTTCATGGGCGGCCGGGATTCTCCAGAGTCGGTACGGGGCCTGTCCCAACCCTACTGAGGGTCCCCCGTGGCCGCGCCAGGGGTCAAAGTGCGGTGAGCACGTGGGCGCGGCCGTGTGCGGCGAACTCCGCGCGCAGTGCCGCGGCGCGCGCGTGGTCCAGGGGGCGGTAGACCAGGTCCCGGCCGGGACGCCACCAGACCGGGTCGCCGGTCTCCCAGTGCGCGCGGCGCAGCGGGCGCTTGTCGACCTTGCCGGTGGCGGTCAGCGGCATGGACCGCACCACGCGGACGAACCGCGGCGCCCACTTGGTGCCCAGGTCGGGCTGCGCGGCCAGGAAGGCGGCGAACGCCCCAGGGTCGAACGGCCGTCCGTCCAGTTCCAGCGCCGCCATCACCTGGTCGCCGGTGCGGGGGTCGGGCACCGGGTAGACCGCGCACATCACCACCGGGGCCCAGCGGGACAGGATGCGCTCGACGGGCGCGGCGGCGAAGTTCTCGCTGTCCACGCGCAGCCGGTCGGCGCCGCGTCCGGCGAAGTAGAAGAAGCCGCCGGCGTCGCGGTAGCCGAGGTCGCCGCTCCAGTAGGCGCCGTCGCGGACGCGTTCAGCGTCGGCGTCCGGGTCGTTGTAATAGCCCTCGAACGCGGCGGCGGCGCGCAGCCCGACGATCTCGCCGATGGCCTCGTCGGCGTTGAGCAGCGCGCCGTCGGGGCCGAAGCGGGCGCGCGGGCACTCGGCGCCGGTGTCCGGGTCCAGGATCGCGACTTCGAGCCCGTCCTGGGGGACGCCGAGCGCGTCGGGCGGCGTGTCCGGGGTCTTGCGCAGGGAGATGGCGCCCTCACTGGACCCGTACCCCTCGATGATCCGGCAGCCGAAGCGCTCGGCGAACCGGGCCATGTCCTGGGCGGACGCCTCGGTGCCGAACGCGGCCTCCAGCGGGTTGTCGGCGTCGTCGGGGCGCTCGGGGGTGGCGAGGACGTAGGCCAGGGCGCGGCCGACGTAGTTGAAGTAGGTGACGCCGAAGCGGCGCACATCGTCCAGGAACCCGGAGGCGGAGAAGCGGCGGCGCAGCGCGACCGTGGCGCCGGCGTGCGCGGCCATCGCCACGTTCGCCATGATCGCGTTGCCGTGGAACAGCGGCATCGCGCAGTAGGTGACCGAGCCGCGGCCCAGGCCCATCATGGCGGACCGCCGCGCGATGTCGGCCAGCCTGCCCTGGCTGCAGATCACCGCCTTGGGCCGGCCCGTGGAACCGGACGTGAACAGCAGGAGCAGCCGGTCACCCGGTGCGACGTCCACGGGGGCGGGGTCGCCGTCCGGGAGCGCGGCCGGGTAGGCGGCGTCGTCCACGCGGAGCGTGGGACCGGTGTAGTGGCCGTCCAGCAGCGGGGCGTGGGCGGAGTCGGTGACGATCAGGTCGCAGTCGGTGTGGCGGATGTCGGCGGCCAGCTCGGCGCCGCGCCGGGTGGGGTTGACGCCGACGAGCGTCGCCCCCGCCAGCGCGGCGCCGCCGAGCCAGAACACGTATTCGGGCACGTTCTCCAGCAGCACGCCCACATGGGGCGGGCGGTCGCCGGGGCCCGAGCACAGCTCGCGCAGCATCCGTGCCCGGGCCCCAGCGGCGCGCACGGTCTCGGCCCAGGTGTACGACTCGTCCTCGAAGCGCAGGCCGGCGTGGTCGTCGCCGGCGCGTTCCAGCAGCAGTTCCGCGAACGTCGCCCTCGCCACGCCGCGAGCGTGTCACCCAAGCGTGCGCTTGGTCAAGAGTGCGGCGCCGGCATGGGCTGGCGTGGGCTCAGCAGTCGCACCCACAGTCGCAGCAGTCACAGCAGTCGCAGTCGCCGCAGTGCCGCGTGCACCAGCAGCGGTCGGAGAACTTCTTGCCGTGGTGCTTGCTCCACTTCGGCTGGTAGACGCCGCAGGTGAGGCAGACCAGCGTGCCGGTGAAGCACGGGATCGGGAGTCCGGGACGCTGGGGGCGCCCCTTGCCGCCGGACAGACCGCCATCGAAGATTCCGCCGCCCCCACCGATCGGCGGGTAGTCGCCACCGCCACCATGACCGCCGGCTCCATGGCCACCGCCGTACCCGCCGTGTCCGCCGTGGGGCGGCGGGGGCGGGTACCCGCCCTGTGGCGGGTACGGGCCCTGTGGCGGGTACGGGCCCTGCGGGCCTTGCGGGCCGTAGCCGCCCGGCGGGTAGGCGTTGAACACCCGGTCGACCGAACGGGCCACCTCACGATCCAGCAGCGCCCGCACCAACCGCCGGTCCTGCATCTGCACATCCGCCAACGCCAACCGCAACCCGTGCGCCGCCTCATCACACAAACGACGCGCCTCATCCAGACCAGTGTTCGTAGCGACCAGCGGGTTGTACGCACCCGAGGCCACGTCGTCCGCCAGGTCCTCCACCGCGTCCACCAGATGCGCGATACGGCCGAAGAACCGCCCCGCCTCCGCCAGCGCCTCGGCGTTGCCCTCCCGCCCCGCCAGCACCGCCGTATGCGCGAACACCGCCGCCACCGCCGTCTCCGCCGGCTCGGTCAACTCCAGCAACCCCAGACCCCCGGCGGCCTCCAGCAACGGCTGCCGCGCCACCGCCTCCCGCAACACCCCCGGATCGAACCCCACCGCCGCACCCGTACGCGCCCCCGCGGCATCCCACCGATCCGCCATCCGCCCCGCAGCCGCCGCCACCACCCGCCGCGCATACGCGCCGTCTCCATCGGCCACATGATCACGGGTCTTGCCCGCCGCCAGCAGCAGCGACGCCGCCGCCGCCAGCCGCGCACCCTCCGCCCGCGCCGACACCACCTCGGCACCACGCATCCCCCGCAACGCACACGGCCCGGCCTTACGACGCGGCGACAACTCCGGACACTGCGCCTCCACCAGCACCGACACCAACAACCCGTCATAGTTGGTCACCAGACGAGCCGCCTGCCCATGCTCACCACGCAACGTCAGGCACAACCCGCACAGATGCGCCAACCAATCCTCGAACAGCGACCCGCACAGCACATGCCTGCACGGACGAACCACACCGAACATCCTCCGGCCACTCCCCACTCGTTTGGACCGCGACAATACTCACGGACGCGATCATCGAGCGGGCGGTTCCGCCGTATTCGCCGCGGTTCGCACCGCCGGGGCTAGACCCCGGCGCAGGCGAGCGCCCGCCGGTAGGCGGCCAGGCGCGACTCCTCGGCGGCGCCCGTCTCGGCGAGCAGCTCGGCCAGGTCGAACCAGGTCTGGGCGGCGACCCGGGACGACTCCATCTCCTCCAGGTGGGTGGCCGCGCTGGTGAGCACCTCGACGGCGCGGTCGCGGCGGTCCGTCCGTACCAGGGCCTCGCCCAGCACGGTCAGCGCCCCGGCGGTGGCCCGGCGCGGGGCGTCCCCGAGCAGCTCCAAGGCCTCCTCGGCCAGCGCGACCGCCTCGGCGGGGCGGCCCAGGGCGGTCTCGGCGCGGGCCAGCTCGGTCAGGCACCACGCCACGTCGATCTCCCCGTCGGCGCTGGTGTTGATCTCGGCGCGGACCCGGCCGAGCAGTTCGCGGGCCTCCCCCGCCCGCTCGGGACGGGCGCGCAGCAGCAGGCTGGCGTACGCCACGCGCAGCCGGTTGTGGCTGCGCGGGTCCTCGTCCTCGCCCGCCAGCAGCAGCGCCCGCTCGGCCAGCGTGACGCCCTCCTCGTAGTCGCCGCGCACCTCGGCGACGTAGGCAGCCTCCCAGCAGGCCTCCATGCGGGCGCGCGGGCTGCCGATGCGCTCGGCGCGCTCGACGATCTGGGCGGCGAGCTGGCGGGCCCGCACCAGGTCGCCGCGCTGGATGAAGGCCGCCAGCAGCGTCGCGCCCAGGTGCACCGCCGCGTCGGTGGTGTCGTGCCCGCTGGCCGCCAGGCGGCGCAGCGCGTCCTCGGCGACCTGCACGCTCGCGCTGATGTCGCCGCGTTCGCGCAGGCAGCGGCTGAGGGCCACGTGCACCCGGGCCCAGTGGTCCAGGTCCGCCTCGGGGTTGGCCTCCTCGGTCAGCTCGCGCAGCCCGGCGATGGCCTCCTCCAGGTCGCCGGCCGCCTCCAGGGCCAGGGCGTGCCCCCAGCGCGCCTGGTGCAGCATGTCGGGCAGGGCGACGGCGTCGGCGTTGGCCAGCACCTCGGCGAAGCGGGCGCGGGCCTCGGCGGGCGCGCCGTTCTGCAGCGCGATCTCGGCGTAGTCCAGGGTGACGCGCAGCTCGTCCACCACGTCCTCGCTGACGCCGCTGACCAGGTAGGTCGGCGAGCAGTTCAGCTTGGTGGCCAGCAGGTCGATGACGCTGGGCGCGGGGACCCGCTTGTCGCTCTCGATCAGTGAGATGTAGCTGTCGGACAGCTCCGGGAACGCCAGCTGGGCCTGGCTGATGCCCTGCCGGATGCGCAGCGCCCGGATGCGCTGCCCCAGTGTCTCCCGATCCATCGCAACACCACCGCCTCATGACTCCAGCCGCGGAAGGTCACCCGAAGACCCCGCACCAGGGCAGGGTATAGTGCGCGGCCCGTACGGCGCTGCCGGTCGTTGCGGCGTATTTTGCGGCGTATGTTGTGGGGCCGCCCGGCTCCCCTCGTACATCAGGTCTTGTATTACATGGGGGCATGAGTGTGAGCACGCATGTCCTCGACACCGCGCGAGGGCGTCCCGCGGCCGGGGTCCCCGTCCGGCTCGACCGCTACGAGGGCGACACCTGGCGGTCGCTGGCCGAGGCGGCCACCGACGGCGACGGACGCTGGGCCGCCCCGCCGGACGCCGGTTCGGCGGACGGCACGTACCGGCTGCGCTTCGGCACCGGCCCGTACTTCGCCGAACGGGGCGAGACCTGCTTCTACCCCGAGGTCTGCGTGATCTTCACGATCGCCGACGCCGGTCAGCACCATCACGTTCCGCTGCTGCTCAGCCCGTACGGCTACAGCACGTACCGGGGCAGCTGACCCCGCCCCGCCGGACTGACCGGCGCCGATGGGGTGAACCGCGGGCCGACCGGGACAGACTGGTGCGATAACGAACGGTTACCCTGTGCCCCGCGGTCCTCCGTGCGCCCCCGGGGGTACTCGCACCCGTCCCATCGTCCGTCCCCCTGGAATCGGAGCGCGCGCAAGATGTCGCACGTCAACACAGGCGGCCCCGGAAGGCCGCCCGCCGGCGCCCCCGGGCCGTCCGACACCCCGCCGGCCCCCCGAGGCGCCCTCGACCGGTTCTTCGAGCTGTCGGCGCGCGGGACCAGCGTGCCGCGCGAGCTGCGCGGCGGCGTCACCACGTTCTTCGCGATGGCCTACATCATCGTGCTGAACCCGCTGATCCTGGGCGGGGCGAAGGACGTCACCGGCGCCACCCTGTCGATCCCGCAGCTGACCACCATGACAGCGCTGTCCGCGGCGATCGCCACGGTGATCATGGGGCTGGTCGGCAACACGCCGCTGGCGCTGGCCGCGGGCCTGGGCATCAACGCGGTGGTGGCCTTCCAGGCCGCGCCGGTGATGACCTGGCCGCAGGCCATGGGCCTGGTGGTGCTGGAGGGCGTGGTCATCATCCTGCTGGCCGTCACCGGCGTGCGGGAGCTGATCATGAACGCGATCCCGCTGGCGCTCAAGCACGCCATCGCGGTCGGCATCGGCGCGTTCATCGCGCTGGTCGGGCTGGTGGACGCCAAGTTCGTCAGCTCGCAGGCGGGCAGCCCGCCGCTGTCGCTGGGCACCGGCGGGCGGCTGACCGCCTGGCCCGCGGTGGTGTTCGCGTTCGCGCTGCTGGTGATGATCGTGCTCTACGTGCGGCGGGTGCCCGGCGCCATCCTGATCGGCATCGTGGCGGCGACCGTGCTGGCCGTCGTGATCGAGGCGGTCGCCACCGTGCCGAAGGACGCCTGGGGCCTGGTCGTCCCGCAGATGCCCGAGCGCCTGTTCGCCGCCCCCGACTTCTCGCTGCTGGGGCGGATCGACCTGTTCGGCGGGTTCGGCCGCGCCGGGTTCGTCACCGCGCTGGTCGTGCTGTTCACGCTGGTGCTGTCGGGGTTCTTCGACGCGATGGGCACCATCCTCGGCATCAGCGACGAGGCCGGGCTGGTCACCGAGCGCGGCGAGGTCCCGCGCCTGGGCCGCATCCTGTCGGTGGACGGCCTGTCGGCCGCGCTCGGCGGCGTGACCAGCTCGTCGGCCAACACCGTCTACGTGGAGTCGGCGGCGGGCGTCGGCGAGGGCGCCCGCACCGGGCTGGCCAACCTGGCGACCGGGGCGCTGTTCGCGGTGACGCTGTTCCTGACGCCGCTGGCGGCCACCGTCCCGTCCCAGGCCGCCGCGCCCGCCCTGGTGCTGGTCGGCGCGCTGATGATGACGCAGGTCGCCAAGCTGGACTGGGACGACCTGGACGTGGCGATCCCGGCGTTCCTCACCATCGTGTTCATGCCGTTCACCTTTTCCATCACCAACGGCGTCGGCGCCGGGATCGTCGCCTACACGGTGGTCAAGCTCGCGCGCGGCCGGTGGCGTGAGGCGGGCTGGCTGCTCCCCGTCATCTCGATCGTCTTCCTCGTCTATTTCGGTTTGCACGTCGTGGAGCAGGTTCTGGGTGTCAAATAGTGCCCTCATGACGTAAGCAGAAGGTAAGGCTTCACCGAACCCCGGCGTGAAAGGCGTGGCTGTGGTCTCCCCGGACACCCCCTCCGACCTCTCCCCGCCGGGTCATGTCCTGCTCGCCCCCGACCGCTTCGCCGGCTCGCTGTCGGCGCCCGAGGTGGCCCGCCACCTGGCCGCCGGGCTGCGCCGCGCCCGCCCCGGCGTGCCCCTGGTGGAGCTGCCGGTCGCCGACGGCGGCGACGGCACCGCCGCGGCCGCCGTCGCGTCCGGCTGGCGGCGGGTGGAGCTGGAGGTGTGCGGGCCGACGGGACGTCCGGTGACCGCGTGCCTGGCGCTGAACGGCGGCACCGCCGTGGTGGAGCTGGCCGAGGCGTCGGGGGTGCGGCGGCTGCCCGGCGGCAGGCCGCAGCCGCTCACCGCCACCAGCCTGGGCACCGGCCAGCTCGTCGCGCACGCGGTGCGGCTGGGCGCCCGGCGCGTCGTGCTGGGGATCGGCGGCGGCGCGTGCGCCGACGGCGGCGCCGGGCTCGTGCAGGGCCTCGGCGGGCGGCTGCTGGACGCCCTCGGCAAGGATCTGCCGCCCGGCGGCGCCGCGCTGCGCTCCCTGCACGCCCTCGACCTGCGCGGCATGGCCGACCTGTCGGGCGTGGAGGTGATCCTGGCGGGCGACTCGGCGGGGCCGCTGCTGGGCCGCAACGGCGCCGCCGCGCTCGCGGCCCGGCACGCGGGCGCCGGGCGCGAGGAGATCCGGGTGCTGGACGCGGGCCTGCGCCGCTGGGCCGACCTGGCCGAGGCGGCGTCGCGCTCGGCGGTGCGGGACCGGCCGGGCGCGGGCGCCGCGGGCGGCGTGGGGTTCGCCGCGCTGGCGTTCCTGGGCGCCCGGGTCGAGGACGGCACCGCGCTCATGCTCGACCTGCTCCGCTTCGCCGACCGGGCGCGGGGCGCGCGGCTGGTCGTCACCGGGGAGGGTTCGCTGGACGTGCGGACGCTGCGCGGCCGCAGCACCGTCGGCGTGGCCCGCGCCGCCGCCCGCGCCCGCGTCCCGGTGGTCGCGGTGGCCGACCGCCGGGGGCTGACCGGCGAGCAGCTGCGCCGCGCCCGCATCCACGCCGTGTACGCCCTGGCCGACATCGAGCCGGACGCCGACCGCCGCGTCCGGCAGGCCGGCCCGCTGCTGGAGCAGCTGACCGTCGCGATCGCCGACGAGTGGCTCCCGGTGCGCCCCCCGCGCCGCACCTGACCCCTCGCCCGCCCTCGCACCCGTCCCTCGCGCCTGACCGCACGTCTGACCGCACGCCCGCGCCTCCGTCCGGCCGGGACGCCCGCCCCCGCACCCGCCCCTCGCTGGAACCGCACACGGCCCCATCCTGACCTGCACCGATGTGGCGTTTGCGACCTATGAGGCGGGTCGTTCTGGTCGTACGCGAACTCCTAACAGGCCGTTTACATGGTGTTAGCAACTGCGGGGATACTCGTACACAGTGAACATGGCAGGGCGGCGCGGCGAGCACGCACCCTTATGCCGTATCCCCTGGTCGAGGATGACGGAGGGCACTGTGAAGGTCGGCGTACCACGCGAGGTCAAAAACCACGAATACCGGGTGGCGATCACCCCCGCAGGGGTCCACGAGCTGACACGCCACGGGCACGAGGTCTTCGTCGAGCGCGGCGCAGGCCTGGGTTCGGCCATCCCGGACGAGGAGTACACCGGCGCGGGCGCCAAGATCCTGGACGGGCCGGACGAGGTGTGGGGCGAGGCCGAGCTGGTGCTCAAGGTCAAGGAGCCCGTCGCCGAGGAGTACCACCGCATCCGCCGCGGCCAGACGCTGTTCACCTACCTGCACCTGGCCGCGTCCCGCTCGTGCACCGACGCGCTGCTGGCGGCGGGTGTCACCGCGATCGCCTACGAGACCGTCCAGCTGCCCGACCGGTCGCTGCCGCTGCTGGCCCCGATGTCGGAGGTGGCCGGGCGGCTGGCGGCGCAGGTCGGCGCGTACAACCTGATGCGCTTCAACGGCGGCCGCGGCGTGCTGCCCGGCGGCGTGCCGGGCGTGGCCCCCGCCAAGGTGGTGGTGATCGGCGGCGGCGTGTCCGGGCTGAACGCCGCGCAGATGGCGGTCGGCATGGGCGCCGACGTCACCGTCCTGGACCTCAACCTGGACCGGCTGCGCCACATCGACGCGATCTACCAGGGCCGCGTCCGCACCATGATGTCCAGCGCCTACGCCGTCGAGCGGGAGGCGCGCGCCGCCGACCTGGTGATCGGCGCGGTGCTCATCCCCGGCGCCAAGGCGCCCACGCTGATCTCCAACGACCTGGTCGCGGCGATGAAGCCGGGTTCGGTGCTGGTCGACATCGCCATCGACCAGGGCGGCTGCTTCGAGGACTCGCGTCCCACCACGCACGCCGACCCCACCTACACGGTGCACGAGTCGGTGTTCTACTGCGTGGCCAACATGCCCGGGGCGGTTCCCAACACCTCCACCTACGCCCTCACCAACGTGACGCTGCCGTACGCGGTCGCCATCGCGAACAAGGGCTGGCACGCCGCGCTGCGCGACGACCCCGCCCTGGCCCTCGGCCTCAACGCGCACGACGGCTCGCTGGTGTACGGGCCCGTCGCCGAGGCCCACGGCCTGGACCACGTGTCCCTGGAGTCCGTCCTGTCCTGAGCCGATCCCCGGCCCCCGCGGCGGGGCGTCCTCGCCGGACCGGCGATGATGACCCCCATGGGCGAGCTGATCCTGCTTCGGCACGGCGAGACGGAGTGGAGCCGCGACCGGCGGCACACCGGGCGCACCGACCTGCCCCTGACCGAACGCGGCGAGCGGCAGGCGCGCTCGGTGGCGCCGCTGGTGCGGTCGCTGCGCGTCGCGAAGGTGCTGGCGAGCCCGGCCCGGCGCGCACTGCGCACCGCGGAGCTGGCCGGGCTCACCGTCGACGACGTCGATCCCGGCCTGTGGGAGTGGGACTACGGCGGCTACGAGGGGATCACCACCGCCGAGGTCCGGCGCGAGCGTCCGGGCTGGTACCTGTGGGAGGACGGCGTCGTCCCCGGCGACGCCGAGCATCCCGGGGAGACGGTCGAGCACGTCGGGGCGCGGGTGGACGCGGTCCTGGAGCGGGTGCGTCCCCTCCTCGACGGCGACGGGGACGTGGTGCTGGTGGCGCACGGCCACGTCCTGCGGATCCTCACGGCGCGCTGGCTGGGCCTGGAACCCGCCGCCGGACGGCTGTTCGCGCTGGACACCGGCACCCTGTCCAGGCTGGGCCGCGAGCACGACCGGCCGGTGATCGCGGCCTGGAACGTCCCGCCCGGTCTCGCGCGGGGCTGACCTCTTGGGCCCGGGGTATACCATACCCCGTGGGGGTTGGCCCCACGGTGGGGACCCGAGGACCGAGCCCCCGCCGATTGCGAGGACGACCATGGCCACCAGCCAGACCCCCACGCGTGGTTACAGCGCGACCAAGGACCAGCTGCAGACCCGCCTGCGCCGCATCGAGGGCCAGGTGCGCGGCATCGAGCGCATGGTCGAGGAAGACCGCTACTGCATCGACGTGCTCACCCAGATCAGCGCCATCCAGGCGGCCCTCGACAAGGTGGCGCTCGGCCTGCTCGACGGCCACGTCCGCCACTGCGTGGCCGAGGGCGCCGAGGAGGGCAAGGGCGACGAGATGTCCACCGAGCTGATGGCCGCGGTGGGCCGCCTCATGCGCCGCGGCTGACACGGCCCCGTCCCCGCGCCCCCGGGCGCGGGAACGCCCGGGGCTCAGGAGGCGATGGCCCAGCCGTCCTGGGCGGACTCGTACTCGCGCGTCAGGCGCCGTGCGCGCTGGGCGTCCGGCGAGTAGCGCCACTGCGCGGGGACGACGTGCGTGGTGCGGTAGAGCCCCTTGAGCGTCAGCGTGGCGGCCAGGTCGGAGGTGGGCAGGCCCGGCAGGCCGTACATGCGGCGGGCCCAGCGCGGCAGCGTGGCGACGACGAGCGTCGCCAGGGCGGGCGCGGCCAGCTTGAGCGGCATGAGCTGGCGGGGCACGGCCGGGTTGAACATGCGCACCAGCCCCTGCCGGGCCTCCTTGCAGGCGAAGATGTGCGGGCGCATCGCCGCGTAGTAGTCCTTCATCTCCGCGACGGAGGCGGGCACGTCGGCCGGGTCCAGGCCCACGACCGCGGCGGCGCGGCGCTGCTCGTCGACGAACCGGTCGGCGTCCTCGCGGCTCAGCGGCACGCCCGCGCGGCGCGCCACGTCGAGGTAGGAGTCGACCTCGCCCATGTGCACCCACAGCAGGTTCTCCGGGTCGTCGACGGGGAACACCTCGCCGGTGCGCATGTCCAGGCCGGTGAGCCTGGAGTGCAGCCGGCGGACGCGGCGGCCGACCCGTTCGACCTCCTCGTGGGTGCCGTAGGTGCGGACCCGGACGAACTCCACGGTGCGGCCGAGCCGCGCCCAGGCGGCCCGCGGATCCATCAGCTCGGAGTTCTGCGCGGTGCCCCACATCGACCGCGGGTGCAGCGCCTGCAGCAGCAGGGCCCGGATGCCTCCCACGAACAGCACCGGCTCGCCCATGACCCGCCAGGTCACCGAGCCGGGCCCGAACAGACCGTAGTCCACGTCGTCCACGTCGTCCACAGCGTTCCTCCGGAGTAACCGATGGCTTATTTACCCCGGTACGTACTGTGACACACAGGGACGAGTCAGTCGGTGACGGGCCCGACGTCCTCGACGTCGTCCTCGTCCTCGGCGGGTTCGGGGGGCTCGGTCTGCTCGGCCACCCAGGCCAGGTAGTCCATGCTGCCCGCGACCACGGGGGTGGCGATGATCTCGGGGGTGTCGTAGGAGTGCCCCTCGGTGATGAGGGTGGCCAGCTCGTCGAAGCGGTCGTCGGTGGTCTTGAACACCACCATCCACTCCTCGGCCGTCTCGATCTCGCCCTCCCACCAGTAGGTGCTGGCGATGGGCCCGACGAGCTGCGCGCACGCGGCCAGGCGTTCGGTGACCGCGGACTTGGCCAGGTCCGCCGCCTCCTGACGCGAGTCGGTGGTCGTCGTCACCTGAACGTACGCCTGGGCCATGGACCACTCCTTCCCCCAGCCGTTGAGCGTAGTCCCGTCCGGCGCCCGGTCGGGCGCCGGACGGGGCCCGGCCCTACTCGAACACGGCCCTAGCGGGCCGGACGGACCACCATGGCGCTGCCGCCGCCCCGGCGCACCGGTTCGGCGACGGCCTGCACCAGGCCGGGACGCAGCACCTCCAGTCCGGCGGCGGCGCCGATCGTCCCGGCGGGCGGGCCGGCGAACAGCTCCAGCCGGTGCCCGCGCGCGGCCAGCGCCGTGCCGTACCGGTCGATGAACGCCTGCTCGGCGAACACCTGCGGGGTGTTGCGCTGGGTGGCGCGCGGCGCGGCCAGGGCGGCGGGCAGGTCCATGCCCAGGTCGATCCGGTTGAGCAGGATCTGCAGCACGGTGGTGATGATGGTGGACCCGCCGGGCGTGCCGACGGCCAGCATCGGACGGCCGTCCTTGAGCACGATCGTCGGGGACATGCTGCTGCGCGGGCGCTTGCCCGGTCCGGGCAGGTTCGGGTCGGCCGGCGCGCCCTGCGCGGGCGGCTGCAGGGTGAAGTCGGTCAGCTCGTTGTTGAGCAGGAAGCCGCGGCCGGGCACGGTGAGCCCGCTGCCGCCGAACTGCTCGATGGTGATGGTGTAGGAGACGATGTTGCCCCACTTGTCGGCGACGGCCAGGTGCGTGGTCTGCGGCCCCTCGTAGGCGAGGGCGCGGGTGGCGCCGCCGGGCGGGACGCAGGGCGCGTAGTCGCCGTCCGGGGAGCCGGGGGCGACGGGCGCGGCGGCGGCCCGGTCGGGCTTGATCAGGCAGGCGCGTTCACTGGCGAAGCCGCGCGACAGCAGTTCCTTGAGCGGCACGTCGACCTTGTCGGGGTCGCCGACGTACCGGCCGCGGTCGGCGTAGGCGAGCTTGGACGCCTCCAGGTAGTAGTGGAGGGCCTTCACCTGGTCCTTGGCGTCGAGGTGGAAGTTGCCGAGGATGTTCAGGGCCTCGCCGACGGTGGAGCCGCCGGAGGAGGACGGCGGCATCCCGTAGACGTCCAGCCCCCGGTAGGACACGCGGGTGGGCTCGCGCCACGTGGACTTGTAGGCCTCCAGATCGCCCTTCCGCATCAGCCCCGGACGCACGTTGCGCGTGGCGGCAGGCTCGACCGGCGGCTTCTGGACGGTGCGCACGACCTCCTCGCCGAGCCGCCCCTCGTACAGCCAGTCCGGCCCGCGCCTGGCCAGTTCGCGGTAGGTGCGCGCCAGGTCGGGGTTGCGGAACACCGAGCCGACGGCGGGCGGCTTGCCGCCGGGCAGGAACAGCTTGCGCGTGGGCGTGATGTCGCGGAACCGCGCCTCGTTGGTGGCGGTCTGGTCGTGGAACTCCTGGTCGACGACGAAGCCCTTCTCGGCGACGTCGATCGCGGGCCGCAGGAGGGTGCCGAGGTCGCGGGTGCCGAAGCGGCGCAGCGCCAGGTCCCACTGGGCCACGGTGCCGGGCACGCCGACGCTCAGCCCGCTGGTGACGGCCTGGTCGAACGGTATGGCCTGCCCGGTGGACGGGTCGACGAACGACCGCTCGTGCATGGCCCGCGGCGCGGTCTCGCGGCCGTCCAGCGCGTACACGCGGCGGCGCTTGGCGTCGTAGTAGGTCAGGTAGCCGCCCCCGCCGATCGCCGCGACGTACGGCTCGGTGACGCCGAGGGTGGCCGCGGCGGCGACGGCGGCGTCCACGGCGTTGCCGCCGCGCCTGAGCACCTCGATGGCGCTGCGGCTGGCGTCGGGGTCGACGGTGGCGACCGCGCCGCCGTAACCGGTGGCGACCGGCTGCTTGGGCGGCGCCGTCACGGGGGGCGCGGTGACGGGCGGGGCGGTCAGGGGAGGTGCGGCGAGCGCGGCCGGGCCCGGCACGGCCAGCGGCACGGTCGCGGCGAGGACCACGGCGAGCGCCGCGCGGCGGCGGAGGCGGCCGGGGTGCCGCGAGCGGCGCCGGGATCGGACGGGAGGGACGGGGATCGGGGACATCGCGCTCGGTGACACATGACCTCCCTGGGGGGACCTCGGCTCCACCGTCGCATCGATCACGGGAGGTCGCCAGAGTCCCGGCGGCCACCCGACGATCATGTCATCCAGCTGTAACATACCCCGCTCAACGCGGACGGATCGCAACCGGTCCGACACCCCTCGCGACCAGGGCGGTTGGCAGGCATATGGCGCAAACTTCAAGATCGCGACTTAGCGGATGTAATTACCGAACGTCGTTTCATCTCCGAAAGGCAACGAGACAGCACCAATACGACCGGAACCATTGCTGTTTTACCCAAACTTGGTGAACTCTTAGTGACTTCGCCAGGCTTTGTGCTCGCGAACAGCGGCGCGGGTTCAGCCATGGGGGGACCACTACGACCCTGGGACAACCGCATGGGCAACAACATGTTCCGGCGTCTGCCCGTCGAACAGGCGACCGGGCAGCTCTACGGCGGCCGGCACCGGCTGCGCGTGGCCTACCGCACCCGCGACCTGATCGTGCTCGGCCTCGGCGTCATGATCGGCTCGGGCATCTTCAAGATCGCCGGGGTGCAGGCCGCCACCGCGGCCGGTCCGGCCGTGATCGTCTCCTTCGTCATCGCGGGCGTGGTGTGCCTGCTGGCCGCGCTGTTCTACGCCGAGCTGGCCTCGATCGTGCCGGTCGCGGGCAGCGCCTACTCCTACAGCTACGTGGCGTTCGGCGAGCTGTGGGCCTGGGTGGTCGGCTGGGCGCTGATCCTGGAGATGCTGCTGGCCGCCTCGGTGGTGGCGCGGGCCTGGTCGGTGTTCGCCGCGCAGGCGCTCAGCGACTTCGCCGTCCCTGTGCCGTCCTGGCTCGCCGGCCTGGTCGGCCAGCCCAAGGGCTTCGACCTGTTCGCGCTCGGCATCCTGCTGCTGCTGGTGGGGGTGCTGGCCACCGGCAGCCGGCTCGGGCTGCGCACGCTGTGGTTCATGGTGCTGGCCAAGGTGGTGGTGATCGGCCTGGTCATCGGCGTCGGCCTGACGTTCTTCGACCCGGGCAACCTGAGCCCGTTCGTGCCGGAGGCCCGGCCCGCCGCCGACGGCAGCGGCCAGACCGTGCTGGACGCGGTGCTCGGCGCCGCCACCGGCAGCACGCCGCAGGTGTTCGGGATCTGGGGGGTGCTGGCCGCCGCGCCCGCCATCGCCTTCGCCTACATCGGATTCGATCTCATCGCCACCGCCGCCGAGGAGACCCGGGACGCCCCGCGCAGCATCCCGCGCGGCATCATCGTCAGCCTGGTGACGACCGTCGTGCTGTACATCGGGGTCGCCGTCACCATGGTCGGGATGGTCTCCTACGCCCGCCTCGACCCGTCCGGGCCGGTGCTCACCACCGCGTTCGACGCGGCGGGCGCGGGCGTCATGGGCAAGGTCATCGACGTGGGGGCGGTGCTCGGCCTGACCACCGTCATCCTCGTGGTGCTGATCGCCCTGACCCGGGTGGTGTTCTCCATGTCGCGCGACGGGCTGCTGCCGCGCGGGCTGGCCGAGACGCGCCGCTACGGCGTGCCCTTCCGGGCCGCGTGGGTGTCCGGCGGCGCCGCGATCGTGATGTCGCAGACCCTCGACGTGCTGACGCTGGAGCAGATGGTGGTGATCGGGACGCTGTTCGCGTTCCTGTTCGTCCCGGCGGGCGTGCTGGCGCTGCGCCGCGACCGGCCCGACCTGCACCGCCCGTTCCGCGTCCCGCTGGCCCCGCTGACCGCGGCGCTGGCCATCGGCGCGGTCGGCTGGCTGATGCTCAACCTCAAGGTGCAGACCTGGGCGTACTTCCTGGTCTGGATGGCGCTCGGCGTGCTGGTCTACCTGGTCTACGGGCGGCGCAAGAGCCAGCTGCGGCGGCTGCTCGCCGAGGAGCCGCCCGGGCCGCCGCGCCCCCGCCCGGGCGCGGGGGGCGCGGGGCCGGGCG
>NZ_BAAAZG010000014.1:0-95353 GCF_039536785.1 Actinomadura miaoliensis
CGGCGGACCGTCGGGCCCGCCGAGGACCGGCGCGGCCCGACGGCCGGTCAGGCGTGAACGGGCCCGGGTGTGACAGCTCAAGGGGATGTGGCGCTGGAGAGAGTGAAATGAGTACGGGCAGCCAGGACTTCGACCGCGCCGCAGCGGAGCATTTGCTCGACGGCGCGGCGGACGGTCCGCACGCCGATCCCCTCGCCCGGCTCCTCGCCAGCGCCGCCGCGCCCGCCCAGGACTCGGAGCTGGCGGGCGAGGAGGCCGCCGTCGCCGCCTTCCGCGCCGCGTCCTCGGCGAGCGCCGCCGCGCCGCACGGGGCCGCCGCGCCGCACAGGGCCACGGCGTCGCACCGGGCGGGGCGGGGCCGTCCGCGGCTCGCCGGCGCGTTCACCGCGAAGATCGCTGCGGCGGTGCTGGTCACGGTGGTCGGCGGCGGGGTCGCGGTGGCGGCGGGGACGGGGACCCTGCCCCTGGGGCCCGCCGGTAAGGACACGTCCTCGTCCCGCAGACCGCTGTCCTCCCCGACCGCGCCCACGCCGGTTCCGCCGCGGCCGGGCGGCACGACGAACCCCTCCAAGGGGACGGCGGCCGACCCGAAACTGGTCGAGCAGTGCCGCGACTACGCGGGCCTGGACAACAACGACAAGGCGAAGGCGCTGCGTTCGCGGCGGTTCCACGACCTCGCCGAGGCGGCGGGCAGCAAGGGCCAGGTGGCCGGTTACTGCTCGCGGCTGCTGCGGCCGACGCCGCAGGGAAGCAACGGGGCGTCCACGCCGCGGAGCCCTGCGCAGAGCAGCCGTCCCCCCGTCGACACCAGGCCGACGGGCCGCGACGACAACAACGGCAACAAAAAGCCCAAGAGCACCCCGAGCCCCGGCTTCGGGGAGAAGCCCGATGGCGTCTCCCCGCACAGGCCGACCGGCCGTCCGTCGGGTTCCCACCGGCCTGGCCCGCGTCCCGACAAGCCCGGGTGGCCCGGACACGGGCCGGACGCACCCTGAGCCGGGTGGGGAGGCGGCTGTGCCCCCGAAGCCGCCTCCCCACCCCCTGACGGTGGTGTCAGCGCAGCGCGGCCAGGACGTGTCGGCGTACCGATGCCAGGGCGTCGGGGTCGGTGAGGGGGCGTCCCTGCGAATCGACGACGTAGAAGACGTCCACCGCCTCGGCACCGAGCGTGTCGACCTGGGCGGCGCGCACGAACAGGCCGCACTCCCCTAGGGCCTGCCCGATCCGCCACAGCAGGCCCGGGCGGTCGTGGGCGCGGACTTCCACGACGGTGGCGGTGCTGGACGCGTCGTGGACGATGCCGACGCGCGGGGGCGGCACGGTGATGCCGGGACGGACCCGCATGGACCGCGCGCGCCGTTCCAGGCGTTCGGCCACGTCGAGCCGGTCGGCGAGCATGCGCCGCAGGTCGGCTTCCAGCGCGGCGGGGTCGGGCGGTGTGCCGTACTCGGGGACGGCCGTGAAGTCCAGCACGGCGGTGTCGCGGGACGAGGCCGAGGGGGACGACACGGTTCGGGCCGAACGTACGACGAGCCTGTGCAGGGCCAGCACGCCCGCCGCGCGCCACAGCAGCCCGGGGCGGTCGGGGGCGGCGATGGTGACGCGCGACCCCGCGATGCGCACCGCGCCCCCGTCGTGGCGGGCCAGAGCCAGGGTTTCGGGGCCGAGCACAGGGGCGGGGGGCGGCGTCCCCCCGGACAGGGCGGCGGCGGTGCGGCGGGACAGCTCGGCCACCTGCCGGGCCTTCCAGCTCCCCCAGGCGGACGGGCCGGTGGCCTTGGCGTCGGCGACCGCCAGCGCCGACAGCAGCTCAAGGGTTTCGCGTTCCCGTCCCGGAACGGCCTCCAGCGCCCTGGTGACGGCCTGGACGGTGGCGGGGTCGTCGATGTCGCGGCGGGTGGCGGTGTCGGGCAGCAGCAGGTGGTGCCGGACGAGGGTCTCCAGCACGCGCACGTCGCCGTCCGCGAAGCCCATCCGGGCGCCCAGGTCGCGGGCCACGACGGCGCCGCCGGCCGAGTGGTCTCCGGGCCAGCCCTTGCCGATGTCGTGCAGCAGGGCGCCCACCAGCAGCAGGTCGGGCCGGGCGACCTCGCGGGTGAGCGCGGCGGCCTCGGCGGCGGCCTCCACCAGGTGCCGGTCGACGGTGAAGCGGTGGAACGGGTTGCGCTGTGGCCGGTTGCGGACGCGTTCCCAGTCGGGGATGAGCCGGACGATCAGCCCGGCCTGGTCCAGGGCCTCCCACACGCCGATGGCGGCGCCGCCCGCGCCCAGCAGGGCGACGAGGGCGTCGCGGGCCGCGTCGGGCCAGGGCGCGGACGGCAGCGCGGCGCGTTCGGCGAGCCGGTCGACCGTGGCGGGGGCCAGCGGCAGGCCCGCCTGGGCCGCCGCGGCGGCGACGCGCAGCACCAGGGCGGGGTCGTCGAGGTCGGCGCCCCGGGCGAGGACGACCTCGCCGTCGTGCTCGACGGCGCCGTCCCCCACCGGCTTGCGCTCCACCCCGCGCGCCACGCCGCGTCCCGGCGCCCGCCCGGTGCCCGCCCCAGCGCTCATCGCCGGGCCGGGACGGGCCTCGGTCTCGGCGGTGGGCGGCAGTGAGCGCGGGGTGCCGGTGCCGCGGCGGGAGGCGCAGAAGCGTTCGACGCGGCGCCACAGGTCGTCGCCCGCGTAGGTGATCGTCCGGGCGGCCTCGGCGACGGCGCGCAGCAGCACGTCGGCGTCGAGGAGGCCGAGGGCGTGCGCGACCGGTTCGTGCTCCTGGAGGACCAGCCGGTCGGTGGCGCGGCCGGTGACCTCGTGCAGCGCGTGCCGGACGTCCAGCAGCAGGCCGTGGGCGGCGCGGACGCGCTCGCCGGGCGCCGACGCCACCCAGGACGCCGCGACCGCCTGCATGACGTGCACGTCGCGCAGCCCGCCGTGCGCCTCCTTGACGTCGGGTTCCAGCAGGAACGCCAGCTCCCCCTGGGACCGCCAGCGCTCGCGGCACATGCCCGCCAGCTCGGCCAGCCGCCGGCCGGCGTCGGCCCGCCAGTCGGCCAGCACGGCGGCGCGCAGCTCGCCGACCAGGGCGCGGTCGCCGGCGATCGGACGGGCCGACAGCAGCCCGAGCGCCGCCTTCATGTCGGCGCGCGCCACGGCCCGCGCCTCGGTCACCGTGCGCACCGAGTGGTCCAGCCGCAGTCCCGCGTCCCAGATCGGATACCAGACCCGGTCGGCGATGTCGGCGATCTCGGGGTGGCCGTCGTGCACCAGCACCAGGTCCAGGTCGCCGCCCGGGGTCAGCTCGCGGCGGGCGTGGCTGCCCACCGCCAGCAGGGCCACCCCCCGCGCGGGGGCGTCCCGGTGCGGCACGCGCTCCCTTGCCAACAGACCGGTCAGCCAGCGGTCCAGCTCGTCGGCGCGCGCGGCCCGCGCAGCCGCCAGTGCTGCGCGGGCCGTGTCCGTGGTGCCGCCCGTGCCGGTCGCCGAACGGGTCTCCTCGATCTCTCCCCCGGATGTTCCGTGAACGAGGGCCACGCGGTGACCTACAGGGCCTCGGGGCCGGTCTCGCCGGTGCGCACGCGCACGACGGTCTCCACCGGGACGGCCCACACCTTGCCGTCGCCGATCTTGCCGGTCTGCGCGGCCTTGACGACCACGTCGATGACGTCGGCGGCGTCCTCGTCGTCGACGAGGATCTCCACGCGCAGCTTGGGCACCAGGTCGACCTTGTACTCGGCGCCCCGGTACACCTCGGTGTGCCCCTTCTGGCGGCCGTAGCCGCTGGCCTCGCTGACGGTCAGCCCCTTGACCCCGAAGGTCTCCAGGGCCGCCTTCACCTCGTCCAGCTTGAACGGCTTGATGACAGCGGTGACCAGCTTCATGCGTCGGCCTGCACCTTCTTGGTCGAAGCGGCGCCGCCCTCGGAGACGGCGGGGGACTTGTGGGACGCGGCCGCGGCCAGCGACGTCCCGGACGGCACACCGCCGAAATCGTAGGCGGTCTCGGCGTGCGTGGCGGTGTCGATCCCGCTCAGCTCCTCGTCCTCGGGGATCCGGAAGCCCATGACCAGGTCGATGACCTTGGCGATGACGAACGTCGCCACGAACGAGTAGGCGAGGGTGGCCACGACGGCCACCGCCTGCTTGCCCAGCAGCCCGAGCCCGCCGCCCGCCAGCAGCCCGTCGGCGCCGGCGTCGTTGACGGCCGTGGTGGCCAGGATGCCGATCAGCAGCGCGCCGACGATGCCGCCGACCATGTGGACGCCGACGACGTCCAGCGAGTCGTCGTAGCCCAGCTTGTACTTCAGGCCGACCGCGAACGCGCACACCGCGCCGGCGACCAGGCCGAGCGCGATCGCGCCGATCGGCGTGACGAACGCGCAGGCCGGGGTGATGGCGACCAGGCCCGCGACGATGCCGGAGGCCATGCCCAGCGTGGTGAACGCGCCGTCGCGCAGCTTCTCGACCACGATCCAGGCGAACCCGGCGGCGCAGGTCGCGACCATGGTGTTGATGAACGCCACCGCGGCGGTCTCGTTGGCGGCCAGCGCGGACCCGGCGTTGAACCCGAACCAGCCGAACCACAGCAGCGCGGCGCCCAGCAGCACGAACGGCAGGTTGTGCGGGCGGCTCGGCTCCTTCGGCCAGTTCTTGCGCCTGCCGAGGACCAGGGCGAGCGCCAGGGCCGCGACACCGGAGTTGATGTGCACCACCGTCCCGCCGGCGAAGTCCAGCGCTCCCAGGTCGAAGATCCACCCGGCCTTGTCGTCGCCGTTGGACCACCACACCCAGTGCGCGATCGGCAGGTACACCAGGGTCGCCCACACCACGGTGAACACCAGCCAGGCGCCGAACTTGGCGCGGTCGGCCACCGCACCGCTGATCAGCGCGACGGTGATGATGGCGAACGTCGCCTGGAAGGCCACGAACACCAGCTGCGGGATGCCCGAGCCGTCGTCGGCCGTGGCCGCCTTCTCCAGCCCGACCAGGCCCGCGTCGCCGAATCCCCCGATGAACGAGCTGAGCCCCCCTCCGTCGCCGAAGGCGAGCGAGTAGCCGTACACGACCCAGATCATCCCCACCACGGCGATGCTGGCGAAGCTCATCATCATCATGTTGAGCACGCTCTTGGCCCGGCTCATGCCGCCGTAGAAGAAGGCCACTCCGGGCGTCATGAGCAGCACGAGCGCCGTGCTCACCAGCATCCAGGCGGTACTGCCGCTATCGATCTTCATCTCGGGGAGAGTCCCTCCTCGACACGGAACTTGGACTGCTCAGAGCGTGTTAGGAAGCCGTTTCACCCGAAAGGCCCTTGTGTTTCTACGGTGTGAAACCCGCCACAGGGATGTTTCTGAAATGTTTCGAAACCCTCACCGGCCGTTGTTTCGCTTTTTCCGGCCGTCTTCGACGGACGTAACACGCCTTGACAGGCGTCCGAAACCAGCAAAGAAGAACGCCCCAGCGGCACCTGCGGTGCCACTGGGGCGTATGTGACGGAATCGTCCGGCGGACGGAGCGCCGGCTCAGTCCCCGAGAATGGCGTCGACGAACGCCTCCGGCTCGAACGGGGCGAGGTCGTCGGGCCCCTCGCCCAGCCCCACCAGCTTGACCGGGACGCCGAGCTCGCGCTGCACCTGCACGACGATGCCGCCCTTGGCGGTGCCGTCCAGCTTGGTGAGCACGATGCCGGTGACGTTGACGACCTCGGCGAACACGCGGGCCTGCTGCAGGCCGTTCTGGCCGGTGGTGGCGTCCAGCACCAGCAGCACCTCGTCCACCTCGGCCTGCTTCTCCACCACGCGCTTGACCTTGCCGAGCTCGTCCATCAGCCCGGTCTTGGTGTGCAGGCGCCCGGCGGTGTCGACGATCACCGTGTCGACCTTGGTGTCGATGCCGGTCTTGACGGCCTCGAACGCGACACTGGCGGGGTCGGCGCCCTCGTCGCGGCGCACCACCTCGGCGCCGACCCGCGAGCCCCACGTCACCAGCTGGTCGGCGGCGGCGGCGCGGAAGGTGTCGGCGGCGCCGAGCACCACGCTGTTGCCGTCGCCGACCAGCACGCGGGCCAGCTTGCCGCAGGTGGTGGTCTTGCCGGTGCCGTTGACGCCGACGACCAGCAGCACCGCCGGGCGGTTGCCGTGCCGCGCGGTGCGCAGCGAGCGGTCCAGGTCCGGGCCGATCTGCTTGACCAGCTCCTCCTTGAGCAGGGCGCGCACCTCCTCGGGGGTGCGGGCGCCCAGCACCTGCACGCGGGTGCGCAGGTCGTCGGTGATCTGCCGGGCCACGCTCACGCCGATGTCGGCGCCGATGAGCGTGTCCTCGATCTCCTCCCAGGCGTCCTCGTCCAGCGTCTCGCGCGACAGCAGGCCGAGCAGGGTGCGGCCGAAGGCGTTCTGCGACCGGGCCAGCCGCGCCCGCAGCCGCACCAGCCGTCCCGCCGACGGCGGCGGGACCTCGATCTCGGGCTTGGGCGGGGCGGGCGGCGCGGGCGGCGCCTCCACCGGCGGCGCGCGCTCAAGCGTCGTCGCCGCCCGATCCTCCTCCTCGACGGTGACGGTGCCGGCGCCCGTCACGGTGGGCGGCGCCGGAGGCTCGACGGGCGGGCGGGGCTTGCGGCGGCCGGGCCGCAAGAACAACACGCCGCCCACGACGAGCGCGAGGACGGTCAGCCCGGCGATGAGGATCAGATACTCCATAGCGTCCCCAGTTTTCCAGACCGGCGCCGATGCGCCGACCACCGGTCCACTACCCGCCCTGGGCGTCCATCCTCCAGTCGGCTCACGGTCATCCGGTCGTCTCGTCCGGGACAGGCCGGGCGGGCAGGCCGGGCGGGCTAGGCGGGCGGGCTAGGCGGGTTCGGGTTCGCGCAGGCGCTGGCTGACGACCTGGGTGACGCCGTCGCCGCGCATGCTGACGCCGTAGAGGGCGTCGGCGCCCTCCATCGTGCGCTTCTGGTGGGTGATGATGATGAGCTGGGAGTTCTCCCGCAGTTCCTCGAACACCGTGAGCAGGCGCTGGGTGTTGGTGTCGTCGAGGGCGGCCTCCACCTCGTCCAGCACGTAGAACGGGGACGGGCGGGCCTTGAACACCGCCACCAGGAACGCGATCGCCACCAGGGAGCGTTCGCCGCCCGACAGCAGCGACAGCCGCTTGACCTTCTTGCCGGGCGGGCGGGCGGCGACCTCCACGCCCGTTTCGAGCAGGTTCTCGGGGTCGGTGAGCGACAGGCTGCCCTCACCGCCGGGGAACAGCCGCACGAAGATCCGCTCGAACTCGCGGGCGGTGTCCTCGTAGGCGGTGCCGAAGACCTGCTGAACGCGGTCGTCGACCTCCTTGACGATGCCCAGCAGCTCGCGGCGGGTCTTCTTCAGGTCCTCCAGCTGGTTGGTGAGGAACGCGTGGCGTTCCTCCAGGGCGGCGAACTCCTCCAGGGCCAGCGGGTTGACCTTGCCGAGCTGGTTGAGCTGGCGTTCGGCGGTCTTGGCGCGCTTCTCCTGGGCCGCCCGGTCGTACGGGACGGGCCGGGCGTCCTCCCCCGCCTCGGGGCCGGGCGGGACGGGCTGGTCGGGCCCGTACTCGTTGATCAGCGCCTCGACCTCCAGGCCGAACTCCTCCAGCGCCCGCTGCTCCATCTGCTCCAGCCGCAGCCGCTGCTCGGCGCGGGCGACCTCGCTGCCGTGCACGACGTTGACCAGCCGTTCCAGGGTGCTCGACAGCTCCCGGACCTGGGTGCGCACCACCTTCAGCTCCGACTCGCGGGCCGCGCGGGCGCGTTCGGCGGCCTCGCGCTGCGCGACCGCCGCCGACAGCGACACCTCGATGCGGTCCAAGGACTGCCGGGCGCCCGACAGCACCGCCTGGGCGATCTTGGCCTGGCGTTGGCGGCGGGCGCGGCGGCGTTCGGCCCGGACGCGCTCCTCGCGTTCGCGGCGGGCGGCGCGTTCCAGCGCGTCGGCGCGGCCGGCGATGGCCTGGACGCGCTCCTCGGCGGTGCGGACCGCCAGGCGCGCCTCCATCTCGGCGGCGCGCAGCTCCTGGCAGCGGGCCGCCAGCTCGTCGCGGGCCTCGGTGTCGTGCCCGGCGTCGTCGGCGACCTCGGCGGCCTCCTCCGCTTCGGCCAGCCGCAGGGCCAGCTCCTCGGCGGCCTGGGCGTCGCGTCCCAGGGACTCGTTGGCCGCGTCCAGCGCCTTGGTGAGCCGCTCCACCTCGCCGCGCGCGGCGCGCACGCCCGCCTCCAGCCGGGCGGCGTGCTTGGCCTCCTGGGCGGCCTTGCTCTCGAACTCGCGCAGCCTGCCGCGGACGCGGTCCAGGTCGCTCTGGGCCTGGTTGACGCCCGACTGGGCCTGGTTGACGGCCGCCTGGGCGGCGTCCAGGGCGCTCTGGGCCTGCTGCTCGGCCTCGACGGCCTCGGCGAGGTCGGCGGCGCTGCGTTCGGCGGCGGCCTCGGCGGCGGCGAGGTCCTCGGTGGCCTGGTCGAGGGTGGCGCGCATCTGCAGCAGGCTCTGGGCGCCTCCGGCGGCGCCGCCCTGGGCCCAGTGGGCGCCGACGAGGTCGCCGTCGCGGGTGACGGCGCGCAGGCCCGGCTCGCGCCGGACGAGCTCGGCGGCGGCCGCCACGTCGTCCACCACGGCCACGTCGCGCAGCAGGTGCCGCAGGGCCGGACGGATCTCGTCGGGGACGGTCACCGCGTCGGCCGCGTAGTCGACGCCGGGGACGCGGTCGTCCGGCGGCGTCTCCACCCCGCCTCCGACGACCAGGCCGGCACGTCCCGCGTCGCGTGCGCGCAGCAGCGTCAGCGCGGCCTCCGCCGTGTCCAGCGAGCCGACCGCGATGGCCTCGGCGGCGCCGCCCAGCGCGGCGGCCACGGCCGTCTCGTAGCCGGGCCGCACGGTGAGCAGCGACGCCACCGTACCGAGGACGCCACGCAGGGAGCCGTCGGAGCCCGCGGCGAGCAGCGCCTCCCCGCCGTCGGCCGCCGACCCCAGGGTCAGGTTCAACGCCTCGATACGGGCCTGCAGGGCCGTCACGTTCTTCTGGGCGGCCTGGTCGGCCGAGCGGGCCGCCGCCACGGCCGCGCGGCCGGCCTTCAACTGCTGGCGGGGCCCGTCCACGGCGGCGCGGGCCTCCTCAAGGGCTTCCTTGGCGGTGGCCAGAGTCTCCTGGGCGAGCTCGTGTTCGGCAACGAGTTCGGGGTCCTCGACGACCTCGCCCTCGTACGCCTCGTACTCGGCCTGGGCCGCCTCCGCGCGTGCCTCGGCCTCGGCGCGGGCCTCGGCGAGACGGCCGATCTCCGACTCGCCCGCGTGGACCTTGCTGCGCAGCGCCTCCACACGTCCGCGCAACCGGGCCAGTTCCTCGCGGCGGTCGGCGGCGGCGCGCGCGGCGGCCTGCAGGCGGCGCTCCTCGGCGGCGAGGGCCTCCTCGGCGCCGGAGCGTTCGGCGACGGCGCCGTCCAGCCCGGCCTGGGCCTCCTCCAGGGCGGCGCGCTGCATCTCCTCCTGCTCGCGGATCTGCGCGGCCTCGCGCTCCAGCTCCTCCGGGTCGCGGCCGCGCCGCTCCTCCTCGTGCGCCTCGGTGGCGTTGCGGTGCCGTTCGGCGGCCAGGTCGGCGACGCCGCGCAGCCGTTCCCGCAGCGCCGACAGCTTGAACCAGGTGTCCTGGACCTGCGCCAGCTTGGGCGCCTCGATGGCCTCCTCGGCCTCCAGCTCGCCCTCGCGGCGCTGCGCCTCGGCCAGGGCGCGTTCGGTCTCGGCGCGCCGCTCCCGCACGGCGGCCTCGTCGGCGGCCTCCTGCTCCAGCCTGGTGCGCAGGGTGACCAGGTCGTCGGCGAGCAGCCGCAGCCGGGCGTCGCGCAGGTCGGCCTGGATGACCGCGGCCCGGCGGGCGATCTCGGCCTGCCGGCCGAGGGGCTTGAGCTGGCGGCGGAGCTCGCCGACCAGGTCCTGCACGCGCGTCAGGTTGGCCTGCATGGAGTCCAGCTTGCGCAGCGCCTTCTCCTTGCGCTTGCGGTGCTTGAGGACGCCGGCGGCCTCCTCGATCACCGCCCGGCGGCCCTCGGGGCCGGAGTGCAGCACCCGGTCCAGCTGCCCCTGCCCGATGATCACGTGCATCTCGCGGCCGATGCCGGAGTCCGACAGCAGCTCCTGGATGTCCAGCAGGCGGCACGGGTCGCCGTTGATGGCGTACTCGCTCTGCCCGGACCGGAACATCAGCCGGCTGATGGTGACCTCGGTGTAGTCGATGGGCAGGGCGCCGTCGGCGTTGTCGATGGTGAGGACGACCTCGGCGCGGCCCAGCGGGGGGCGGCTGGCGGTCCCGGCGAAGATGACGTCCTCCATCTTGCCGCCGCGCAGGGACTTGGCGCCCTGCTCGCCCATCACCCAGGCCAGCGCGTCGACGACGTTGGACTTGCCCGACCCGTTCGGCCCGACGACGCAGGTGATGCCGGGTTCGAACTTCAGGGTCGTGGAGGACGCGAAGGACTTGAAGCCGCGCAGCGTCAGGCTTTTCAGGTACACGCGCTCGCTGTCCTCCTCGACGGATCGCGCAGGGCCACGCCCCCGAAACGCTCTTTGTGCGGGCCGCCCCTACGTCCCCCAGACGGGCGGGCCCGTGTCGCATTCCCGGCGGCAGGGCCGGGAGCTTGTCGAACGATACCGGCCAAGACGCCCCTGGCCCGGCATCCGCGCTGCCGTTCCCTTCTAATGTGCCACGCCCGATGTGCCGGGGTCCGCCCGTATCAGCCGAACGTCGTCGGCGGAAACCGCGTTTACGGAAGCGGCGACCGGGGAGGGGGTCGGCACTGCCGACGCGGCGAGGGGCGCTGGTGGCCGGGCGTGGACGGCGCCGGCCCGGTCGAGGCCGGGGGTGCCGCCCGGCTACGGCCGTGCTGCCCTCGGCCGTCGCGGCGATCTTCCGTCCGTTCCGGCGGGACAGGCGGTCGCGAGGAAAGGGCGCTTCCGTTCGGTCGCGAAGGGACGCGGCGTCGCCCTGATGGTCTGCCGGATCCGGCGGCGGATGCCGTCACGTCCGGCGGGCGGGATGTCCGGCGGCTGCCACGACGGGCCGTACCGGATGCGACGCACCCCGGCCCACCTGGAGTTTCTCGGGCGGCACCGGGCCCGGCCGCAACGTCTCGCGCGGCGTGCCGAGGACGTGCCGCCCCGTGGGGAACATCACCAACGACCAGTAAAAAGGTGCAAAACAATAGGGACGCCCGACTCGGCGTCCCTGTGTTGTTTCGATGGAAAAGGCGCCGATCAGGTCAGCGCCGGTTCGCGGTCCTTCACCCCGAGCGAGATAACGTCGTCGTCTGCCGCCGAAGCGAGCGCGTCGTTCTCCGCCTGAAGCCGTACCAGCTCGGCTTCCAGATCACGTACGCGCTGCTGCAGGCGCCGCATCTCCGCGACCATCCGGGGGTCGGGACCGCCGACGTGGCCGAGTAGAGCCTTCGCCATGACTAAGGGTCCTCCACGCTGAGTAACCAGCAGGGATCGCGCACGAAGAGCAACGAAGTGTTGGTGCGCGTATCGTCTAGAGTCGCACCGGCCGGTGTCCTGGTCAAGACGCACATCACAGGCCGGTAACAACCTGTCGTCACTAGTTTAGCAGGTACAAACCGGAATTCCCTACCCGATCATCGGGTCCTCGTCCCGGCGTGCGCGCCGCCCGCCTTCCCGCAGGTCAGCGGCCCCGCCCCGGGACGCCGGTCAGCGCTCCTCGAAGCCGACGGCGCCCCGCGGCTCGCTCCAGCGCTCGGCGACGCCGGTCACCTGTCCGGGTGCGCCCGGGCCGCGCAGGAGCTCCAGCAGCCGCTCACAGGCCGTACGCGGCCCTTCGGCGACCACCTCCACCCGGCCGTCCCGCAGGTTGGTGGCGCTGCCCGCCAGGCCCAGCTCCAGCGCCCGGGACCGCGTCCACCAGCGGAACCCCACGCCCTGCACCCGGCCCCGCACCCACGCGGTCAGCCGCACCGTCGCCTCGTCGGTCACAGCCCTCCCCCACGGCCCTTCAGTAGCGCGCCCGGCGGGGACGCGGCTGGCACTTCGGGCAACTGTAGGACGAGCGGTTCATGAACGCGTCGCGCCGGATCGGCGAGCCGCAGCGCCGGCACGGCTCGTCCCTGCGCCCGTACACGTCCAGGGAGCGGTCGAAGTAGCCGCTCTCGCCGTTGACGTTGACGTAGAGGCTGTCGAACGAGGTGCCGCCCACCGCCAGCGCCGCCGTCATGACCTCGCGCGCCGCCTCCAGCAGGCGCCGCACCTCGGCGCGGGTGAGGGTCTCGGTGGGACGCGCCCAGTGCAGCCGCGCCCGCCACAGCGCCTCGTCGGCGTAGATGTTGCCCACGCCGCTGACCAGCGACTGGTCCAGAAGGGCCCGCTTGACCCCGGTGTGCCTGCGGCGCAGCGCCCGGTAGAACGCCTCGTCGTCGAAGGCGTCCTCCAGCGGGTCGGCCGCGATGTGCGCGATCGGTTCCGGGACGGACGCCATCGTCGCCACCGCCACCGACGGGGCGAAGGCGTCGGGCACCAGCTCGGTCAGCATCAGGTGGCCGAACGTCCGCTGGTCGACGAACCGCAGGTCGTGCCCGTCGTCGTCGAACACGATCCGTATCCGCAGGTGCTTCTCCAGGGCCCGGCCGGGGTCCCCGACGAGCAGCTGCCCGCTCATGCCCAGATGGGCCAGCAGCGCCTCGCCCGCGCCGTCGCCGGACGCGCTCCCCGGGCCGGTCAGGGGCAGCCACAGGTACTTGCCGCGGCGGCGCGGGACGTCCACCGTGCGGCCGGGCAGGCGGGCGGCGAAGTCGTCGGGGCCGGGGACGTGGCGGCGCACCGCGCGCGGGTGCAGCACCTCGGCGGACCTGATCGTGCGGCCGGCCACATGGCGTTCCAGCCCGCGCCGGACGACCTCGACCTCGGGCAGCTCAGGCATTCCGGGCCCCCGGGGCGTGCACGGCGAATCCGATCATGTCGCCAGACTACGGGCGCCCGGACGTGCCCGCGCCGTCGTCGGCGGCGCCGTTGCCGGAGACGTCGCGCGCGCCGCCGCCCGGCGCGTCCCGCTCGGGTCCGTTGGCGGCCTCCCGCCGCACGGCCATCTCGCGGATGGCGTTCCAGGCGGCCTCGGCGGCGTGCTGCTCGGCCTCCTTCTTGCTGCGGCCCTCGCCCGAGCCGTAGGTGACGCCGCCGACCCGCACGGACGCGCGGAAGGTCTTCTGATGGTCGGGCCCGCTCTCGGCGACGTGGTACTCGGGCACGCCCAGCTCCTCGACCGCGGTCAGCTCCTGCAGCGAGGTCTTCCAGTCCAGGCCCGCGCCCAGGCCCGCCGAACGGGCGATCAGCGGGTCGAACAGCCGGTGCACCAGCGCGGACGCCTCGTCCAGGCCGCGGTCCAGGTAGACGGCGCCGATCAGCGCCTCCAGGGTGTCGGCGAGGATGGACGCCTTGTCGCGGCCGCCGGTGCCCTCCTCGCCCCGGCCGAGCCGGATGTGGGCGCCCACGCCCAGCGACCGCGCCACGCCCGCCAGGGCCCGCATGTTGACCACGGCGGCGCGCAGCTTGGCCAGCTGCCCCTCGGGCAGGTCGGGGTGGCCGCGGAACAGGGTGTCGGTGACGACCAGGCCCAGCACCGAGTCGCCGAGGAACTCCAGGCGCTCGTTGGTGGGCAGGCCGCCGTTCTCGTAGGCGTACGAACGGTGCGTCAGCGCCCGTTCCAGCAGTTCGTCGGAGACGTCCACGCCGAGCGCGGCGACGAGTTCGGCGCGGTCGGCGGGCACGGGTTCGGGTTTCTTGGCGCTCACAGGCCCTCCTCGCAAGGCCCCGCAGCCGCGTGCGCCGCGGCTGCCGTCACGGCGGGCGACCGGCCGGACGGCACGGGACGGTGCGGCGAGGAGAGTTCCGCGAAGACGAGGTGCGCGCCGGTCGACCGGCCCAGGGGGCCTTTCCCGGCGTGCACCACGGCCTCGGGCGCCCGTCCCCGACCTCGCTCGCCCGCGCCGGACCCGGCCCGCCGGGTGGTCGATGGCGAAAGCACCTCAAGGGGCGGCCGCGCCGCGCGCGGATCCGCCCCCCGTGGTACGTAGGTCAGGCCGACGGGGTGATGACCTGCCGCCGGTCGTAGGTGCCGCACGTCTGGCACGCGACGTGCGGGAGCTTCTTGTCGCGGCACGTCGGGCACTCGATCAGGTTCGGCGCGGTGGCCTTCCACTGCGCACGCCGGTGCCGCGTGTTGCTGCGCGACTTCTTCCGCTTGGGGACGGCCACGTCAGCCCTCCTGCTTTCCTTCTCGTCGGTCGTGTGGTCCGCTCCCGCCCGGAGGCAGATCCGGGGGAAGCAGGCCCCGAAGGGCCTCCCACCTGGGGTCGGCCGCCTCGTGGCGGTGCTCCGGGCCGACGTCGGCCAGCCGCGCGCCGCAGTCCGGGCACAGCCCCGGGCAGTCCTCCCGGCACAGCGGGGACAGCGGCAGCGCCAGCACCACCGCGTCCCGCAGCACGGGTTCGAGGTCGATGAGGTCGTCCTCGAGTCGGAGCTCGTCGTCCTCCGCGTGCCCGCCGGAGCGGGTGTCAGGATAGACGAACAGCTCCTGGAAGTCCGCCTCGAAGGTCGAGGCGATCGGGTCCAGGCAGCGCGCGCACTCCCCCTCCAGGGGCACGCGCACCGTCCCGGTCACGAGCACGCCCTCCAGCACCGCCTCGAACCGCAGGTCCAGTTCCAGGTCCGCGCCCTCGGGAACGCCCACCATCTCGACGCCGAAATCCTCCGGGGCGGGCACGACCAGGGTCTCCTCACGCGACGACCCGGGTTGCCGGCTCAGCGCTCGGGTGTCGAGCACCAGCGGGCGGGTCGAGTCGAGGCGGGACAGAGGATTCCTACTTTCGTGACGCATGGTGGATCACGGCCGTCGCTCCAGGCCGATTTCCCAGGGTACCGAACCGTACGGCCAGCACCCAACTCAGGGCGACTCGGGGCGTCCGGCGCCGGTTCAGGCGGTGGGCTCCTGGAGGCGTTCGACGAGCCGCTCGTGGACGATGTCGGGCACCAGCCCGGAGATGTCCCCGCCGAACCGCACGACCTCCTTCATGAGGCTGGACGACAGGAACGCGTACTCGGGGTTGGTGGCCATGAACAGCGTCTCCACCCCGGCGATGCGGTGGTTCATCTGCGCCATCTGCAGCTCGTACTCGTAGTCGCTGACGGCGCGCAGCCCCCGGACGATCACCGGGATGTTCTGCTCCCGGCAGTAGTCGACGGTCAGGCCGTAGAACTTGTCCACCTTGACGTTGCCGTACTCCTTGGTGACCTCGGCGATCATGTCGACGCGCTCGTCGACGGTGAACAGGCTCTTCTTGGCTTTGTTGATCAGAACGGCGACGACCACCTCGTCGTAGAGGCGGGAGGCCCGGCTGATGATGTCGAGATGCCCATTGGTGACGGGGTCGAACGATCCCGGACAGACGACACGGCGCACGAGGTTAGCCCCTTCGGTCCCGCGGTTGCGACCTGCGGCGCGACCGTACCAAACCGCGTTCGGTGCGCTTTCACCCGGGCTCCTGCCCCGCCCGCGGCCGGCCACACCCGGCTTCCGGCTAGCCGAGGGCCGCGATGACGCGGGCCGCGATGGGGCCGGAGTTGATGCCGTATCCGGGGGCCTCGGTCATCACCGCGACGGCATAGCGGGGGTCGGAGCGCGGACCGAAGCCGATGAACCACCGGTCGTTGTACGAGGCGCCCTCCACGTCGGCGGTGCCGGTCTTACCGCCCAGCACGGCGCTGCCTTGCAGGGTCTTTCCGGTACCTTCCCGCACCACGGCCTCCATCATGTCGCGCATCCGCCGGGCCTGGTCGGCGGAGAGGGCGCGGCCCAGGCGGCGCGGCCGGGTCTTCTCCACCGGCGACCCGTCGGCGCCCAGCAGCCGGTCCACCAGGTACGGCTTCATGACCTGCCCGTCGTTGACCGCCGCGGCCGCGACCATGGCCATCTGCAGCGGCGTGGCGACGGTGCTGCCCTGCCCGATCGCGCCCAGCGCGGCCAACGCGGGCTGGTCGGTGCGCGGGTAGGAGCTGGCCGCGCTGTTCACGCCGTCGGCGATCGCGATGCGGCCGCCGAAGCCGAACCTGGCCGCCTGGTCGGCCACGGCGGCGTTGCCGGGCTGCTCGGCCCCCATGTACGCGAACGTGGTGTTGCAGGACTGGGCGAAGGCGTCGATCAGCGGGATGGCCGCCTGGTCGCACTGGCCGCCGATGTCGGCGGCGTCGTTGTTGATCGCCTGTCCGGCGCCCCTCGGCCGGTAGGCGCGGCCCGCCCGGACCCGGGTGTCCTCGTCGGCGCCCGCGGTCATCGCGGCCGCCGCGACGACGGCCTTGAACGTGGATCCGGGCGGGAACAGCTCGCCGGTCGCCTTGTTCAGCATCGGCTTGAGAGGGTCGGCGTTGAGCCTGCGGAACGCCGCGTCGGCCCGCCCGGCGTCCAAGGTCGACACCTCGTTGGCGTCGTAGGACGGCGTGGACGCCAGCACCAGAACGGCGCCGGTGGACGCGTCGAGCGCGACGGCGGCGCCGCGCCGGGCCCCGGAGGCGGCCAGCGCCTGGTAGGCGGCGCGCTGGGCGTCCGGGTCGACGGTGGCCTCCACCGTGCCGCCCGGGATCTTCTTGCCGAGGATCCGGTCGACCAGGCTGGTGGTGGCCAGGCGGGGGTCGGTGCCGTCCAGGATGTGGTTGCCCGCGTCCTCCAGGCCGCTCTGGGAGAACCGCGAGAAGTATCCGGTGACCGGCGCGAACACCCTGCTGTCCAGGTAGCGGCGCTGGTAGGTGCGCTCGCCGGGCACCTGCCGCGACCAGGCGAGCCGCTCGCCGCCCGCCACGATCGGCCCGCGCGCGATCTTGTTGCGGTTCTGGAACTGCCGCGCGTTGAGCCGGTCGTCGCGCAGGTTCTGGGCGTCGAAGCCCTGGAGGTAGGTGACGTTGGCCATGAGCGCGAGCACCATGACGACCGTGAGGACCCAGGTCCGCCTCACTGCCTTGTCGGTGCCGCGCATCATCCGGAGCCATACCCCCAGGGGCGCCGGTTGCTCCTACGACCGCTCCACGGCGCGGCCGTACCAGAACACGGCCTCACCGTAACGCCGGTCCCGCTCGGCGAGATAGCCCTCGGGCCACTGGGGCGGGGCGCCGCGTGCCGCTCGTTCGACGACGACGAGGGCGTCGGGGGCCGTCCACTGCTGGTCCCGCAGCGTCTCCAGGAGACTCGTCACGGCGTCGTCGGACAGCGCGTACGGGGGGTCGGCGAAGACGAGGTCGTACGGCTCGTCCGGGGGGCGCCGTACGACGCGTTCCACCCGGTCGGCGCAGACGCGCGCACCCGGCAGGCCCAGGGCGGCCACGTTCTCCCGGATGACTTTGACCGCGCGCGGATGCGACTCCACCAGCAGCGCATGCGCGGCGCCCCGGGACAGCGCCTCCAGGCCGACGGCGCCCGATCCCGCGTACAGGTCGACGACGCGCAGCCCGTCCAGCGGCCCGAGCAGCGCGCCGATGGTGGAGAAAAGCCCCTCCCGGGCGCGGTCGCTGGTAGGCCGCGTGTCCCGCCCCGCCGGCACGACCAGCCGCCGCCCGCCGGCACTCCCCGCAATGACCCTCGTCATGCCCTCAGTATCGCGGCGCTCGGATGGCGGCCGTGAGATAAGGCGGGCGAGGCGTCCCCACCCCAGGACGCCCCGCCCACGCCGGTATCGGGCCCGTGCCGGGCCCGTGTGCGCCGCCGGCCGTCAGGCCAGCGCCCAGCGGACCTGCGTGCGCACACCCGGATCCGGATCGGCCAGCGCCTCGGTGAGGGCGGTGAGCACGTCCGGTCGGTGCGAAGCCCATCGTTCCAGAGACTGGACCGCTGCGCGTCGCACGTCCACGATACGGTCACGCAGCGCCCGCACGAGCGGCGGGACCGCCGTTTCCGGGTCGTCGGCGGCGCCCAGGGCCAGCGCCGCGCGTCGCCGCACCTGCCAGCTGGGGTGGGCGAGGGCGGTGACGACGCGTCCGGCCAGCGGCTCGGGCACGCGCAGCCCGGCGGCGGCGTCCAGCGCGGCCATCCGCACCACCGGGTCGTGGTCGGCGAGCAGGTGCTCCAGGGCGGGCAGCCCGGCGGGCCGGGCCAGCCTGGCGAGTCCCTCGGCGACCGCGACCCGCACCTCCCGCGCCGGGTCGTCGGCGGCGTCGGCGACCTCCGCCGCGGCGCGCAGGGCGACGAGCCCGAGGACGGCCTGTACCCGCAGGTGCGGCTCCCCGTCGTGCAGACCCTGCGCGTACAGCTCGCAGGCCGTCTGGGTGAGGACGGCCAGCACCTCGGCGGCGGCCTCGCGCACATACGGGTCAACGCTGTGGGACCGAGCCAGCAGCAGCGCCTCGACGCCCTCCTCCCCGAGGTACAGCTCGGGCAGGTCGCGCAGCGCGTCGGCGGCGACGCGGCGGACGCCGGGATCGGCGTCGGCCAGCGCCCAGGCGAAGGTGTCGCCTGCGGCCAGCGGGGCGCGGCCGGCGCGGGCCCTCCCGGCCAGGGCGTGAAGGGCGGCGGCGCGCACCTCTGGTTCGGGGTCGCGCAGGAGCCCGTCCAGCTCGGCGGGCCCGCTGTGGTCGGTGGTCGTCATGGGGGAATGCCTCCGGTGCCGTCGGAACCTGTGGACCTCGGTTCAGCGGCGCGGACACAACGCGCTGGCCTGGCGCCGGAAGTCGACGTGCAGGCGCGCGGTGAGGGGCCGGATCGGAGACACGACCCCATCGTCATCGAAAAAACCCACCAAGTCAACCTATTAAATAGGAAATCCTCGCCATGGCGTCCGTCACAGGACCGGACGCGGCCCGTGCCAGGTCAGGCCTTCTCCAGGTAGTCGGCGCGGTCCTCGTCCAGGAGGGCGGCCAGCTCGTCGGCGAGCGCGGGATGCCCGGCCAGATCGGGATCCTCGTCCACCAGCCGCGTGGCCTCCTCGCGGGCGGCGCGGATGACGTCCTCGTCGCGCTGCAGCGTGAGCAGCCGCAGGCTGGACGAGCGCCCGGCCTGCGCCGCGCCGAGCACGTCGCCCTCCCGGCGCTGCTCCAGGTCCAGCCGGGACAGCCGGAACCCGTCGGTGGTGGAGGCCACCGCGTCCAGCCGCTCACGCGACCCGCTGCCGGGCTCGGCGTCGGTGACCAGCAGGCACAGGCCGGGCAGGGTGCCGCGGCCGACGCGGCCGCGCAGCTGGTGCAGCTGGGAGACGCCGAACCGGTCCGCGTCCATGATCACCATGACGGTGGCGTTCGGCACGTCCACGCCGACCTCGATGACCGTGGTGGCCAGCAGCACGTCCAGCTCCCCCGCCGCGAAGCGGCGCATGACCGCGTCCTTCTCGTCGGGGTGCAGCTTGCCGTGCAGGACGCCGATGCGCAGCCCGGCCAGCAGGTCGCCCTCCAGCCGGGGCAGCAGCTCCATGATCCCCAGCGGGGAGCGCCGTTCGGCCTCGTCCTCGGCCACCACCGGGGCGTCGTCCTCGGCGCCCTCCTGCTCGCCGATGCGCGGGCAGACGATGTAGATCTGGCGGCCCTGCCGCGCCTCCTCCTTGATGCGCTCCCAGATGCGGGCGAAGTACGCGGGCTTCTCCGGGGGCACCACGTGCGTGCGGATCTCCGACCGCCCCTCCGGCAGCTGCCCCAGCACCGAGGTCTCCAGGTCGCCGAACACCGTCATCGCGACCGTGCGGGGGATCGGCGTGGCGGTCATGACCAGCACGTGGGGCCGCCCCCCGGACACCTTCTCGCGCAGCGCGTCGCGCTGCTCGACCCCGAACCGGTGCTGCTCGTCCACCACCACCAGGCCCAGGTCGGCGAACTGCACGTGCCCCTGCAGCAGCGCGTGCGTCCCGACGACGATGCCCGCGGCGCCGGACGCCACGTCCAGCAGCGCCTCCTTGCGGGCCTTGGCGCCCTGCGACCCGGTCAGCAGCGCCACCCGGGTGGCGTGGTCGGCCCCGCCGATCTGCCCGGCCTGGGCCAGCTCCCCGAGCATCCCGGTGATCGACCGGTAGTGCTGCTGCGCCAGCACCTCGGTCGGCGCCAGCAGCGCCGCCTGCCCGCCCCCGTCCACCACCTGCAACATCGCCCGCAACGCCACGATCGTCTTGCCCGCGCCGACGTCGCCCTGCAGGAGGCGGTGCATGGGGTGCTCGCGGGCCAGGTCCGCGGCGATCTCGTCGCCGACCTGGCGCTGGCCCTTGGTGAGCTCGAACGGCAGGCGGGCGTCGAAGGCGTCGAGCAGGCCGTCCGCGACGGGGGGACGCGCCTTGGCGGGCAGGGCGCTCGCGGCACGGCGGCGCCGGGCCAGCGCGATCTGCAGGACGAACGCCTCGTCCCACTTCAGCCGTTTGCGGGCGCGGCCGAGCTCCTCCCAGTCGCGGGGGCGGTGGATGCCCTCGTACGCCTCGCGCAGGCCGACGAAGCCGTAGCGGCGCCGGATCGGCTCGGGCAGCGGGTCGTCGCCCAGCCCCAGGCCGTCGAGGTTGTCCAGCAGGACCCCGACGGACTTGCCGATCGTCTCGATGTCCAGGCCCTTGGTGGAGGGGTAGATCGGGATGATCTCGTCGGCCCACTCCTGGGCGGCCTCCTCGGCGTCGCGCGCCGCGACCACCTTGTACTGGGGGTGGGCCAGCTGGCGCTGCACGCGGCCGCTGCGCGGGCGGTAGGTGCTGATCTTCCCGGCGAACAGGCCGCGGGTGCCCGGCGACAGCTCCCGTTCGGGCCGGTAGGAGCCCTTGCGGCCGAAGAAGCTCAGCTTCAGCTCGCCGGTGCCGTCGGTGACGGTGATCTCCAGGACGTAGCCGGGGCTGCGGCTCAGCGTGCGGCCCTGCACCTTGACGACCTCGGCCATCACCGTGACATGCTCGCCGTCCTGCAGGTCGTTGAGCGGGGTGAGCTCGCCGCGGGTGGCGTACCGGCGCGGATAGTGGTGCAGCAGGTCGCCGACGGTCTGCAGGTCCAGGCCCTTGTCCAGCACCTTGGCCGTCCTGTCCCCCAGGACCTTGCGCAACGGCTCGTCGAGTTTCGCCACGTCCCCCTTTCTACCGCGCGGCGCCGTCAGAGGCGGGGTCACTCGACCCCGACGAGCAGGGGGTACCGCTCCTGGCGGCCGTCGTAGACGACGACCTCCACGTCCGGCCGGTGCTCGCGCAGGTGGTCCTCCAGCGCGGCCGCCAGCCCGGCCGGGGCGTGCGCGCCGGCGATGAGGGTGACCAGCTCGCCGCCGCCCGACAGCATCCGGTCCAGCACCTGCCGGGCCACGTCGGCGAGATCCGCGCCGATCATGGCGACGTCGCCCTCGATCAGGCCGAGGACGTCGCCGGGCTGGCACAGGCCCACGCTGGTCATGGCCTCCCCGGCGGCGACCTCCAGATGCCCGAACCGGGTGGCGCCCGCCGCCCGGGTCATGGCGATCACGTCGTCGTGGAAGCGGCGCAGCGGGTCGTGCACGGCCAGCGCCGCCAGGCACTGCACCGACGCCCGGGTGGGGACGACCGCGATGCGCACGCCGCTGTCGCGGGCCCGTTCCGCGGCGGCCTCGGCCAGGGCCAGCACCTCCGGCTCGTTGGGCAGCACCGCCACCTCGTCGCCCGCCGCGATGATCGCGTCGGCCAGCACGGCCAGCGGCGGCGCGGCGCCGGGCGCGCGGCGCACCACCCGCGCGCCGCAGCTCTCGAACAGCTCGGCCAGCCCGTCGGCCGCCGTGACCGCCACCACGGCGCGTCCCGCGCACGGCGCCTGCGGGTGCTCCTCGGCGTGCAGGTAGGTGACGCGGATGCGGTGCGGGCGGCCCGCCCTCAGGCCCGCCTCGATGGCCGCGCCCGCGTCGTCGACGTGCACGTGGACGTTCCACAGCCCGTCGCCGCCCACGACGACCAGGGAGTCGCCGAGCCGGTCGAGGTCCTCGCGCAGGTCGGGGACGGTCTCGTCGGGCGCGTCCAGCAGGTACATCACCTCGTAGCCGGGGGCGGCCTCCTGCCGGGCGGGGCGCTCCCCGGCCGGGGGGACCCCGGTGCGGGCGGGCACCTCGTACCGTTCGGGGTACTCGTCGGTGAGCACGGCGGCGAGGGCGTCGAGCACCACGCACAGCCCCGCCCCGCCGGCGTCCACCACGCCGCTGCGGGCCAGCACGTCGAGCTGCGCGGTGGTGCGGCGCAGCGCCTGCCGCGCCCCGGCGGCGGCCGCGCGGGCGGCTCCGGCCAGGCCGCCGGTCCCGTCGTCCCCGGTCGCGCCGTCGCCGGTCGCCGAGGACGCGGCGTCCAGCACGCTGAGGATCGTGCCCTCGACTGGATGCGCGACGGCGTTGCGCGCCAGGACCGCCGCGTACTCCAGCGCCTCCCCGAAGCGGACCGGGTCGGGGGACGCGCCCCCCGGCCCGAGGATCTCCGCGAGCCCGCGGAACACCTGGCTGAGGATGACCCCGGAGTTGCCCCGGGCGCCCAGCAGCGCGCCCTGGGCCAGCGCCCGCCACACGCCGGCCACGTCGGCGTCCGCCCGCTCCGCCGCCTCGGCGGCCGCCAGGACGGTCAGGTGCAGGTTGGTGCCGGTGTCGCCGTCGGGGACGGGGAAGACGTTGAGGGAGTCGATCTCACCGCGGGTCCGGCCGAGGGCGTCGGCCGCCAGCCTGCTCCACCGCCGTACCGCCGCCGCGTCGAGGACCTCGCCCACACTCGCCCCTCTCCACCGGTGCCCGGCCGCCGCCGGAGGTGTCCGCCGGGGGCCGCAGGGGTTTCCGCGCCCCCATCTGTACCGCGCGCACCGTACCCTTGGGAACCGGTCGCGCTCGGCGTACGGGCGCGGCCGATTCGCCTCTCCGACGCCGGGTCGGCTACCCTGGTCCGTGCGCCTCGTCCGGGGTGCCATTCGCGAGCGCCGGTCCGTCCGGTGAGACACCGGTCGCTCCATCGCACAGCATCGACACCACTTGGAGTTTCCCGTGGCTTCCGTCTGCGACGTCTGCGGCAAGGGACCCGGTTTCGGCATGCGCGTCTCCCACTCGCACCGCCGCACCCCGCGCCGCTGGAACCCCAACATCCAGCGCGTGCGCGCCGTCGTGAACGGCAGCACCAAGCGGATCAACGCCTGCACGTCCTGCATCAAGGCGGGCAAGGTCGTCAAGCCCACCGTCTGAGACGGATCGGGGCGGCCGAGGCTGCTCGTCGGGCTTCGCTCGACTTCGCCGTCGCCGCACCCGCTGTGTCTCCCAGGGGGCCGACCCCCTGGAACCCCCACGAGTCGGCTCACCGGTTCTCCGGCGAGCCGACTTTTTCTTGTCCGCGGGACGGGTCAGGAGGACTCGCGGAGCCGCCAGCCGTGGTCGACCGGGCCGATGCCCGCGCCCAGGGGGAATCCGGCGGCGATGGCCCCGGTGACGTACTCCTTGGCCTTGGCCACGGCGTCGTGGACGTCCTCGCCGCGCGCCAGGTAGGAGGCGATCGCGGACGCCAGGGTGCAGCCCGTGCCGTGGGTGTGGCGGTTGTCGTGGCGGGGCGCGGTGAAGCGGTACTCCCGCTCACCGTCGAACAGCAGGTCGGCGGGTTCGCCCGGCAGGTGGCCGCCCTTGATCAGCACCCAGCGGGGGCCGAGCGCCTTGACCGCCTCGGCGGCCTCGCGCATCCCCGACTCGTCCACCACCTTCACGCCGGTGAGCTGCTCGACCTCCCAGAGGTTGGGGGTGACGACGGTGGCGGCGGGCAGCAGCGCGCTCCGGACGGCCTCGACGGCGTCGGGGGCCAGCAGCGCGTCGCCGTGCTTGGACACGCCGACAGGGTCGACCACGACGGGGGCGTCCACCCCGGCGAGCACCTCGGCGACGGTCTCCACCAGCGCGGAGGACGCCAGCATGCCCGTCTTGATCGCGTCGGCGCCGATGTCGGACAGCACCGAGTCGAGCTGGGCGCGGACGGCCTCGGGCGGCAGCTCCCAGTAGCCCTGCACGCCCAGGGAGTTCTGCGCGGTCACCGCCGCGATGACGCTCATCCCGTGGGTGCCGAGGGCGAACATCGTCTTCAGGTCGGCCTGGATGCCGGCGCCGCCGCCGGAGTCGGAGCCCGCCACGGTGAGCACGAGCGGCAGTGCCTTGTCGGCTGGGGAGTTCTGCGTCATGCCGCCCACTTTAGGCGTTTCACCGCCGGGATGATCCGCGCGGAAGGCGGGTCAGACCCGGGTGCAGCGCAGGCGGTTCAGGACGCAGTAGTACGGGCCGTGCGGGGTGCCGGTGCCGACGAACACGATCCGGACGGACTGGCCGGGGGCGAGGGCCTGGGCGCCGGGGCGGCTGCGCACGTGGCCGGTCGTGCCGGTGCGCACGACGCTGGCGCCGGAGAACGACACGATCTGGGAGTTCTTGATCCTGAAGGCGAGGGCCCACCTCGCCACCGGCTGGGAGCCGCGGTTGGTGACGGTGGCGGTGGCGCGGTAGCCGGTCTCGGTGCGGGAGGCGACCCGGAAGGCCACCACCAGGCCGTCGGCGCGCTCGGCGCCCCGGCTGGCGCGGTCGCCCTGTCCGCGTTCGGACACCTGGCTCTCACGGTTGCCGGTGTGCGGCTCGGACGGGGCGCCGCCGGCGAAGTTCAGGGAGATCTGCTGGGTGCTGAACGCGTAGGCGACCACACCGACGGCGATTACCAGCGCCAGCATCGGGAAGAGCGGAAGGGGAACGAGACCGAGGAGCTTGGACCACTGGCGGCCGGTCTCCGGCGGATCCGCGCCGGTGGCGTCGCCCTCGTCATCGGGTCGGTTCGGCTTGGTGTGTCGTCCCATCCCATCCCTCTTCGATCAGAGGATGTATACCAAACCAGCACCAAATGTGCCTACCAGACGGTGAAAGACGCACCGCGCCGTCAGACGGGGCTATCCGAGGCCGTCCGCCGGCCCGCGGGCCCCTCGGCAAGCTCATCCGCGGAAATGGTCCCATCCCCCGGGCCCGTAGGGGCGGCCGTCCACCATGACGCCTTTGCCGTCGGCGACGCGGCCGATGACCGCCCAGGCGGGGGGCAGGTGCGCGGCGGGCGGGAAGGTGCCGGCGAACGCGTGGTCCTCACCCCCGGTGAGCGCGTGCCGCAACCCGTCGGGCCCGAGGACCGCCGGTACGGGGACGGCCGCGGAGTCGACCTCGACGCGGACGCCGGAGGCCTCGGCGATGTGACCGAGATCCTGCAGAAGGCCGTCGCTGACGTCCAGCAGCGCGGTCGCGCCGGACGCGCGCGCCTCCTCGGCCGCCTCGTAGGGGGGAGAGGGCCGCCGGTGCGCCTCGACCAGTTCCGCGGGCTCGCGCTCGCCGCGCCGCAGCAGTTCCAGGCCCGCCGAGGAGAAGCCGAGCCGCCCCCGCACCGCCACCAGGTCGCCGGGACGCGCCCCGGACCGCGTCAGCGGCGGCCTCCCGCCCAGATCGCCCAGCGCCGTGATCGCAAGGGTGATCACCGGGGCCGCCACCACGTCGCCGCCGGCCACCGACGCGCCCGTCACCGCGCACTCGTCGGCCAGCCCCGCGTACAGGCGCTGCGCCCAGGCGGCCTCGGTGGCGGCGGGCGCGGCCAGCCCCACCAGCAGCGCGGTGGGACGGGCGCCCATGGCGGCCACGTCCGCGAGGTTCTGCGCCGCGGCCTTGCGCCCGATGTCGTAGGGGGACGACCAGTCGCGGCGGAAGTGCCGGTCTTCGACGAGCAGGTCGCAGGTGGCCACGACACGCCCGTCCGGCGCGGCGACCACGGCCGCGTCGTCGCCGGGGCCGAGCGGCACGTCCCGCCCGAGCGGCAGCCCCCTGGTCAGGCGGGCGATCAGCCCGAACTCCCCCAGCTCACCGATCGTGGTCATTCGCCCCCCGATATATGGAGATCGCCCCCGACGCGCCGTCACAGCGGGTATCACGATACGGTGACCGTCCGACGGCAAATTCTTCGCCCGGGGAGGACGAGATGGTGCGCGCCTACATCCTCATCCAGACCGAAGTGGGCAAGGCGGCCGAGGTCGCCCGTCAGATCGCCGACATCCCGGGTGTCGTCCAGGCCGAGGACGTGACCGGGCCGTACGACGTGATCGTCCGCGCGGAGTCCGGCAACGTCGACGACCTCGGCAAGCTCGTGGTGGCCCAGATCCAGGCGGTCGAGGGCATCACCCGCACGCTGACCTGCCCGATCGTGAACATCTGAGGCATCGGCCCGACCGTGCGCCCTCCCGCCCCCCGCGTGCCGTCGTCCGCCGCCCGCCGCACGGCGCGGGCCCGGAGCGCCGCGCTGGCGCTCCTGCCCGCCGCCCTGCTGCTGGCCGGATGCGGCGCCGGGGCCGTCCAGGTGCCCGTGCCCACGCCGGACGCCGCGACGGCCCGGCTGTGCGCGGGGCTGCGGCTGCCGGAGAAGGTGCACGGGCAGCAGCGCCGCGACACCTCCCCGGAGTCGCCGCTGACCGCCGCGTGGGGCTCGCCCGCGATCGCATTGCGCTGCGGCGTGCCGCGTCCGGCCGAGCTGCGGCCGGAGTCCCGGCTGATGACCATCAACGGGGTCGACTGGTTCGGCGTGCCCGCCGACCGGCCCGTCACGTTCACCGCCGTGGCCCGTCAGGCGTACGTCGAGGTGACCGTGCCCGCCAAGTACGCGCCGCCGGGCGACGTCCTCATCGAGCTCGGCTCGGCGATCACCGCCACCATCCCCGAGAAGCCCGAGGGCCAGATCTAGGGGTGGGTCACCACAGCGGCACCGGGCTTTCGCCGCGGGGGTAGTAGCCGGGGACGGGTCCGCCGGACGAGGCGCGTTCCAGCCGTCGCCGCATCCCGTCCGACAGCACGTCGGCCTTCATCATCTCCGCGAACACCGCGGTGACGTTGCCGAGGTCGAACCAGTCGCGCTGCCAGGACCACCGCCGCCCGCCGGCGTACCGGAACCAGCTTCCGCCGATGCCCGCCACCTCGTACGGTGTCCCGTCGGGACGGCGGGCGTCGGCGATCTGCTTCCAGAACCCGACGACCTCGCCCCTGCGGTCGTCGATGAGGATGCTCTGGTACGGGTAGCGCCAGCCGTCCAGCCCGCCCATCTCCGAGCCGAGCGCCAGCTCGCGGATCTCCTCGCGGCCCACGGCCATGAAGTCCTGGCCCGGCCCGATGTTCCAGCCGTAGGTGGCGTCCTCGGTGTACAGGTCGGCCAGCGGCCGCCAGTCGCCGAGCCGCTCGCACCGCCGGTTGCTGTCGAGCCAGTGCTCCACCATGTCTTCGAGTTCCTCGCGCGGGAACGCGGGCATCCGGCACCTCCGGGGGTCAGTCGATGAGCTTGAGCGCCTGCGTGGGGCAGTAGCGGACGGCGGCGGCGACCTCGTCGCGCAGATCCTCGGAAGGCTCGGGGTCGGCCACGCGCACCTTGCCCTTGCGCGGCACCTCGAAGACGCCGGGCGCCTCCAGCTCGCACATGGCGTGCCCCTGGCACAGGTCCAGGTCGGCCTCGACCCTCATCGCGCCGTCCCCGGCGACCTGCGGCGGTAGCGGACGGCGCACGGCCGCGCGAGCTGCACCACCATCTTGGAGTGGTCGTTGCGGTAGGTGTCCGGCGGCTGGGCCAGCTCGAACTCCCAGTCCCGCAGCAGCACCGAGAAGATCGCCTTGAGCTGCATCATCGCGAAGTTGGCGCCGACGCAGCGGTGCCGCCCCGCCCCGAACGGCACCCACGTCCACCGGTTCACCAGGTCCTCCTCGCGCGGCGCGACGTAGCGTTCGGGGTGGAAGGCGTCCGGGTCGGGGAAGTCCTCGGGGATGCGGTTGGACACCGCCAGGCTGCAGCCGACCATCGTCCCCTCCGGGATGCGGTGGCCGAGCACCCGCTGCTCCGACTTGGCCACCCGCAGCAGCAGGATCAGCGGCGGGTGCAGCCGCAGCGTCTCCTTGATGGCCGACTCCAGGCGCGGGATGGCGCGCAGCGCCTGGAAACTGACCTCCCGCCCGTCCGCGTACAGGCCGTCCAGCTCCTCCACGACCCCCGCCAGCACGTCCGGGTGACGCAGCAGCTCGATGAGCGTCCAGGCGGCGGTGCCGGACGAGGTGTGGTGCCCGGCGAACATCATCGAGATGAACATGCCGGTGACCTGGTCGGCGTCGAACCGGGGCGTGCCGTCGGCGGCGCGGATCGACATCAGCACGTCGAGCAGGTCGCGGTCCTCGCGCGGCGGGTTCGGGGGGCGCGCGTCCATGATCTGCCGGACCAGCTCCACCAGCCCCGCCCGGGCCCGGTCGCGCCGCCGGAAGCTGTCGATCGGCGCGTACGGGTCGACGTAGGCGATCGCGTCGGTGCCGCGCTCCAGGTCGTGGTACAGCTCGGCGAACCGCCGGTCCAGGCTCTGCCGGAACTTGCGGCCGATCAGGCACGCCGACGATGTGTAGATGGTCAGCTCGGCGAACCAGTCGAGCAGGTCGATCTCGCCCTCGTCGCCCCAGCCGGCCACCATCCGGTCCACCTCGGCGGCGATCGTCGCGGCGTGCCCCTTGAGGTGGGAGCCCTTGAGCGCCTGGTTGTGCAGGGCCTCGCGGCGCTGCTCGGGCGTGGCGTCGAACACCACGCCCGTCCCGAAGATCGGGGTCATGAACGGGTACGCCTCGGCCTGGTCGAGCTCCTCGTCGGGCGCGCGGAAGAAGAACTCGTTGGCCTCGGCGCCCGACAGCAGCACCACCGCGCGTCCGCCGATGCGGAACGCGCCCACGTCGCCGCACTCGGCGCGGACGCGGCGCATCAGCGCGATGGGGTCGGTGCGAAGCTCGTCCAGGTGGTCGGGACCGCCCGAGACGAACGGCACGTCGAGCAGCGTGGTGGTCATCGGGCCTCCTCCAGGGGCGCTTCGGGTTGCACCTCCACCAGGGACAGATGCGCGCCGCGCGGCGTGGACACCACCGCCGTCACGGCCGCCGCGACATCGGACGGGCGCAGGAAGTACGGATGCCGGGCGTGGCCCCACCTGACCCACTCCTCCAGCACCTCGCCGGTGGTCTGGGCGTCCCAGTCCATGCCCATGCCGGTCGCGGTCGGTCCGGGCCGCACGATCGACGCCCGAACGCCCGTGCCCTCCAGTTCCATCTGCAGCGCCCGCGCCATGCCCTCGACGCCGTTCTTGGCGGCGACGTAGGCGCCCATGCGCGTGCGCGGCGACCGCACCACGTCCGAGGAGACGAACACCACGTCGCCGCGCCGCCGCCGCACCATGTCCGGCACCAGGTGCGACACCAGCCGGTGCGCCCCGACCAGCAGCACCTGCAACTGCGCCAGGAACGTCTCGGAGTCCAGGTCGTGGACGCGCGCGGCGGCCAGCTCACCGGCGCCGGACACCACCACCTCGATCGGGCCGAGCGCGTCGGCGGCGGCCGCCGCGAACTCCTTCACCGAGTCGGCGTCGGCGACGTCGAGCCGGTGCGCGAACGCCTCCCCGCCCCCGGCGCGGATCGTCGCGGCCAGCTCCTCGCACGTGCCGACGCGGCGCGCGCCCAGCGCCACCGGATGCCCGGCCGTCGCCAGCGCCGTCGCCGTGGCGGCGCCAATGCCGGACGACGCGCCGCTGACCACGGCGGGACGCCGCTCGGGATGCGGCTCGAACCTCGGCACCTACCTCACCTCCACGCGGACCGGCAGCGACGCGAACCCGCGCACGTTCACCGAGTGGACGCGGTCGGCGCGCGCCTCGTCGACCTCGTAGCCGCGGACCCGGTTCACCAGCTCGGTCAGCGCGACCCGGGCCTCCAGCCGGGCCAGGTTGGCGCCCAGGCAGAAGTGCCGTCCGCCGCCGAAGCTGACCAACTGGGACGTGTCGCGGCCGAGGCGGTAGACGTCCGGGTCGGGGAACACGCGGGGGTCGCGGTTGGCCGACCCGACCAGCAGCAGCATCCGGTCGCCGGCGGGCACGCGCCGACCGTGCCAGATCGAGTCCCGCGTCACCGTGCGCGCCAGCATCTGGCTGGAGGTGTCGTAGCGCAGGGTCTCCTCGACCCAGTCGTCCACGCGCGCCGGGTCGCCGAACGGCTTGGCCAGCTCGGCGGGGTTGCGCCACGCCCAGTACACGGCGTTGGCCAGCAGCTTGGTGGTCGTCTCGTTCCCCGCGACCACCATCAGGAACAGGAACGCGATGATCTCGCGGTCGTCGAGGCGGTCGCCGTCGATCTCCGCGTCGAGCAGCGCCGAGGTGAGGTCGCCGGTGCGGCGGCGGCGCCGCTCGGCCAGCATGCCCTCGTAGTAGCCGACGAGCGCGAGCGCGGCCTCCATCCCGGCGGGCGGGACGTCGTTCAGGCCCTCCTCGCGGTGCACCACCACGTCGGCCAGGCGCCGCACCTCCGCACGGTCGGCCTCGGGGACGCCCATCATCTCCGAGATGACGTCCATGGGCAGCAGCCCCGCGAAGTCGGCGACGAAGTCGAACTCGCGTGCCTCCAGGGCGGGTTCGAGGCGCCTTCTCGTCAGGTCCCCGATGCGGCCTTCGAGTTCGCGCACCCTGCGGGGCGTGAAGCCCTTGGAGACCAGCGCGCGCATGCGCGTGTGCCGGGGCGGGTCGAGCGCGAGGAACGACATCGTCCGATGCGCCTGCGGGCCCCACGCGCTGGGCTCCAGCGAGACGCCGTTGGCGTTGGAGAACGTGACGTGGTCGCGGAACGCCGCCGCCACGTCGGCGTGCCGCGACAGCGCCCAGAAGCCGAGTTCGTCGTTGCGGTAGAGCGGCGCCTCGTCCCTGAGGCGCGCGTACGTCGGGTAGGGATCCTCGTGGACGGCGTAGTCGAACGGGCTGTAGGTGGGGGGCTCCCTCAGGGGCTCCACAGCCGTCACCTCACTCGGGCAGTATCAGCTCGGCTATCTCCGTCAGCCGGTCGGCCATGCGGGCGTAGGAGGTGTGGCCCATGCCGGCGTGCACCAGCGCGCCGGCGTAGGCGATCTCGAGCGCGCTCAGCACCTTGGGGTCGGCGTCGTCCCCGAGCGCCGTCTGCAGGCGCTCGCGGATCCGCATGCCGATGCGCAGGCGCAGCTCGCGCACGTCGGGGTCGCCGCCGAGCATCGCCGCCGTGCACGCCGCCGCGAGCTCCGGCTCGTCGGACACCAGCAGCGCCACCTCGCGCAGCACCGCCGCCACCCGCTCGCGCGCCGGGCCCGTCCCCCGCTCGACGGGCGGCAGCGCGCTCAGCCGTCGCCAGAACACCTCGGTGATGAGGTGGTTCTTGGACGTGAAGTAGGTGTAGGCGGTGGCCGGCGCCACCCCGGCGCGGCGGGCCACGTTCCGCACGGTCAGCCCGTCGTATCCCTGGTCGCGCAGCTCGGCGACGGCCGCGTCGGTCAGCCGCCGCACGGTGTCGGCCTGCCGCTCGGTGAGCCGCCGCCGGGTGGGCTCGGTCGCCAACTCGCTGGACATGTGTCCAGACATTAGTTCAGCAGCCCGCCCGTGACAACCCCGCCCCTGGACAGCGGCCGTCCCCGGCCCTGAGCGGTGGACCGGGGACGGCCGCGCCGGCCGGGCGAGGACAGCGGATCCCCGCCCGGCCCGGCGGCTGTTGCGGGCCTCAGCCGGTGAAGCCCTTGAAGATGCCGGTGAACTCGTAGGCGGACTGTGCGATGCCGCTGCACGTCGGGGAGACGCGGCCGTCGGCGCAGCCGCCGTTGTCGCGTCCCACCGACCAGAAGCCGACGAAGCCGATGTGGTTGGCGTTGGCCCAGTCGCGCAGGGCACGGGCGTGCGCCTGGGTGGTGGTCATCCCCGAGTCGTTCTTGCCGATCATCGGGGTGACGCCGAGCCGCCGCTTCTGTTCGGCGTCGCCGCGCCCCGGCCAGATCTGCCGCATCTGCCGCAGCGTCGCCTCCGCGGCGGAGATCATGGCGGCGCCCCAGTCGCCGGTGTACCCGAAGTTCATCAGCATCGGGTTGACCACGACGTCCAGCCCCCTGGCGGCCGCGTCCCGCAGGATCTGCTCGGAGAACGGGTCCACGCCGTAGTCCTGGCCCTGGACGCGCAGCGTGTAGCTGATGGCCGTGCCGCGCTCGTCCTGGAGCCGCTTGAGGGCGGTGTTCACCTTGGCGACGTCGACGGCCGCCTCGATGTCGACGTCCAGGTGGTTGGTGCCGACCGTGTCGAGGACCTTCTTGTACGCGCCGAGCAGCGCGTCGGCCGAGCCGCACACGTGCTCCAGGTACGGCGACAGCGCACCGCCGGACGCCACGATCACCTGGCCGCCGCCGCTCTGCAGCGCGCGGACGTCGTTGATGATGCGCGCGTCGTTCAGGGGGATGATGCCGCCCCAGGACGGGTTGCACCCGGTGCTGTCGGCCAGCACGAACGCCAGCGTGTAGTTCTTGACGCCGGTCGCCCGCGCGGCCGCGGCCAGCGACGGCGTCGTCATGGTGATGTCGATGTAGGGGGCGTGGCGGATGGCGGGGGCCGCCGCCTGACGTGCGGCGGCGTACGAGCCGGATGCGGACGCGGCGGCCGCCGGCACGGCCAGCAGCGCCGCCAGGAACGAAAGGAGGATGCGTCGCAAGGTCGCTCCCAGGGTCGTGCGGTGCGGGGATCGGGGCGCGGCTTACTGTTAGGAAAGTTTCCTAACTGATTGCACGTTAGCCGCGCCGTCCCCGTCCGGCAACCCCCGTCCGGCCCCGCACGACGGCACCACCCCAGGTCGCCCCCCGAACCGGCATCGTCCACTCCGCGAATTCGGCAAGACCGGACGACCACCCCGCCGCCACACTGGCAACCCTCACCACGACACTCCCGGCATACGAGCCCGCCCCGCATCTCGACACGGCTCGATACCCCGACGGTGAGCGGCTGCCGTATTCGGGGCAGCGGCCACCCAGGTCTCCTTTACCGACAATTCGGCGCGGCCTGCGGAACAATTCAGAATCGTTCCGCGATTCGTGACGCGACTCGCGGCGAGTTTTGTGGGGCGGGTGGGATTCGAACCCACTCAGCGCGAAGCACCTGCTTTACAGGCAAGCCCGACTCTCCCGCGTCGGCGCCGCCCCCGGCGTGTGCTTTCACGGTGTCAGCGGAAGGCCATTTCCCGCAAATGAATTTCCGGGCCGTCACTTCGGCTGGCAGGTGCGGCACCATACGGTGGTGCGGCCGGAGATACGGCGTCGGGACAGCGTCGTGCCGCAGCGCGGGCAGGCTCCCTCGGGCTCGTCGCGCGCCCCTGTCAGCCACGTGTCGCGCGGCGGGACCCGTCCCGCCCTGACCGAATCGCGCAGCACGCGCCGCATCGCCTGGTAGAGCGCGGTGACCTCGTCGTCGTCCAGGTCCGGCACGTTCCGCAGCGGGCTGACGCGGGCGCGCCAGCAGATCTCGTCGGCCAGCAGGTTGCCGAGGCCCGCGATGAGCGTCTGGTCGGTCAGCGCCGACTTCAGCCGTCCCCGGCGTCCGGCCAGCAGCGCGCCCAGTTCCTCGCGGGAGACGTCCAGCGCGTCAGGGCCGAGGTCGTCGAGCGTCCGCCCGGCCTGGCCCTCGTCAGCGACGAGCCGTACGCCCTGGAGCTTACGCATGTCGCGGAAGCGCAGCTCACCGTCCTGGAAGCCCCACACGACCCGGTCGTGCCGGTGACGCGGCTCGTCCGCGTCGTGCCACGACAGCGACCCGGTCATCCCGAAGTGCAGCATGAGCACCGGGCCGTCGGCCGGAGCGATCAGCCACTTGCCGTGCCGCCGGGGCTGCCCGAAGCGATGGCCCCGCAGCGCCTCGTCCAGCCGCCGCGCGCTCACGCCGCGCAGCACGCCCGCGTCGCACACCCGCACGGCCGTGATCGGCTCGCCGGCATGCTCGGCCAGCACCCGGCGGAAGCCCTCGACGTCCGGAAGCTCCGGCATACCGCATGCCGTACCCGGTCCAGCCCCGTCAACCCCCACGCGCACGAGGGGCCGAAACGTACCCCCGACAGGATTCGAACCTGCACCATTCCTGCTTCTCGAACAGGCGCCTCTGCCAGTTGGGCGACGGGGGCATGGTGCGGCTCCCGGGATTCGAACCCGGAACATCCACTTCCTGAAAGTGGCCTCTCTGCCTGTTGGAGTAGAGCCGCGCGAAAAAAAGGGCCGAGCGTTCGGGGAAGGCGTCGCTCGGAAACGCGCGGCCGGGAGGTCAGGCGATGGACCGGCCATGGCGGGCGAGCGACGCCCAGGGCAGTCGTAGGCGTTGGAGCGTCATGGCCGATCCTCCTCTCGAAGTCCTTGTGTCGTTCCCTTGGACGGGCCGACGACGACTACGGTGCCAGAATTCCCCTGAGCTGGGCAACGCATTTTCCGCGGGGCCGAGCGGCCCGTGTCAGCCGTCGAGCGTGCCCGCCATGGACGAACCGTCACTCATCAGCAAGAACAGGGCGACCACCACCCAGATCGCGACCATCGCCAAGCCGCAGGCGATGCCCGCCGTGGCCATGCCCGGCGTCTTCTGCCCGGCGCGCCGGGCCTGCTTCGACGCGAGGTGCCCGAAGAGGATGGCCGGTACGGACGACAGACCGCAGGTGAGCAGGCCGACCACGCCCAGGACCAGCGCGCACATCGCCGTGGTGTTGTGGCGGCCGGCCGCGGCGGGCATGCCCTGGACGTGCCGTGCCGGGGCCTGGGTCGCCGGGACGCCGTATCCGGGACGACCGTTGCCGGGCGGCGGCGTGTCCATCGCGGCGGTGGCGCGCCGGTACCAGTAGTCGGCCTCCGCCGTCTGGCCCCGGGCTCTGAGAAGTGCGCCGAGCTGGTACATGGCGGCGGAATCGCCCGCCTCGGCGGCCTGCCGGTAGTGCTCCTCGACCAGTCCCACGGCGGCGTCGGTGTCCATGGCGGGCCGCGGCAGCGACTCCCACGCCCCCGCGCCGGGCCGTGCGTGCGTGCCGTCCGGCTGCGCCGTCGCCCCGCCGGGCGGCGTGGCCGCGTTGTCAGGCCGCGCCGGCGAGAGGCCGCCGGAATGCGCGGGCGAGCCGCCGTGCCGGACGGACGGGAGGGGCGGCGAGGCGGCAGCGACCTTGGGGGCGCCTGAGATGAGGTGTTCGAGCAGTTGCGGGGCGGTGGGGCGCCGCGCCGGGTCCTTGGCCAGGGCCGCGCGTACGACCTCCAGGACCGTCCCCTGGAGGCCGGTGAGGTCGGGTTCCCCCCTGGCGATCCGGTGGATGATCGCGGGCACGCTGGGGCCGTCGAAGCAGGGCTTCGCGCGCGCGGCGAACGCCACCGTGGCCGCCCAGGCGAACACGTCGGTGGCCGGGGAGGCGGACGCGCCCGCCAGTTGCTCGGGCGCCATGAACGCCGGGGTCCCCACGATGCCGCCGGGGACGGTGAGCCGGGTGCCATCCAGCTCGGAACGGGCGATGCCGAAGTCGATCACGCGCGGGCCGAGGGCCGACAGCAGCACGTTGTCCGGTTTGAGGTCGCGGTGCACGATCCCGGCGTCGTGGATGGCGGTCAGCGCGGTGGCCATCCCGACCGCGAGCGCTTCGAGGTCGGCGCCGCGCAGCGGACCGCCGTCGGTGACGGCGTCCCTCAGGCTGGGCCCCTCGACGAACTCGGTCACCAGGTAGGGCGGGTCGGCGTGGGGATCGGCGTCCAGCACGGGGGGCGGTGCAGAAGGGGCGGACGCGCTGAGCGGCGGCGACCTCGGCCTGGAACCGCGCCCGGTACTGCGGGTTCGCCGCGTGCTCCTGGCGGATCACCTTGATGGCGACGGCGCGTCCGGAGTCGTCGACGCCCCGGTACACGGTGCCCATGCCGCCCTCGCCGAGCTCGCCGACGACCTGGTAGCGGCCGATGACGGCCGGCATGCCGGGGCGGGGCGTCTGGGACACGGCGGGCTCCCCTCGCGGCGATGACCTTGAAGCCCCAAGCCTGGCATATCAGAAAGTACGGCGTGCCGATCTCCCGGAGGACGCGTCGTCCCCGGCATGCGGGCGCGGCGGGGTTCAGCCGGGGATGTGGGGGGTGCCGTCGCGCATGGGCGGGAAGCGGTGGGTGGCGGCGGTCGTGCCCGCGACCATGCGGGTGATGTCGGCCTCGGGGAGCACCTCGGTGTCGTCGTCGATGATGACCTCCCAGCGGCAGTGCGGGACGCGGCCGGCGGGCACGCGGGGCGGGCGGTGCACGGGGCGGATGCGCGCCTTGGGGTTGACCGCCTGGGCGGTGATGTCGAACGTGCCGTCCTCGATGGTGTGGCACATGCCCTTGATGGAGCGTTCGCCGAAGGGTTCGACGTCCAGGAGGGCGCCGCAGGAGCGCAGCTGGAAGAAGCCGTGCGTCTCGGAGATCAGCTCGTACTCCACGTCCATGTAGTGCTGGGCGAATCCGGGGTCGAGCTGCAGGCACTTGAAGATCGCCGAGACGCCGTCGCCCTCGATCTTCATGATCTCGCGGATCCGCCGGGTGTAGACGAGGCTGGCGCCGCGCCACTCCTCGATCGCGATCTCCTCGACGGCGCGCTGGCCGTACCGCAGCCCGACCGCGATGAGCGCGGAGCGGTCGAGCAGGTGGACGATCAGCGCGTACTCGCGCACCAGCCGGACCAGTGCCTCCTTGGACAGGTCCTCGAACCGGAAGCCGGGGTCGAACTCGCCCGAATAGTCGTCGCGGGGCTTGCGTTCCGTCATGGCCTGAACTGTAGTCTGGACATGTGTCCAGAACAACCGATCGCTTGCTCGGTAACGCGTCCGCCGTCCGCGGCCCCTCACCGCTGCTGCTGGACGGACGGCTGACCGCCGGGTCGGGCGGCACGTTCCCGACCGTCGACCCGGCGACCGGGGAGACCCTCGGCGAGGCCGCCGACGCCACGGCCGCCGACATGGACGAGGCCATCGCAGCGGCGCGGCGCGCGTTCGACACCTCCTCCTGGCCCGCCGACGTGCCGTTTCGCGTGCGCTGCCTGCGGCAACTGCGGGAGGCGTTGCGGCGGCACGCCGACGAACTGCGCGAGCTGACCATCGCCGAGGTGGGCGCCCCGCGCTTCCTGACGTTCGGCGGCCAGCTGGACGCCCCGGTGAACGACCTGGGCTGGTTCGCCGACCTGGCCGAGTCGTACGCGTGGGAACACGACCTCGGCCGGGCCGAGCCGATGGGCGTCCCCAGCGTGCGGCGGGTGCGGCGCGAGCCCGTCGGGGTGGTCGGCGCGATCACGCCGTGGAACTTCCCGCACCAGATCAACCTGGCCAAGCTCGGCCCCGCCCTGGCGGCCGGCAACACGGTGGTGCTCAAGCCCGCCCCCGACACGCCGTGGTGCGCGGCCGTGCTGGGCGAGCTGATCGCCGAGGAGACCGACATCCCGCCGGGCGTGGTCAACGTCGTCACCTCCTCCGACCACCGGCTCGGCGCCCAGTTGGCCGGTGACCCGCGGGTGGACGCGGTGTCGTTCACCGGGTCCACCGCCACCGGCCGCGAGGTGATGGCCACCGCCGCGCGCAACCTGACGAAGGTCTTCCTGGAGCTGGGCGGCAAGTCGGCGTTCATCGTGCTGGACGACGCGGATCTGCGGTCGGCCTGCTCGTACGCGGCGTTCGCGGCGGCCACCCACGCCGGGCAGGGCTGCGCGATCACCACCCGCCTGCTGGTCCCCCGGGAGCGGTACGACGAGGCCGTCCAGATCACCGCCAGGGCCCTCACCAAGATCGGCGTCGGGGATCCGCGCGACGACGGCACGGTGTGCGGGCCGGTGATCTCCGCCCGGCAGCGCGCCCGCGTCGAGGGCTACCTGGAGCTGGCGGTGCGGGAGGGCGGCTCGTTCGCCTGCGGCGGCGGCCGTCCGGCGGGCCGTGAGAACGGCTTCTGGATCGAACCCACCCTGGTCACCGGCCTGACCAACGACTGCCGCACCGCCCGCGAGGAGATCTTCGGGCCCGTCCTGGTGATCCTGCCGCACGACGGCGACGACGACGCGGTGCGGCTGGCCAACGACTCGCCGTACGGGCTGTCGGGCGCGGTGCACGGCGGCGACGCCGAGCGCGCCCGGGCGGTCGCGCGGCGGCTGCGCACCGGGACCGTCAGCGTCAACGGCGGCGTGTGGTACGCGGCGGACGTCCCGTTCGGCGGCTACAAGCAGTCCGGAATCGGCCGTGAGATGGGCGTGGCCGGATTCGAGGAGTACCTGGAGACCAAGGCGATCGCCGAAAGCCCGTCCTAGAGGAGGCACAGTGCGGTTCGAGGGAAAGGTCGCGGTCGTCACCGGGGCGGCGGGCGGGATCGGTGAGGCGTACGCGCGGGCGCTCGCCGGCGAGGGCGCCTCGGTGGTCGTCGCGGACGTCGACGAGGCCGGGCAGCGCGTCGCCGACGACGTCAAGGGCCTGTTCGTGCGGACCGACGTCTCCGATCCGGCGTCGGTCGAGGCGATGGCCGCGGCGGCGGCCGAACGCTTCGGCGGCATCGACCACCTGGTCAACAACGCCGCGATCTTCGGCGGCATGCGCATCGACCTGCTGCTCACCGTCGACTGGGACTACTACCGGAGGTTCATGGCGGTGAACATGGACGGGGCGCTGCTGTGCGCCCGGGCGTGCGTGCCGCACATGCGGGAACGCGGCGGCGGCTCGATCGTCAACCAGTCCTCCACGGCCGCCTGGCAGTACGCGGGCTTCTACGGGCTGGCCAAGGCCGGCGTCAACGGGCTCACCCAGCAGCTGGCGCACGAGCTGGGCGGCATGGGGATCCGCGTGAACGCCATCGCCCCCGGCCCCACCGACACCGCCGCGCACCGCGAGGTCGTCCCCGGCGGCATGTCGGAGAAGATCGTCCAGGACAAGATGGCGATCAAGCGGATGGGCACGCCTGGGGATCTGGTCGGCGCGTGCCTGTTCCTGCTGTCGGACGAGGCGTCCTGGATCACCGGCCAGATCCTCAACGTGGACGGCGGCGAGGTGTTCCGGTCGTGAGCGCGTACGGGTTCGTCGGCCTCGGGCAGATGGGCGCGCCGATGGCGCGGCACCTGGCCGGCACCGGCCTGGTCGTCCACGACACCCGCCCCGAGGCCATGGAGCCCCTGGTGAAGGCGGGCGCCCGCGCCGCGCGCACCGTCGCGGAGGTGGCCCGCTCCGCCGAGATCGTCTCGGTGATGGTGCGCGACGACGACCAGGTGAACGAGGTCGGCGCCGAGATCCTGGCGTCCGCCCGGCCCGGCACCGTCCTGGCCGTCCACTCCACGATCCGCGCGAGTACCGCCGAGGAGCTGGCGCGGCGGGCCGAGCCGTACGGCATCGAGGTCGTGGACGCCCCGGTCAGCGGCGGCTTCATGGGCGCGACCGTGGGCACCCTGGCCGTCATGGTCGGCGGCTCCGCCGAGGCGTTCGAACGCTGCCGCGAACCCTTCGGCGCCTGGGCGGATCTCGTCCTGCACATGGGTCCGGTCGGCGCGGGCACCCGCACGAAGCTGGCCCGCAACCTGCTGCACTTCGTGGCGTTCACCGCGGCGGCCGAGGCGCAGCGCCTGGCCGAGGCGTCGGGCGTCTCGCTGCGCAGGCTCGCCCGCGTCGTCCGGCACTCCGACGCCGTCACCGGCGGGCCGGGCGCGATCATGCTGCGCCCCACCACCGCCCCCCTGCGCCCGGACGACGACCTGTACGACGTCCTGCGCAACGTCCGCGACCTGGGCGAGAAGGACCTCGCCCTGGCCGTGGAACTGGCGTGCGACCTGGACGTCGACGTCCCCCTGGCACGGCTCGCCCTGGACCGCTTCGGCGCGGCCCTCGGACTGGAGGAGGACCGCGATGGATGAGCGGCGCCGCCGCGGCCTGGACATGATGCGCCAGGTGTACGGCTGGGACGTCGGCGACTCCCCCGACGCCTTCTTCGGCGTCACCGTCGACCACCTGTTCGGCGACGTGTGGACGCGCCCCGGCCTGAGCATGCGCGACCGCCGTCTCCTGCTGGTCGGCGTGCTGGCCGGTCAAGGCCTGAACGACGTCCTGGACATCCAGATCCCCGCCGCCCTGGCCAACGGCGAGCTGTCCCCGGACGAACTCCGCGAAATCGCGATCTTCCTGACCCACTACGTCGGCTGGCCCCTGGGCTCCCGCCTCAACGTGCAGATCGAGAAACTGATCGCCGAGCACGACCGCGGTTAGCGGCCCGCCAGCGGCCCGGGGGCCGGCATCAGCATCGGCCCGTTCACCCGGAAGCGCTCCACGCCCCTGCGCGTCAGGTGGACCCGCAGGTCGATCCACCCGGCCCGGGCGGCCAGGCGGCAGTCGTCGGCGCCGCTCACCGGGAAGTGCAGGTCGCCCACCGACAGCTTGGCGCCGCGCACGTGCACCGGCAGCAGCACCCGCGACCCGGCCGTCAGCGGGGCGATGCCGCAGCCGCCGATCTGCCGTCCGCGCGCCTCGCTGCGCACCGCCGCCGCCGCGATCCGCCGGTACGCGGCCGACCCCTCCTCGACGTGCCCGAGCAGCATCCCGGGAGACCCGGCGTCCAGCCGCCACACCTCCGCCTCCGGTTCGGCGGCCGGCTCCTCGTCCGGCACGGCGGCCGCCGCGGCCGCCAGCATCGCCGCGTCCGGCGCGCACCCGATCACACCGGGATGCCCGGCGGGCGCGTACACCCCGTCGGAGCGTCCCACGCCGATCACGTCCACCACGATGACGTCACCGGGCTCGGCGCCGACCACCACGACCGGACCGCACAGCACCGGATCGGCCCCGGGCTCACGCCCCTGGCACTCCATCCGGATCGAGCCGCCCGTGAGCACCTCGGCCACCGCCGGGATCTCCGGGTGCCACCGGTCGTGCCCGGGCACCACACGGCTCGCGTCCCCACCGCCCCACGGCGACACGGCGGACCCGGGAGCGGCCGCACTGGGCGGCTCGGAGGCAAGCGGGAGCGACAACGGGATTCCTTCCTCACGGAGATCTTCTCTACGGAAGAATCCTGCCGACCGACCTGTTTCCGAGTGATTTCAACACCCTTAAGACCCGGTTAGCGATACCCCCCGGAGGGTGCTGGGGGTGGCGGTCAGCGCAGGCCGCTGGGGCGGTCGAGGGCGGTTCGGATGAGGCGGTCGACCAGGGCCGGGTAGTCCAGGCCGCTGGCGGCCCACATCTGGGGGAACGCCGACGTCGGGGTGAAGCCCGGCATGGTGTTGATCTCGTTGAGGATCCAGCGGCCGTCGGGGGTGTGGAAGAAGTCGACGCGGGCCAGGCCCTCGCAGTCGAGGGCCTCGAACGCGGCGACCGCCAGGCGCTGCACCTCGGCGACGGCCCCGGGCGGCAGGTCCGGGGGGATGGCCATGCGGGTCGCGCCGTCCAGGTACTTGGTCTCGAAGTCGTAGAAGTCCTGGCCGCCGGCCATGAGGATCTCGGCGGGCAGGCTGGCCTCGGCGGGGCCGCCGGACAGGCCCTGCAGGACGCCGCACTCGATCTCGCGGCCGACGATGGCGGCCTCGACGATGACCTTGGGGTCGTGCTCGCGGGCCGCCTCGATGGCCGCCGTCAGGTCGTCCTCGGTCTCCACCCTGGAGATGCCCATGCTGGACCCGGCGCGGGCGGGCTTGACGAACACCGGCAGGCCCAACTGCTTGATCTCGTCCAGCTTGGCGGTGCGGGCGGTGCGCCACTCCCGGTCGCCGACCATCACGTACCGGCCGACCGGCAGGCCGCGGGCCTGCCAGACCAGCTTCATGAAGCCCTTGTCCATGCCGACCGCGCTGGCCAGCACCCCGGCGCCGACGTAGCGCACGCCCGCCAGGTCGAGCATGCCCTGGATGGTGCCGTCCTCGCCGTACGGGCCGTGCAGCAGCGGCAGGACGACGTCCACCTCGGTCAGGGTGGCGGGCATCCGGCCCGGTTCGACCACCATCAGGCCCTTGCTGGCCGGGTCGAACGGCAGCGCCAGGGCCTGGCCGTCGGCGGAGACCTCGGGAAGCCGTCCGTCCTCGATGGCCAGCCGCTGGTTTTCGGGCGCGAGCACCCAGCGGCCGTCGCGGGCGATGCCGACGGGCACCACCTCGTAGCGGTCGCGGTCGATGGCGGCCATGACGGCTCCCGCGGTGACGCAGGAGATCGCGTGCTCGCTGCTGCGCCCGCCGAAGACCACGGCCACACGGATCTTAGGTGATGCGTCGGACATGATGTCCGACCCTACAGCGATCAGTGGGTGTCGGCTACGAGCCGGGCGCCGTCGACGCCGTCGAGCGTGCGGCCGACGGTGTCGAGGGCCTCGGTCACGTCGCGGACCAGGTCGTCGGCGTCCTCCAGCCCGACGGAGAAGCGGACCGCGCCGGGGTCGATGCCGGCGGCGCGCAACGCGGCGTCGTCGTGGCAGCGGTGGGTGGTGGAGGCCACATGGGCGACGTGGGTGTGGGTGCCGCCGACGCAGGTCGCCGGGGTCGCCAGGCGCAGGGCGTCGACCAGGGCCAGGCCCGCGCGGCGCCCGCCGGACGGGGTGACGGTGACCGCGGCGCCGAACCGGGTGCCCTCCGGGCCGGCGTCGAACAGGGCGCGGGCCTGCTCGTGCCCGCGGTGGCCGGGCAGCCCCGGGTAGTCGACCGACCGGACGGCCGGGTGCCGGGCGACGGCCGCGGCGAACAGGTTGGCGGTGTCGCACTGGCGGCGCACCCGCAGCGGCAGGGTCTCAAGGCCGCGGCGCAGCAGGAACGCCTCGTCGGGCGCCAGCGCCGCGCCGGTCTGCACGCGGACGCGGCGGACCTGCTCGACCAGGTCGGGCGCGCCGACGACCGCGCCGCCGGTGGCGTCGCCGTGACCGCCGATCGCGGCCGTCGCCGAGTGCACCACCAGGTCGGCGCCGTGCTCCAGCGGACGGCACACCACCGGCGTGGCCAGGGTGGCGTCCACGGCCAGCAGCGCCCCCGCGCCGCGGGCCAGCGCGGCCAGGCCCGGCAGGTCGGGGACGGCCAGCCCGGGGTTGCCCGGCACCTCGGCCCAGATCAGGCGGGTGGTGGGACGGATCGCCTCGCGCACGGCGGCGGCGTCGGCGACGTCGACGTACGAGGCGTCGACGCCGAACCGCGACAGCAGCCCGTCCAGCAGCGCGTACAGGTCGCGGTGCGGCCCGGCGGGCGCGACCACGTGCGCGCCCGCGTCGGTGAACGCCAGCAGCACGGCGGTGGCGGCGGCCATGCCGGACGCGAACGCCTCGCCCTCCACCGGCCCGGACGTCCCGTGGCCCTCCAGGGCCGCGAGGCCGGCCGCGAACGCGTCGGCGGTGGGGTTGGCCATCCGGCCGTAGGAGTAGCCGGGCGCGCGGCCGCTCAGCAGGGCGGCGTGCTCGGCGGCGCCGGCGAAGGCGAACGCGCCGGCGCGCCAGACCGGCAGCCCGACCGGGGCCTGACGCGGCAGCGGCGGCGCCGGCAGATGGACGGCGCGGGTGTTCTCACCGTGTGAACGACTGCTTCCCGTGGTACGCATCGTTCACAGCATGTCACACTCCGTAGCGCTCCGGCTTGGGGGAACGCGAGATCAGCGAGATCGCCGCGTCCTTGATGGGCACCCCGTGGCGCAGCACGTTGACGACCGCCTCGGTGATCGGCATCTCGACGTTGTGCTTGCGGGCCAGCTCCAGCACCGCCTCGGACGACTTGACGCCCTCGGCGGTCTGCTTGGTGACCGCCACCACCTGCTCCAGCGTCATGCCGCGGCCCAGGTTCTCGCCGAACGTGCGGTTGCGCGACAGCGGCGAGCTGCAGGTGGCGATCAGGTCGCCCATCCCGGCCAGCCCGGCGAAGGTGTGCTCGTCGGCGCCCAGCGCGGCGCCCAGCCGGGCCGTCTCGGCCAGCCCGCGGGTCATCAGCAGCGCCCGGGTGCTGTCGCCGAAGCCGAGCCCCACCGCCATGCCCACGCACAGCGCCACGATGTTCTTGACCGCGCCGCCCAGCTCGCACCCGATCACGTCGGTGGTGGTGTAGACGCGGAAGTACGGGGTCATGGTGGCGGCCTGCAGCCGCCGGGCGCGCTCCTCGTCCACGCACGCGGCGACGGCGGCGGCGGGCTGCCCGGCGGCGACCTCGCGGGCCAGGTTGGGCCCGCAGAACACCGCGACCCGCTCGTCCGGCACCCCGGCAACCTCGGCGATCACCTCCGACATCCGGCGGCAGGTGCCGAGCTCCACCCCCTTCATCAGGCTGACCAGCACCGACTCGGGCGGCAGCAGCGGCGTCCAGGCCGCCAGGTTCTCCCGCAGCGTCTGGGCGGGGACGGCCAGCGCCACGAAGTCGGCGCCGGCCAGGGCCTCGGCCGGGTCGGTGGTGGCGCGCAGCCCCTCGGGCAGGACGGTCCCCGGCAGGTAGTCGGGGTTCTCGCGGCGTTCGTTGATCGCCTCGACGACCTTGGGACGGCGCCCCCACACCGTGACCTCGCCGCCCGCGTCGCGCAGCAGCTTGGCGAACACGGTCCCCCAGGACCCCGCCCCCATCACGGCGGTGCGGACTGTCACGCGGTCTCCGCCCCCTTGCCCTCGCCCGCGTCCGCGGTCTTCTCCGGCCTCGCGGCCTCGACGGGCTTCCCGGCCCCGTCCCCGGAGCGGGTCTCGGAGCCGGCCTCGGCGGTGGCCCGGCGGCGCTCCTCCAGAACCTTGTGGTGGTCGTACAGCTCCTTGGGAGGCTCCTCGCCGCGCAGCTCGCCCAGCAGCCCGGCGATGGTCGTCATGATGTCGCCGGTAGCCTCGCGCAGGGTGCTCTTGGTGAGCGGCCTGCCCTCGTACCGGGACAGGTCAACCGGCGGCCCGGCGATCACCTTGATCTTCTTGCGGGGGAACGGGTGGAAGCCCTTCTTCAGGCTGCCCGCCAGGCCCCGCTTCTCGACCTTGCGGTACGGCAGCAGCTCGTGGGTGCCCCAGATCGCCACCGGGACGACCGTGGCGCCGGTCTTGAGCGCCATGCGGGCCACGCCGGTCTGCCCGGTCATCGGCCACAGCTCCGGGTCGCGGGTGCAGCTGCCCTCGGGGAAGAAGATCAGGCACTGGCCAGCCTCCAGGGCCTTCTCGGCGTCCTTGAGGGCCAGCGCGGCGTCCGTGCGGTCGCGGTACACCGGGATCTGCCCGGTGCCGTAGAGGATCTTCTTGATGAACTTGACGCCGAACAGCTGGGACTTGGCCAGGAACACCGGGTAGCGCCCCGACTCGTACACGAAGTGCGACAGCGCCAGCGGGTCCGACTCGGAGATGTGGTTGACGGCCAGGATCAGGCCGCCCTTCCGGGGCACGTTGGCACGGCCACGCCAGTCTCGCTTCAGCAGCCCGTACAGCAGCGGGCGCAGCACGACGATGGTGAGCTTCCGCCAGCCCGGCGAATACCCGTACCCCTGACTCATGCCCGTCCCTTTCTCGATGCGCCCACGCGGTGAGCGCGGGGTGTCCTCAGTTTCGCGGTTGCGTGCGCATAGTGTCGAGTTGCCATGTCTACAGCACAGCGCGCTGCGCATCATCTCCAGTGGTCGCTCGTGGTGCCGGTCAAGGTGCTGGCCCGGGCGAAGTCCCGCATGTCCGCGTCGGCGGGGCCGCACCGGCAGGCCCTGGCGCTCGCGGTCGCGGCCGACACGGTCGCCGCCGCGCTGCGCTGCGACCGCGTCCGCGACGTGATCGTCGTCACCGACGACCCGGTGCCCGCCGCCGAGCTGGCCGCGCTGGGCGCCCGCGTGGTGCCGGACGAGCCGGACGCGGGGCTGAACCCGGCCCTGGTGTACGGGGCGGTGCGCGGCCGCGAGCTGGCCCCGGACAGCGGGGTCGGCGCGATCTCCGCCGACCTGCCCGCCCTGCGTCCGGACGAGCTGGCCCGGGTCCTGGACGCGGCGGCCGGGGCGCCGACGGCGTTCGTGCCGGACGCCGCAGGCATCGGCACCACCCTGTACACGGCGCGGCCCGGCGTGCCGTTCGCGCCCGCCTTCGGCGGCGACTCGCGTGCCGCGCACCGTGCCCGCGGGGCCCGCGAGCTGCTGGTCCCGGAGACCGCCAGCGTCCGCCGCGACGTCGACACCCTGCCGGACCTGCGCGAGGCCCTCGCCCTGGGCTGCGGCCCGCGCACCACGGCCGTCGCCCGCCTCATCACCGCCCTGCACACTCCCGCCTAGCGGGCCGGCGGCGAACGCGGGAACCTTGATCACCGCGCGGGGCGTGGGAACGGCTAGGGTGGCCGCTATGCAGGGGACGGTGCGGACGTACGACCCGGAGACGCGCTCGGGCAGCGTGCTGCTCGACGACGGCACCGAGCTCCCCTTCGACACCGCCGCGTTCGAGGCGGGCGGCCTGCGGATGCTGCGATTCGGCCAGCGGGTGAACCTGGCCGCCGAGGGCGGCCGGATCACGGTGGTGACGCTGTCGACGTTCCCGCTGCCCGGCGACGCCACGTGAGCGACCGCGCAGGTCAGGGGCCACGAACAGTCCTGCACAGCGCTGAGCGGCCCTGAGCGGCCCCGAAGCGGCCGTATCGCCGCGAGCCCCGCGGACGCGGCTCGGAAGGGCCCTGCGGCGGGCTGAGCTGCGCATGGAATGCCGCAGCGCCCGGGAGCCGCCTGGGGCGGCGGCCCGGGCGCTGCCACGGGTAGTCTGCCGACGACCTACTTCTTGCCGGCCACCAGGTTCTTGAAGTCGGCGCCCGCCTTGAACTTGGGCACGGACGTCGCGGGAACCTGGATGGTCTTGCCGGTTGCGGGGTTGCGAGCCGTACGGGCAGGCCGGTCGGCCTTCTCGAACGAACCGAACCCGGTGATCGCGACCTTGTCGCCCTTGGCGACGGCGTCCTGGATCGTCTCCAGGATCGCGTCGACCGCCTCGGCTGCGGCCTTCTTACTGCCCAGCCGCTCTGAGATGGCGTCGACCAGCTCACGCTTGTTCATGGGTTACTCCTCTAGTTCCCCCCTTGCCCGAACGAAACTAAGGCAGCCTCCGCAGCGACACAATCACCTGCACGCAAGAATCCCCGTGTCGCTGACGTTTTTGTCGGCATCGCCCCCGTCTCACCCGGGAGCCGGACCTGTCCGGCCACCCCGCACGTTAGCGGGCGTCGGACGTGCCGGAAAAGTCGGCCAGGAAGGCGTCCAGCCTGCGGGCGGCCAGGTCGGCGTCCCGCTTGGCCAGGTCGGTGATCGCCAGCAGGTGCCGGATGAGGCGCCGGCGGGTGTCCCGGGGCAGCGGCGCCACCAGGCGGTGGGCGTCGCGGAGCCGCCGGGCGAGCAGGGTCAGCGCGGGATCGTCCCACTCGGGGCCGCTCCACGGCGCCGGGACCGTCGGCTGCTCGCCCGGCTGGGGTCCGGCATGGGTCAAGGAGAGCCCCCCAACGATACGAGCGTGTGTCTGCGCACACTCTCGATTGTCGTCGGTGGGCGGGCATGCTCACGCACCCGGGGGGCGGTCCGGCCCGTTACGGGCCGGATGTCGCCCCGGGCCGGGCCGTTCAGACGGTCGTGGGCAGCCAGTCGAGACGGCGCTGCTCGTAGGCGGCGATGTCTTCGGCGTGGCGGAGGGTCAGGCCGATGTCGTCCAGGCCCTCCATCAGGCGCCAGCGGGTGTAGTCGTCGATCTCGAAGGGGGCGACCAGGTCGCCGGCGCGCACCTCGCGGGCGCCGAGGTCGACGGTGATCTGCGCGGTGGGGTCCTGCTCGGCGCGGGTCTGCAGCTCCTCGACGACGTCGCCGGGCAGCACGACCGGCAGCAGCCCCATCTTGGTGGAGTTGTTGCGGAAGATGTCCCCGAAGCGGGGGGCGATCACGACGCGGAACCCGTACTGCTGCAGCGCCCAGACGGCGTGCTCGCGGGACGAGCCGGTGCCGAAGTCCGGCCCGGCGACCAGGATGCTGGCGCCCTCGTACTCGGGGCGGTTCAGCACGAACTCGGGGTCCTCGCGCCAGGCCGAGAACAGCCCCTTGTCGAACCCGGTGCGGCTGACCTGCTTGAGCCAGACGGCCGGGATGATCTGGTCGGTGTCGACGTTGCTGCGGCGCAGCGGCACCGCGCGTCCGGTGTGGGTGGTGAAGGCTTCCATGATCGAGAACGTCCTTACAGGTCGGCGGGCGCGGTCAGGCGGCCGGTGACGGCGGTGGCGGCGGCGACGGCGGGCGACACCAGGTGGGTGCGGCCGCCGGGCCCCTGCCGGCCCTCGAAGTTGCGGTTGGACGTGGAGGCGCTGCGCTCGCCCGGGGTGAGCTTGTCGGGGTTCATCGCCAGGCACATCGAGCAGCCCGCCTCCCGCCACTCGGCGCCGGCGGCGGAGATCACCTCGTGCAGGCCCTCCTCCTCGGCCTGCTTCTTGACCTTCATCGAGCCGGGGACGACCAGCATGCGCACCCCGTCGGCGACCTTGCGGCCCTTGAGGACGCCCGCGACGGCGCGCAGGTCCTCGATGCGGCCGTTGGTGCAGGAGCCGACGAAGACGGTGTCGACGGCGATCTCGCGCAGCGGGGTGCCCGCGGTCAGGCCCATGTACTGCAGCGCCCGCTCGGCGGCGGCGCGCTCCACCGGGTCGTCGTAGGAGGCCGGGTCGGGCACCGACTCGCCGAGCGGCAGGCCCTGCCCGGGGTTGGTGCCCCAGGTGACGAAGGGGGTCAGCTCGGACGCGTCGATCACGACCTCCTTGTCGAAGGTCGCGTCGTCGTCGGTGCGCAGGGACGTCCAGTACTCGACGGCGCGGTCCCATTCCTCGCCCTGGGGCGCGTGCGGACGGCCCTTGAGGTAGGCGAACGTGGTCTCGTCCGGCGCGATCATGCCGGCGCGGGCGCCCGCCTCGATGGACATGTTGCAGACCGTCATGCGGCCCTCCATCGACAGCGACCGGATCGCCTCGCCGCGGTACTCGATGATGTGGCCCTGGCCGCCGCCGGTGCCGATCCTGGCGATGATCGCCAGGATGAGGTCCTTGGCGGTGACGCCCTCGGGCAGCGCGCCGTTCACGGTGACGGCCATCGTCTTGGGCTTGATCTGCGGCAGCGTCTGGGTGGCCAGGACGTGCTCGACCTCGCTGGTGCCGATGCCGAACGCCAGGGCGCCGAACGCGCCGTGCGTGGAGGTGTGCGAGTCGCCGCACACGACGGTCATGCCGGGCTGGGTCAGGCCGAGCTGCGGGCCGATGACGTGGACGATGCCCTGTCCCTCGTCGCCCATCGGATGCAGCCGGATGCCGAACTCGGCGCAGTTCTTGCGCAGCGTCTCGACCTGGGTGCGCGACACCGGGTCGGCGATCGGCCGCAGCAGGTCGATCGTGGGGACGTTGTGGTCCTCGGTCGCGATCGTCAGCTCGGGGCGGCGGACGGTGCGCCCGGCCATGCGCAGCCCGTCGAACGCCTGCGGGCTGGTCACCTCGTGCACCAGGTGAAGGTCGATGTAGAGCAGGTCCGGTTCACCCTCGGCACGCCGTACGACGTGCGCGTCGTACACCTTCTCGGCCAATGTACGGCCCATCGCTCACCTCACCTGAGTTCGTTCGCAGCGGCGCGCGGGTCGCGCCGGCGCTCGCCGTCCGATTTGCATCTCACATAACGAGACGGCAATATCAAGTCATGGACAACTCTAGCGGAGTCGGCGTACTTGACAAAGCGGTTCTGGTGCTGAACGCCCTGGAGGCGGGTCCCGCCTCGCTGGCGCAGCTCGTCCAGACCACCGGGCTGGCGCGGCCGACCGCCCACCGGCTCGCCGTCGCGCTGGAGCACCACCGCTTCGTCCACCGCGACACCCAGGGCAGGTTCATCCTGGGCCCGCGGCTGGCCGAGCTCGCGGTGGCCGCGGGCGAGGACCGGCTGCTGGCGATCGCCCAGCCCATCCTGGCCCAGCTGCGGGACCTGACCGGCGAGAGCGCCTCGCTGTTCCGGCGGCAGGGCGACGTGCGGGTGTGCGTGGCCGCCGCCGAGCGCAGCAGCGGGCTGCGCGACACCATCCCGGTGGGCGCCGCGCTGCCGATGACCGCCGGGTCGGCCGCGCAGGTGCTGCTGGCCTGGGAGGAGCCCGACCGGCTGCACCGGGGCCTGCGCGGCGCCAAGTTCGAGGCCACCACCCTGGCCCAGGTGCGGCGCCGCGGCTGGGCGCAGAGCGTGGGCGAGCGCGAGCAGGGCGTCGGCTCGGTGTCGGCGCCGATACGGGGCGCGGGCGGCCGGGTGATCGCCGCGGTGTCGGTGTCCGGCCCGCTGGAGCGCCTGACCCGCTCCCCCGGGCGCCTGCACGCCGGTCCGGTGATGGCCGCCGCCGAGAAGATCTCCGAGGCGATGCGCCGCACCGCGTCCTAGTCCTTCGACGTCCCTCGACCGGACGGCCCTCGGCGGCGCGCCGCTGGTGGCGTTCCTGACCGCCCCTGATCGGAGCGCTGGCCGCCTACGCCGTCGTCACGCCCCGCCCGGCGCGCGTGCGTCCGCCCGCGCCTTACCCCTGCACGGCGGCCGTTACGTCGCCGGCCCGTGTTCTCACACCGACGTCCCGGGCCGGGTGGGCAGCGGCCGGTAGATGGGGATGCCCGCCTTCTCGAGTTCGTCGCGCAACGCGAAATAGGCGTCGCCGAACGGGTCGTCTCCGGTGAGCGGCATCAGGCCGCGGCGGATCGCCACGTCGTGCGGGGCGAGGGCGGCGGCCTCGGCCACGTGCCGCCGCGCCGCCTCGTCCCGGCCCTCGCGGGCCAGCCAGACCGCCAGGCGGGCGTGCGCGCGGGCCCGCTGCTCCTCGGCCGTCGGGACGCGCAGGTGCTCGCGGACCTGCGCCCGGTCCAGCCCGGCGTCGCCGTCGACCACCCAGCGGCGCAGCGCCGCGTAGGACTCCTGGGAGTCCAGGCCGTTCATGGAGCGGAACAGGTCGGTGGCGGTCTGGGTGTCCTGGGGACGGGCGATGCGGCCCTCCTCGTCGATCCACACCACCGTCGGCACGTTGATCACGTTGTAGAGCTCGGCGACGACGCCCTCGGTGTCGACCAGGGCGGGATGGGTGGCGTTCGCCTCCTCGATCCACGGCCGCGCGTCGCCGGCCGACCGGTCGCACGCCACGCTGACGACCGTGAACCCGTGGTCGCGCAGCGCCGCGTGCCGTTCCTCCCAGGCGGGCAGGTCGTAGCGGCACCCGCACCAGGAGGCCCAGAACACCAGCGCCACCTTGCGTCCGCGGAAGTCGGCGAGGCGGACGCCGTCCAGCTCGAAGTCGGGCGCCTCGGCGACGGTGAGCCGCGGCGCGGCGGCGGCCAGGGCGAGGGCGCGCTCCGCCGCGTCGACGACGGCGACGTGACCGGTCAGTTCGGCGAAGGCGGCCACGTCCACGCCGTCGGGCGTCTCGATCGCGGCGGCGCGGGCCGCGGGCAGGCAGGCGTCGTCGCGGCACCAGCCGTGCGGCTTGCGCTCCCAGCCGAGCAGCGGCCGGTCCAGCGGGGCGAAGGGCCGCCCGCCGGGCCCGGGCCGGGCGTCGATCCGCTCGACGCGATCCCCGTCGACGACGGTGAACATCTGGTCCCCCCAGTTAGATAGTGTTGGTATCCAAGTATTGGATAGCTCTAGTATCCAGTCAAGGGGGGTGTGCGCGGTGAAGATCTCCGAGCTCAGCGACCGCAGCGGGCTGACCATCCAGACGATCAAGTTCTACATTCGCGAGGGCCTGCTGCCGAAGGGCACGGCGACCGGCGCCACCCGGGCCGAGTACGACGAGCGGCACCTGGAGCGGCTGCGGCTGGTGCGGGCGCTGCGCGAGGTCGGCGACCTGCCGGTGGCCGCCATCCGGCGCATCGTGGCGGCGGTCGACGACGAGGACGTCGGCATGCACCGGCTGTTCGGCATCACCCAGTACGCCATCGGCCCGCACGTGGACCCGCCCGACCAGGACCCGGCCGCGCCCGAGGACCTGGCGGCCCAGTGGCGGGCCGCGCGCCGGGACGTCGACGCGCTGATCGGCGAGCTCGGCTGGCGCGTCACCGAGCGCGCCCCCGCCCGCGACCTGCTCGCCCAGACCTTCGTCGCGCTGCGCCGCCTCGGCTTCCCCATCACGCTGGCCGACCTGCTCCCGTACACGCGCGCCGCCACCGCCGTGGCCGAGCACGAGATCGGCGCGGTCGCCGCCGACGCCCCGCGCACCCGGGCGGTGCACGCCATGCTGGTGTCCACGGTGCTGTACGAGCAGGTGCTCACCGCCCTGCACCGGCTGGCCCAGGAGGACGCCTCGGCCCGCCGCTTCGGCGAGGACGACCCCGGCGCCGGCAATTAGACAAATCAGCCTTTGCCAGTCGGATTCACCAATCACACCGGTTCGGCGGAAAAAACGGTAGCCGCATACGATGAACCGGCAATGACGACCACACCGGGTGATGTTCCGAGGACCGCCGTGGACCCCGAGCGCGGGCGGTGGACCGACCGGCTGCTCGCCGAGGGCGACGACCCCGACCCGCGGTTCACCCTCGCCAACGAGCGCACGTTCCTGGCCTGGATCCGCACCGCCCTGGCCGTGATCGCCGCCGGGATCGGGCTGGCCCTCAGCCGCGACCTGCTGGCCGCCCCCGCGCGCGACGCGCTGGCCGTCGGCTTCGCCGCCACCGGCGCCCTGATCGCCGTCCTGGCCTTCCGCCGCTGGCTGCGCACCGAACGCGCGCTGCGCCGCGCCGAGACCCTGCCGCCGCCCGCGCTGGCCCCGATCATGTCGTACGGCCTGGCGGCCGCCGCCGTCGTCCTGCTGGTCGCCCTGCTGGTCACCTAGGCGAGGCGAGGCAGACCGTGAGCCGCCTGTGGGACCCCGGCGCCCAGCCCGAACGCACCGCCCTCGCCTGGTCGCGCACCACCCTCTCCCTGCTGGCCGCGGGACTGCTCTGCGTCCGGCTCGCGCCCTCCGCCGCCGGCGCCGCTCTCGCCGCCGCGGCCGTCTGCGGCGCCGCCGCCCTCCAACTGCGCCGCGCCCGCCGCACCCACCACCGCCGCGGCCGGCGCCTGGCCGCCGGAGCCCCGGTCGCCGATCCCGCCTCCGTCCTCCTCGCCACCGCCGTCACCGTGCTGCTGGGCGTCATCGGCATCCTCTTCGCCGTCACCTGAAAGATCCGCTTGGTAGCCTCGCTGCCGTGCCCGACCGTCCGTTCGTCAGCCTGACCACCGACTTCGGCGCCGCCTACACCGCCATCTGCGCCGGTGTGATCTACTCGATCGCCCCGTCGGCGAACGTGCTCGTCCTCAGCGACGAAGTGACGCCCTACGCGGTGACCGAGGGCGCCATGCTGCTCCGCCAGGCCCTTCCGTACCTGCCTGCCGGCGTGCACGTCGGGATCGTCGACCCGGGGGTGGGCACCCCGCGCCGTCCCGTGGCGGTCGTCACCGGACGCGGCGACGTGCTGATCGGCCCCGACAACGGGCTCCTGCCCCCGGCCGCCGAGGTGCTGGGCGGCGCGATCCACGCGTACGAGCTGGCCGACCCCGCCTACCGGCTGCCGGAGGTGTCCACCAGCTTCCACGGCCGCGACATCTTCTCCCCCGCCGCCGCCCACGTGGCCAACGGCCTGCCCCCGGCCGAACTCGGCCCGCGCGTCCCACCGAGCGCCCTGCGCCCGCTGCAGGTGCCACCGGTCACCAAGGACGACGACGCCCTGACCGCGTCCACCCTCTACATCGACCGGTTCGGCAGCCTCGTCCTCGCCGCCAGAAGGGACGACCTGCCCGCCACGCCCGCATATGGCACGCCCCTGGAGGTCACCTGGACCACCCGGGACGGCACGCCCCGCACCATCCGCGCCCCGTTCGTGGAGACCTTCGGCAGCGTGGCCGAGGGAGAGCCTTTGCTCTGGGTCGACTCCTCCGGCTGGCTCGGCCTCGCCGTCAACCAGGGCTCGGCCGCCGCCCGCTTCGGCCTCGCCTCCGACGCCGTGCTCACCATCCGCCCCGCCACCGAGGAGTGACCATGGACCTGGACGTCGTCGCCTGGCTGCACACCGTCGACGGCCGCCTGCTCGCCGTCCGGTCCCGCGGCCGCGACCTGCTCTACCTCCCGGGCGGCAAGCGCGAGCCCGGCGAGGACGACTGGTCGGCCCTCTCCCGGGAGGTCCGCGAAGAGCTGGCCGTCCAACTGGACGAGGGCTCCTTCCGCGAGGTCGGCGTCATCCGGGCCCCCGCCCACGACCAGCCCGCCTTCACCCACGTCCGCATGGCCTGCTTCACGGCCGCCTATCAGGGCGACATCCTCCCCGCCGGCGAGGTCGACGAGTACCGCTACGTGGCCCCCGCCGACCGCGACCTGCTGGCCCCCGCCGCCCGGGCGGCCCTGGACATGGCCACCGCCCAGGGCCTGCTGTCCTGACCCCGGCGACGCCGAGCGCTCTCCCGGCAGGTCAGTGCGCCGGCGAAGTACGCGACGCCTCTCGTCGTTGATTTTTCGTTGATCCGTCGTTGACGGCTTTTCCCGTTGTTCGGCTGTGGGTGCGCCCTCCGCTCCCTATGATCACGAATTCACCATCGGGGAAAGGCGAGAACAATGAGACGTAGATGGCTGAACGGCTCCGTCGGCCTCATGACGGTGATCGCGCTGGCGGGCTGCTCGGCCGGGGCGGAGGCGGTCGACGTGAAGAAGGCCGCCCAGGCGCAGAAGGGGACGGCGAGCCCGGTCGCCGAGCGGCTTCGGGAGACCATCGACCGGCTGCGGTTCGAGGAGGTCCTGGACACGGCGCCGCCCGGCTCGGCCCAGGCCCGTGCGCTGCGGGCTCCCGTGGACAAGGAGGCCACGCAGTCGCCGAGGCAGCGTGCGCGCCTGTACGCGGCGGCCGAGCCGAAGCCGATCGTCCAGCAGCCGCAGATGGACGCGACCATCATCGAGCTGGACAGGAACGGGCGCCCCGTCTCGTCCGGCACCGTGCTGATGAGCCCGCTCTACAAGGACGGCGTCGTGGTCCCGGTCGACCGCAACCTGTCCACCACGAGCGTGCGCTGGCGGCAGTGGGACGACGCCGGCTGGTACGCCAACAAGGGGCAGGGCTCCATCGACGTGGTCGCGGGCAGGGAGAACGCTCCGCTGGACCACATGCTCAACTATCCCGCCTCGGTCCTGAAGCTCATGGTCAACTTCGGCGTCCTGCGGCTGGTGGACCAGGGCAAGATCAAGCTGGACGACACCTTCGACTACCGGCCCACCTCCGACAGTTCCGTGTCCCTGTGCGGCACCGCCACCTCCAAGACGGTCCGGCAGTACATGGACGAGTCGCTCACCTGCTCGTCGAACGGCGCGTCCTGCGCCCTGGTCAAGCTGCTCCACGAGCAGAACGCGATCGACCCGCTGAACCGGACCTTCCAGGACCTCGGCCTGGAGACGCTCCAGCTCAAGGGCACCAACCCGGCCACCGGCGGGCGGTGGTCCAACTCGATCACCATGGGCTCGCTGGACACGGCCAAGCTGCTGGCCCTGGTCAACGGCGCCCCCGGCCGCGTCTGGACCGCGCCGAACGGCAAGCCGGTCACCAGCGACGCGGTGCTGAGCGCCTCGTCGCGCGCGTTCTTCATGTCCAAGCTCAGGCAGCAGGGCTTCAACGACATGCTGTCGACCACCAACTGGTGCGGCGGCGCCTATCCGGCGCCCGGCATCCCCAACGCCGCTCCCGCCCGCTGGGTCGGCGCGGACGGCACCGTCACCGTGGCGGGCAACAAGTTCGGCCGGGACGTGCGGCCCTGCAACGCCAAGGCCGAGGTCTCCTTCGCCCACAAGACCGGCTGGGTGAACAACACCGCCAGTGACGCCGGCATCGTCCGGGCCCTGCCGGGCAAGGGAGGCCGCCACTACATCATCGTGGTGTTCTCCAACCTGGGCACGCAGTACGTCGACGCGAACCGTCCCGACACGCCTTCGGGCATCTACCCGTTCAGCTACACCGAGAAGTTCGCCCAGCTGGGCCGCGCCATGGACTCCTACGAGAGCCGGCGCGCCAAGAGGAACTGAGGCACGGCGGGGAACCGTCGCCTCCCCTCCGGGTGTGAGTGCGTGTGACTGGAGGCGGGCCCGGCCGGTGGCATACCGGCCGGGCCCGCCTCCAGCCGTGTGGTGGTACTCCAAGGGCGCGCGCCGGCCGGGTCATCCCGCCTGTTCGACGGCGGCGGGGCGCCGGGCTCGACCCGGGTGCCGGGCCCGAGCCGCATGTCCGGCGCCACCTGGGCGTAGTCGCCGACCACGGCGTCCTCAAGGACCGCGCCCGCGCCGATCCGGGCGCCGACGCCGATCACCGACCGGCGCACCACCGCGCCCGGCCCGATCACCGCATCCGCCATGATTACGCTGGCCTCCACCTCGGCGGACGCGCCGACGATCGCACGCGGGCCGACGCAGGTCCCGCCGTGCGGCCTGGCGGCGACGTCCACCACCGCGTCCCGCAGGACCAGGGACTCGCCGGGCGGACCCGGCAGGGCGGCCGACGTCACCACGCCGCGCACCAGGTCGGCTGAAGCGCGCACGAACGCCGCCGGGACGCCCAGGTCCAGCCAGTAGGAAGGGTCCACCACGCCGAACACGCGGGCGTCATCGGCCAGCAGGCCGGGGAAGGTCTCCCGCTCCACCGACACCGGCACGCCCGCCGGGATGCGGTCGATCACGGAACGGGTGAACACGTAGCAGCCCGCGTTGATCTGGTCGGTGACGATCTCCTCGGGCGTGCGGGGCTTCTCCAGGAACGCCTGGACAGCCCCGTCCGGGCCGGTCGGCACCAGCCCGAACGCCCGGGGATCGGCCACCCGGGTCAGCAGCAGGGTGACGTCGGCGGCCGCCGTCCGGTGCCGGTCCAGCAGGCGCGGCAGGTCGGCGCCGGACAGGACGTCGCCGTTGAACACCAGCACCGGTTGCGCTGGCCCGCAGGTGAGACGGTCGGCGGCGAACCGGATCGCGCCGCCGGTCCCCAGCGGCTCCTCCTCGACGGCGTACTCCAGGCGCAGGCCGAATCGGGAGCCGTCCCCGAAATACGGCTCGAACACCTCCGCCAGATAGCAGGTGGCCAGCACCATCCGGTCGACTCCCGCCGCCGCTGCCCGGGTCATCAGGTGCGCCAGATAAGGAACGCCGCCCACCGGCAGCATCGGCTTGGGGATGTTGACGGTCATGGGGCGCAGGCGGGTGCCCTTGCCACCGGCCAGCACGATTGCCTGGGTCAAGAGAACTCTTCCTGGTCGGCCGCGCTCCGCCGGACGGCAGGCAGGGCCGCCCGGCCGGAGCGCGGGTGTCACTGGGGGGTCACTGTTGGGGTGTCCGTGTGGGTGTCACCGTGGGGTGCCGCTCTGGGGTTCGACCGCGGAAACAGGTGCGGATGGCCTGCTCGGTCTTGGGACGTCCGGCGAAGCTGAGCCGGGCGCTGCGCTCGGGGTCGGCGTTGGCGGGGTCGGTGTCGAAGTCGACCATCCACCAGTAGAGGCCGCGCATGTTGTTCTTGCGCACCACCCAGCACACCGCCGTGTACCAGCGGGCCTGCATGGTCTGGTCGACCCTGCGGCGGTTCACCCAGTCGCCGGGCGCGCTGTAGGCGCCGGTCTGCGCGGCGATGCCGACCTCCGACAGCAGGATCCGCGACGGCCGGCCGTCGTGCATTCCGTCCAGCCAGTTCTTCCAGCCCAGGGCCAGCTGCTTGACGGTGGCGTCGTCGGGCAGCCCCAGCGGCGGGTAGGCGTCCAGGCCGATCCGGCGGAACGGCACCGACCTGCGGTCAGTCCGGAAGCTGTCCCAGTTCATGTCGTAGCTGAGCTCGCCGGGGAACCGCCGCTGCGCCCAGGCCGCCAGGCCCCGCCACCGCCGGTCGGCCTGCAGCGAGTTGAGTTCGGTGCCGATGACGAAGGTGGCGGCCTGCTCGTCGGCGGCGACCTTGAGATAGGGGCTCAGGAAGGTCCGGTAACTTGCGAACCACCCGTCGCGGGAGGCGGGCTGAACGGCGCCGCGCCACTCGGTCTCGGTCCTGACCAGGTTCGTTTCGTCCATCAGCGGCCGGACGGTGACCCGCAGCCCGGCGGCCCTGGCCTCCCGCAGGACGATGCCCAGGCGCCGCGGCGTGGGCGTCCGCCTGGGAATGGCCCCGACCTCGGAGGATGTCGGCCCCGCCATCCGGAACGGGAAATTGATCGAGACGGCGTTGGCATTCAGGCTCACCAGATAGCGCATCATGCGCTGGGCCTTGGCGCGCACGTGCGCCTCGTCATCGCGGGGGCTGTTGACGTAGTAGACGTTGACGCCCCACTCGCGCATGCCGGGCTTCCAGCGGGCCGGTTGCACGGCACCCGGTGATGCCGCGACCTGCCGGGAGCGGGACGGATTCCGCGTGTCGGTGCCCAGCATCCGGTCGCGCAAGTCGAGCAGCGGGCCGTCCCCCACGGTCACCGCGGTCGCCACCACACCGGCGACCAGTGCCGACGGCACGGTGAAAAGGATCTTGTACTTCATGATGGTGATCGGTCCCCCGGATCCGGTCACCGGCCCTCAGGCCGGCTTGGCGATGACGACGAACTTGTTCTCCTCGCGCCGCACGAACCTGATGAAGCCGCGCAGGCCGCCCCAGCCCTCGATGAGGGAGAACAGCGGGATCAGCAGCAGCACCACCGGCGGTTCCCACCAGCGCCGCCGGCCGCCGGCCGAGGCGTGCGCGTTGAGCCGCAGCCCCTCCCAGTAGCACCACACGACGTAGGCGAAGTTGATCGCCCACAGCACGGCGATGACCATGCTGACCGGTGAGGTGTTCACCGTCCCGGTCGCCCAGGCCACCAGGAGGACGAACCCGACGTGCTGGAGCGGCCCCAGCGCCCACGTCGCCACGCACATCCCGAGGAACGCCCGGTAGCGCAGCTTGATGGTGCGGTTGAACACCAGGCCGACCAGTCCCCACGCCCAGCGCTCCCGCTGCTTGACGAAGTCGCGCACCGATGCCGGGGAGGCCCCGTAGCAGCGGCCGGCGAACCAGTCGCTGCGGCCCGGGTAGCGCTGGCTGAAGTTCAGCGCCAGTTGCGCGTCCTCCACGATCGCCTTGGGGCCGAAGTCCCAGCCGATCCGCGCCTCGATCGACGCGCGGATCAGCAGCAGCTCGCCGTGCAGCCCGGCGATCGGCGTGCCGCTTCCGGTGATCGCCCGGAACCGTGCGATGTCGTCGGCGGGACGCACCGCGTCGGCCAGCCAGGTGAACCGGCTCACCGCGTTCTCGCGCGGGTAGGTGAGGATGCCCTGCGCCAGGTGCTTGGCCTTGGCGCCCGCCCGGCGCTGCCGGTTGACGAACTGCGCCATCGCCGCGGCGGTGTCCGGCCCGACGGCGGTGTCGTCGTCCATGTGCAGGACCCATACGTCGTCGCGGGCCTCGCCCTCGGCGATGCGCAGTTCGTGCGAGTACTGGTTGGCGCGGGCCTTGAACCGGGTCCCGTTGCGGGTCCGGTAGGCCGCCGGTACCTCCACCACCCTGACCCGCGGAAGAGACCGCGCCAAGGCCGCGATCGCGTCCGCCGCCTCGCATCCCTCTTCGGTGACGATGTCCACCCGCAGGGAGGGGAAGTACGCCGGCAGGTGGCGGACGTAGGACTCCACCGAGCGCCTGAGCGCGGGGTAGGTGTCCCGCCGTCCCACCGTCGGGACGACCACGAGCAGCGCGTCGTGCACGGCGGGGGACGGCGGCGGAAGCCTGCGGAGCTGCCGCGCGCGGCGGCGCATCAGGACCGCTCCCTGCATGCCCACCACCGACCCGATGACGGGCAGCGACCAGACGACGCTCAGGACCCAGTTCAGCGCTCCGCCGCCGGGTTGGTACGACCAGAAGCAGAACACCAGGATCACGGCCAGCGGAAGCAAGAAGGGCAGGAGGCCCGGTTTCCAGGGGACGTAGCTCTCAGCCTGCGGCCGCCGCGCAGGCGCGGTGGTCGCCCCTACCCCCGGGGGCGGCTCGGGACGGGGCGGAATGGCGGTGGTCATCGCTGTTGCAGTCACCTTGCGGATCGGGGCGACGACGTTCGGTTCCGGCCGGTGAGCGGGTCGTGCCGCATTCCTCACGACGCATCGCCAGACATGAGAAAAACGGTCCAGATCACTTCGGCAAGGGAGGACAGTACAGCACGGAGAATGACTGTCGAACTCCCTGGAGATCCGGGTTTTTCCCCATTTCTACTGTTGACGTCTGGCGTCGCGACCCGGTTTACATGACCTTGGGTCGAATCAATGCCGCCTTGTCCGCGTCCGCCGGGCGGCCGGACTCTGACCGCCCGACGGACGCGAACACCCCCCTTCCCTGAAAGCAGCCGTCCAGGTGTTCGTGCAGGTGATCGCCTGTAGAGAACCCGGGCCTCAGCATCGACCGCCCGCGCGGATGCGCCGTCCGATCTCCACGCGGCGACCTCGCACAGGACATGCCTGAATGCACGCAGGGCACAGAAACATCCCCGACTTCCCGTACTCGGGCCGGCGGCCCCACATACGCCTGCGCACCGCAGTGAAACGGTCATGACCGCCCCTGTCCGCCCGGCCTTCAGGGCCGGACGCCTTTCAGGGCGAAACCCCGTTCAATGAAAGCAGAAGGCGGTTACATATCGCCTACGGGTGACTTAAGAACGGCTTTCAGGGGCCACTCTCCACACACGGTTGCCGGCGTCGTCGGCCACCAGGAGGCCACCGGCCCTGTCCATGATGACTCCGACCGGCCGGCCGTACGTCTTGTCGCTCTTGGGGTCCGGCCGGAAGCCCGTCAGGAAATCCCGTGGAAGGCCGTCGGGCCGCCCCTGTTCGAACGGCACGTACACCACCTTGTAACCGACGGGGTTTCCACGGTTCCAGGATCCGTGCTCACCGATGAAGGCTCCGCCGCGGTACTGCTCCGGAAACAAGGTGCCCGTGGAGAACGCGAGCCCCAGCGGCGCGGTGTGCGCGCCGAGCGAGTAGTCCGGCCGGATGGCCTTGGCGACGAGGTCGGGCCGCGGCGGCTTGACGCGGTCGTCGGTGTGCGTCCCCCAGTAGCTCCACGGCCACCCGTAGAAGTCGCCCGGCCTGACCCGGGTCAGGTAGTCGGGGGCGACGTCGTCGCCGAGCACGTCGCGTTCGTTGACGACCGCCCAGAGCGTGCCGGTGGACGGTTCGACGCCCAGGCCGTTGGGGTTGCGGATGCCGGACGCGACGACGCGTTCCCGGCGGCCGTCCAGATCGACCTGCAGGACGACGGCGCGCCGCTTCTCGGCCGCCAGGCCGTTCTCCCCCGCGTTGCTTCCGGAGCCGACGGTCACGTACAGGCTGCGGCCGTCGGCGCTGGGCATGATGTTGCGCGTCCAGTGGTTGTTGTAGCCGCCCGCCGGCAGATCGAGGATCTTCTCGCCGGGGGCGGTGATCCTGGTGTCGCCGCTCTTGTAGCGGTAGCGCCACACCGCGTCGGTGTTGGCGACGTAGAACCAGTCCCCGACCACGGCCATGCCGAACGGGTGGTTGAGGTTCTGCAGGAACGCACTGCGGAAGTCGGCGACGCCGTCACCGTTGGTGTCGCGCAGCAGGGTGATGCGGTTGGCGCTGTCCTTCACCGCCCCGTCGTTGCGGCGAAGCCAGTAGAGCAGCCGGGTGCCGAGGGAGTCGGGATCCTTGGGCGGAGTCGCCGCCTCGGCCGCCAGCACGTCGCCGTTGGGCAGCGAGTAGAGCCAGCGGGGGTGATCCAGGTTCGTGGCGAAGGCCGTGACCGTGAAGCCCTCGGGGGCGCGCGGCGTCGCGCCTTGCGGCCATCCCACGACGTTGGGCGCGTTGACCTTGGGGATCGGCTCGGGATTGGGCGGCGCCAGTTGCGGGGAGGGGCCGAGCCTGGCCGGTCCCTGGGGTTCGCTGCCCCGGTTGAGCAGGTAGTAGACGCCGACGACGGCGAGCAGCGCCAACGCCATGACGGCCCCGGTGACGGAGACCAGAACGCGCTTGACCAGCCGGCGCCGCTGACGCGGACGCGGGGCGGGCTCGGCCGGAGTGTCGGAGAGCTGATCGATCGCGGACTCTTCAGACATGAGAGGTGCCGTTTCGTGTGGCGCGGGGTTCGACGACGCGCTGCCGCAGCTCGCCGATCCCCTCGACGTCGCTGACGAGTTCGTCGCCGGGCGCGAGGTAGCGCGGGGGCTGCCGGGCGAACCCGACGCCCTCCGGGGTGCCGGTGAAGATGAGGTCGCCGGGCAGGAGCGTGACCGTCCTGGACAGCCGCGCCACCAGCTCCGCCACCGGGAGCACCATCTGGCCGGTGCGGCCGTCCTGCACGCACTCGCCGTTGAGCGACGAGCGCAGCCGCAGGTCGTCGGGGTCGTCGAACTCCTCGGGCGTCACCAGGCACGGCCCCGTGGGCCCGAACCCGGGATGGGACTTGCCGAGGCTGAACTGCGGGACGGGCCCGGCGAACTGCATCGTCCGCTCGGACAGGTCCTGCCCGGCCGTCAGTCCGGCGACGCGCTCCCAGGCGCGCGACGCCGGGACGTCGCGCGCGGTCCTGCCGATGACGACCACCAGCTCGATCTCCCAGTCCACCCGGCTGTCCCCGTCCGGCAGGGCGACCTCGCCGACCGGACCGGTGATGCAGGTGGGGAACTTGGTGAACACGGCGGGTTCCGCGGGGACGCCGACGCCGCTCTCGGCGGCGTGCGCCCCGTAGTTGAGGCCGATCCCGAACACCTGCCGCGGCTCCGGGACGGGTGGGCCGAGACGCGCGGGCTCCACCGGCTCACCGGCGACGTTCCGCACACCGTCGGCCCAGCTTCTGAACTCGTCCCAGCGCCGGTAGAGCGACGTCGGGTCGGCGGCGAAGCGCCCGCCGCTGGCCGACTCGACGTCGACGGCGGTCCCGTCGGTGAGCAGCACCGCGCGTCCACCGAGATTCGCCAGCCGCATCAGCGCTCGCCCCCCTGCCGCCCCCAGAGGAAGGCGAGGTCGCGGAACGCCTTGAACTCCAGGCCGTTGCCGAACGGGTCGGCGAGCATCATCATGGCCTCCTCGTGCGGCTCGCCCCGGTGCCGGACCGTCGGCTCGACCACGAACGCCACCGATCGGGCCGCCAGGCGCTCGGCGACGGCCTCCCACTCCGGCCACGGGAGGACGACCCCGAAGTGCCGGACGGCGATGTTGGCCCCCTCGGCAGCCGCCCGGTGCAGCCGCGCGTCGTCCCCCTCGACCAGCCGGACCACGATGTGGTGCCCGAAGAAGTCGAAGTCGGCGGCCCGCTCCGCCCCTTTCTTCCGCGCCTCGGGGCACCCCAGAACGGTGCCGTAGAAGTGCCGGGCGGCATCGAGGTCGGACACGGGAAATGTGTGGTGAAACGGGTAATGAGGGCTGCCCGCGGTCGACTGGCTCATCGGATCCTCCCTGGGATAGACTCCACTCCTCGGAACTTAACAGTCGTAAGATGTAACACTCGTTAAGTTAGGACGTCAATATCCGTGCTCACCCGCGACAGGATTCTCGACGCCGGACTGGAACTTCTGGAGGAGGAGGGTCCGCACGGCATCACCATGCGCAAGCTGGCCAAACGCCTCGACGTCACGGCGACGGCCATCTACCACCACGTCGACGGACGCGACGTCCTCCTGGACGCGATCGTCGACCGGGTCTGTGCCGCCATCGTGGCCGAGGCCCCACGGGAGGGCGGCTGGCGCGACCGGCTGCGCGGACTGCTGACCGTCCTGGTCGAGCGGGCGTCCCGGCATCCGCGGGCGTCGGTGTGGGCCATCACCGAGTACGCCCGCCGGCCGCCGGTCATCCGGTTGCACGACGCGATGCTGTCGATCCTGCTGGACGCCGGGTTCACGCCCGCTCGCGCGGTTCACCTCAAGGGCGCGGCGATGCGGCTCGTCGTGGGGCATCTGGTGATCCTGGAGGCGTCGTCGCGGGAGTGGAGCCGGGCCCCGGGCGAGGGCGACTCGGCCTTCGAGACCGTGCGGCCGGCCCAGGAGAACGCCGCCCCGGCCGAGGCGTTCCGCGTCGGGCTCGACGCCCTCCTGGCGGGCATCGCACCCGGCCCCCGGCTTCCGGACGACGATTGACGCTCACTTCTAACGAGTGTTAACCTCCGCACATCTAACGCTCGTTAAGTGGGCCGCGTCCGCCTCTCTGACGCCTTTTCGCGCGTCCGGCGGCGGATTCACCGCGCAGCCCGGACGACATGCTCATCCCACCCCCAGGAGCATGAGAAATGGCGACGGAAAGCGCACGGAACCCGACGGCCGCCGATCCGGTCACCTTCACCCGCGACCGGCGGTACCTCCGGTCGCTGCTCCTGATGCTCGCCGGGGCGTCGTTCTTCCAGGGATACGACAACCAGATCTTCGCCCTGCTGTTGTCGGACATCCAGAGCGACTTCCGGGTGGGCGAGTCGACCCTCGGCGCGATCAACATCGTCAGCGAGCTCGGCACCTTCGCCGCGTTCTTCGTGGCCCGCGGCTCCGACCGCTTCGGCCGCCGGGCGCTGCTGCTGTGGTCGGTCGCGGGCTACACGCTGTTCACCGCCCTGACCGCCCTGAGCTGGGACGTCTGGTCGTTCGCGAGCATGCAGTTCCTCGCCCGGGTCTTCGTCGGCACCGAGTACGCGGTGAGCGTGACGATCATCGTCGAGGAGTTCCCGGCGCGGCGGCGGGGGCGTGCGCTCGGCGTCCTGCTGGCGGCCGGCGCCTTCGGCAGCGTCGTCGTCGCCGGTCTGCTGGGTTCGGGCCTGCAGGACGGGCCGCTCGGCTGGCGGACCTTCTACCTCATGGGGCTGGTGCCCCTGGTGGTGCTCGGCGTCTACCGGCGGCGCCTGCGGGAGACCGAGCGGTTCGCCGCGCTCCAGGCCGCGCGAGCGGCCCGGGCGGAGCAGACCGCGCGGGTGAAGCGGGCGGACCCTTCGTTCCTGCTGCCCTGGCAGCCGCGCTACCGGCGCCCCCTGGTCCTGGTCGGCCTGGTGTACGTGTTCACTGCCATCCCCCACTACGGCGCCACGGCCTGGTGGGCGTTCTACGCCGAGCGCGAGCGGGGGTACGGCTCGGGCGAGATCTCGTTCTTCGTGATCTGCGCGTACGGGCTCGGCATCGTCGGCTACCTCCTGTGCGGCCGGGCGATGGAACGTTTCGGCAGGCGGCCCACGGCGCTGGTGTACGCGGCGGGCGCCCTCGTCAGCACCGCCGTGCTGTTCCAGGTCGGCGACAAACGGCTGGCGTTCGCGCTGGTCGTCCTGTCGGTGGTGTTCGGCCTCGGCATCCGGCCGGTGCTGGGCGCGTTCGCCACCGAGCTGTTCCCCACCGAGATCCGCGGCCAGACCGCGGCGTGGATCAGGAACGTCTTCGAGATCGTCGGCACGACGGCGGGACCGGCCGTCGTCGGGCTGCTGGGCGATCACACGATCGGCGCGATCGGCACGATCGGTGACACGGTCACCGCGGTGGTCCTGCTGTACCTGCCGGTGATCTGGCTGATCTGGCGGTACATGCCCGAGACCCGCGGACGGCTCCACGAGGACAGGCTGGTGACGCGCTCATGAGCACCGACGCTTGCGGCGACGCCCGTGACGGAGCTCCCGAGGACCCGCCCCATGACACGACCTATGACACGACCTGTGACACGACCGAGGACAGGGCCGAGGACGGCTTCGCCGGCGGTCGGGCGACGGCGCGGCGCGCGTTCGTCGTCGCGTGCCTCGTCCTGGTCACGACGCTGCTGGTGGCGGGCTCGCTGCTGCTGACCGTCGGGACCGTTCCGGCCAGGCCGGAGGGCGTGGCCGAACGCTGGCTGACCTACGTGGGCGAGAGCACCCGCGCCGGCGTCGGCCCTCAGGCGCGCGCCCACGCCGACGCGATCGGCCCGGTGGCGCTCGCGGCCCCCATGCTCGACATCGGGAGGGGCGGTGGCGAGGCCGCCTTCGCCACGGCGACGGTGGGATCCGCGGACGTCTCCGGTGATCTCGCGCGGGTTCCCTTCCACGTGCGTCAGCGGCGGGACGACGCCCCCGAGCCGGACGTGCACGGCACGCTCACCTTGCGGCGGGCTGGGAACGGCTGGCGCGTCACCGGCCTGGACCGAGGCGCGGACGGCGCGCCGACCCAGCCGTCCAGGCGCACACGGCCCTGGCTCTTCCCCGGGGCCGTCCTGCTGGCCGTCGCGGTCGCCGCCGCGTGCTCGCTGCTCGTCCGCGTCGCGACCCCTTCGACGGGCCGGCGGTACGGCGCCCGGGGTTGACCCGCGGACGCTGTCCCACCGGCCGGCCTTCCCTCAGCGCGGACGGCGGGTCGTCACCGGTTGCCGCACAGCGCCCGATCGGTCAGCTCGTTGGCGGCCGTGAGCTGGGCGAGCTTGGCCTTCTCCTCCCCCGGCTGGGTGGCCAGCATGATCTCCACACTCGTCCCGCCGTCCGCGGAGACGGAGTTGACGCTGGACACGCCGAACATGCTGCCGCCGTGGAACCAAGCCCACGTGCCGCAGGAGGTCCGCCGCTTGGCCAGTCCCAGCCCGTAACCCGCGTCCTTGTACAGCGTCTGCCACGCGGTGGCCGGCACGGTCTGCTTCATCTGCTCCAGTTGCGCCGCCGGCAGCAGACGCCCGCCCAGCAGTGCCCGCAAGAACCGGTTCATGTCGTCGGTGGTGCTGATCAGCCCGCCGTCGGCGTACCCGTCGGACATGATGGACACGTCCACCAGCGGCCCGCCCGGCGTGAACCGCTCGTAGAACGTGGCGCGCGGCTGCGGCACGTACGCCGAGGACCCCGGGCTGTAGGTGTGCTCCAACCCCAGCGGCGCGATGATGCGTTCGTGGACCTCGTGCTCCCAGGGGTTCCCGGTCGCCTTCTCGATGATCATCCCCGCGACGATGTAGTTGGTGTTGGAGTAGCTCCAGCGCTCGCCCGGCGTGAACTCCGGCGCGTGCCGCATCGCCATCCTGACCAGTTCCTCCGGCCGGTACGACCGGAACCGCACCTTGCGGTATCCCTCCGGCGTGTGGTCCTGGTCCTGCGGCAGGTAGTAGCTGTAGTCGTACAGCCCGCTGGTCTGCCGCAGCAGATGCCGCACGGTGATCTTCGACCCGTCGTTGCCGTTGCCCTGGACGAGGCCGGGCAGCCAGCGTTCCACCGTGTCGTCGAGGCCGACCTTCCTCTCGGCCGCCAGCTGCAGCATCACCGTCGCCACGAACGTCTTGGTGTTGCTGCCGACCCGGTAGTACCCGTCCCAGGGCACCGGCCGCCGCGTGTCGAGATCGGCGACGCCGCTGCGCGCCCTGACACTCCCCTCCTTGTGCACCACCTGCGCCAGCACCCCGGTGGTCCCGGTGTCGCGGATGGCGTCGACATCGCGCTGAAGCTGCTCCCGCGAATAGCGCGGCGCCCCGGAGGCGGGCAGCGCGACGGCCGTCGCGACGAGCGCGGCGAGGCCGATCCCGCCCGCGCACTGAGCGATGCGTCTCATCATGTGACCCCCGTCTTCGATGATCGGCAAGGCTACGGATCCGCATCGCGCCCGCACGATCAGGCCACCTGCAGACGTCCCGGTGGGGATGACCTCACCCCCGAGTTCCGGCGAACCGGTCGTCCGGCCGGTCGATCACTCACCCGGATCCGGCTGAAACCGTGGCCGGTCACCTGCCGTCGAAGATGTCGTCTTTCGCCGGACCAATCGCCCGTGCCGCGCGGCGGCGCGTGCGGTGACGCCGGGCGTGTTCGCTGCCGGGAAACGTCTGGCGTCCATAAGGGAGGCTGGCGAAGATACGTGGGGATTGACCGGATCTCACAGCGTCGGGGGGCTGATGGACACCGCTGTCGAATTCAGGGTGCTGGGTCCGCTTGAGGTCGTTCGCGGCGGGCGGGAGATCCCGCTGTCGTCGGGGCGGCAGCGGACCGTGCTGGCGTGCCTGCTGGTCAGCGCCGGCCGGCTGGTCACGGTCAGCACGCTGATCGACCGGGTGTGGGGCCAGGACCCGCCGTCCGGCGCCCGTGGCACGGTCCAGGTGCACCTCATGCGGCTGCGGCGCACCCTGGGTGATCCGGCGCTCATCGAGACGAGGCCCGACGGATACCTGATCGCGAGGGGCCCGGACGACCTGCGGCGCCTGGACGACCTGACCGTCCGGGCCGGCGACGCGGAGCGGGCCGGCGACCTGGACCGCGCGCTGCGGGCCCTGCGGGAGGCCACGGCACTGTGGCGGGGGCCGATCCTGGCGAACGTGGCCTCGTCCTGGCTGCACACCGAGCAGATCCCCCAGCTCACCGAGCGGTGCCTGAAGACGGCCGAGCACCGCTACGAGCTGGAACTGCGGCTGGGCAATCACGAGGCGGTCATCGCCGACCTCAAGGCGCTGGCCGCCGCCCATCCCCAGCGCGAGCCGCTGCACGGCCTGCTGATGCGGGCCCTGTACCGGGCGGGCCGCCAGGCCGAGGCGCTGGACGTCTACGACCGCGCCGCGGCCACGTTGCGCGACGAACTCGGCCTGGACCCCGGCGACCGGCTGCAGGAGCTGCGGCAGGCGATCCTCACCCGCACCGAGGACGCCGGCGTCCGCCCGCAGGCGCCGGTCTCGCTGGTGGCGGACGACGCCTGGCGGGCGGCCTGCCAGCTGCCCCCGGCACCCGCCGACTTCACCGGGCGGGCGGACGCGCTGGCCCGGATCGAACGTCTCCTGGCCCCCGAACGCCTCAGGCCCCTGGACCTGGCGGTCCCGATCGTGACCGTGTCGGGGCCGCCGGGTGCCGGCAAGACCGCGTTGGCCGTCCACGCCGCGCACCGGCTGCGGGAACGCTTCCCCGACGGCCAGTTGTACGCCCCGCTCGGTTCCCGGGACCCCGCCGACGTCGCCGAGGACCTGCTGCGGGGCCTGGGCCTGGCGGCCGCCGCGATCCCCGAGCGGATCGAGGCGCGCGCCGCGGTGCTGCGGGCCCGGCTCGCCGACCGGCGCGTCCTGCTCGTCCTGGACGACGCCGACGAGGCCGCCCAGATCCAGCCGCTGCTGCCCGGGACCGCGGGCTCGGCCGTCCTGGTCACGAGCCGGCGCCTGCTCGCCGACCTGCCCGGCAACCATGTCGTCCGGCTCGGCCCGCTCTCGCCCGGCGAGGCCGGCGACCTGCTCCAGCGGATGGTCGGCCCCGGCCGCGTCGCCGCCGACCCCGACGCGGCCCGTGACATCGCCGCCGCCTGCGGTCACCTGCCCCTGGCCCTGCGCATCGCGGGTGCGCGGCTGGCCGCGCGGCCGTCCATCGGCCTGGCCGGCCTGGCCGGTCGCCTGCGGGACCACCGCCGCCGTCTCGACGAGCTGTCCCTCGGGAGCCTGGAGGTCCGGGCCGGACTGCGGCTGGCCTACCAGGCCCTCGACCCGGCCGCGCGCACCGCGTTCCGGCGGCTCGGCCTGCTCGCCCGCGCCGACTTCTCCCTGTGGCTGCTGACCCTGCTCACCGAGCACGACGGTGACGGCCGTGACGCGGACCGGGCGCTGGAGGCGCTGGTCGACGCCAACCTGCTGCAGCCCGCGGGCAACAACGCCGCGGGCGAGCCGAGCTACCGCTACCACGAACTCACCGCCGACTTCGCCGCCGAACTGGCCGGTAGCGCCGAGGCCGACGGCCGACTGGCGCTGCGCCACCTCGTCCGCGCGCTGACGTCGCTGACCGCCACGGCCGAGCACACGCACGCCCGCGCCTTCGACGACCTGCCCGCGCGGCGTCCCGCCGACACGCCCGCCCGGCCCTTCGCCGACGCGGCGCCCGTCACCGTGAACGCCGCGCCGTCCGATCGGCGCGTCGGCGTCAGCGACCACCTGGAGGCGCACGTCCGGCGCCTCCCGCACGACCCGATCGGCTGGTTCGCCGCGCACCGCTCCCTGCTCGTGCACATCGTGGAAGAGGGATGCGCGCGGGGCCTGTACGAGGACGTGGCGGACCTCGTCGACCGGGTCGTGCCGCTGCTGCACCGGCAGGTCGGCGCTCCGGCGCTGCGGCGGCTCCGCGAGGCGGTCCGCGACGCCGCCCGCGACGCCGGCGACGAACCCGTCATGTGGCGCGCCGAATACGGCCTCGTCGTGCTCGCCATGTACACCGAACGCCGAGCCGACATCGTCCACGCACTGCGTGCCTGTGTACGGGCGTTCGAACGGCTCGGCATGACCCGCGAACTCTCCTACGCCCTGGGCGAGCTCGTCTCCGCGGAGGTCAGGCCCGGAGCCGAGGTCCCGGCACGCGACGGCCACGAGCCGCTGCCCGGCTGCTCGGCCATGGCCGAACGGGCGGTCCGGCTGGCCCGGCAGGCCGGTGACCGGCACGCCGAGGTCATCGGCCTGGTCGCCCAGGCCGACGCGCTGGCGGCGTCGTTGCACTTCGAGTCCGCCCTGTCCACGGCGGACCGGGCCCGGCGGCTGGCACACGCGCTGGCGGCCCCGCACTTCGAGGCGACGGCGCTGAGCCGCGTCACCCGCTGCGCCCTGGCCGTCGGCGACACGGAACGGGCGGCGGAGGCGTGCCGGACGGCGCTGCGTCTGCTGGACGACGTCCAGGACCACCGGGGCACGGCCTGGATGCTGCGCGAGTCCGCCCGCATCGCGCTGGCCGAGGGCCGCTGCGACGACGCCCTCGTCCTGGCCGAAAAGGCCGCGGAAAGGTTCTGCGAACTCGGCGACGAGCGCGGTCACGCCCTGGCCTCGGCCACACTGGACGACATCCGCCGCGCCCGCTCATGCCCGGCCTGAGCGTCCCCGCCGGGCCGCACCCGCAGCGTGCGGGGTAGCGGGGACACGTCAGTGAGGCGCATTCCGCCGCAGCCGACAGCGGCGTCCGATGTGCCGGCGGGCGCCCTTCACGGCGTTCAGTGTGCTGTCGCCGGAATGTAAATGCCGCTTTGTACCGTCGCTTGCGTTCTCTTCGGCGAATCCGGCCGGCCCTGACCGGGCATTCCATCGAAAGGACGGAAACGTGCGGAAAACGAGTCTACGCAGCGGGCTGACGTTGGCGCTCGCGGGCGCCGGCATGGCGGCGGCCGTTTCGGTCGCCACTCCGGCATCGGCCGCCCTGCCGCGCAACTGCGAGTGGGAGGCGCTCACGACGACGCAGTTTTCCTGGGGAACCGGCCATGGCTGGCTGAACTCCGGCGACCGCGTCTACGGAGCCGACACCAGCAGCACCCTCCGCCAGGTGTACGCCTACAAGTTCGCCCGTACGGGCACGGTCGACATCACGAACTTCAAGACCATCTACTGCGAGTAGGGCTGAGTGGGGAAACCCTCGGCTACCGCGCCCTCGAGTAACCCGTTCGGAAGCACTGGGCGATTCCCGCCCGAGCGGCTCGATGTGACCGATCACGCGGTGGAGTGCCGCCGTAAAGGCGGCACTCCACCAAAGGCACGGGAGTCATCTTGTCCGCGGCACCCTATGCGTCCTGATCATGATCAGCAAGGCTGAGAGCATGACGACGCTTCCGGAGACCTTGGCGGAGAAGGCGCTGCGGCGCGAGGCCCCCACCCGGACCGAGGCGATGGCCGTCCTCGGCGGTGCGGAAGAACTGCTGGACGTGGTGGCGGCCGGAGCGCGGGTGCGGCGGCATTTCTTCGGCCACCGGGTGAAACTGAACACGATCATCAACATGAAGAGCGGGCTGTGCCCGGAGGACTGCTCCTACTGCTCCCAGCGGCTGGGGTCGCGGACGGAGATCCTCAAGTACTCCTGGATCCCGCCCGAAGAGGCGGCCGAGCACGCCGACAGGGCGGTGCGGGCCGGGGTCAAGCGGGTGTGCCTGGTCGCCAGCGGCCGCGGTCCCGGCGACCGGGACATCACCCGGATCGAGAACGCCATCGCGGCGGTGAAGGGCGCCCATCCGCAGGTCGAGATATGCGCGTGCCTGGGGCTGCTCACCGACGGCCAGGCCGAGCGGCTCGCCGCGGCCGGAGCGCACGCCTACAGCCACAACCTGAACACCGGCGAGGAACGCTACGCCGGCATCTGCTCCACGCACACGTTCACCGACCGGGTCGACACCGTGCGCCGCGCGGGCGCCGCCGGTCTGTCGCCGTGTTCCGGCGCGATCTTCGGGATGGGCGAGTCCGACGCCGACATCGTCGACCTGGCGGTCGCGCTGCGCGAACTGGACCCGGACTCGGTGCCGGTGAACTTCCTCATCCCGTTCGACGGCACGCCGCTCGGGAACCGCTGGGAGCTGACCCCCGAACGCTGCCTGCGCATCCTGGCGGTGTTCCGCTTCTTCTTTCCCGACGTGGAGGTCCGCCTGGCGGGCGGACGGGAGATCCACCTGCGCAGCCTGCAGCCGCTGGCGCTGCATCTGGCCAACTCCATCTTCCTGGGCGACTATCTGACCAGCGAAGGCCAGCCGGGCGCCGACGACCTGCGGATGATCGCCGACGCCGGGTTCGTGGTCGAGGGCGCGGACGAGCAGACCCTCCCGGCCGCCCGGCACGACCTGGTCGCGATCCGCCGCCGGGGCGCGGGCAGCGACAAGCCGGCCAACGCCTGACCCGGCAGTCCCATCCGCGGCCAGGCTGCCGCCCGGCTCCCCCGCGCCCCGTCCCTCGCTGATCGATCCGGCACCCGGGACGCCGTCGTGTCACCGCAGCTCGCCCGCCGGCCGATGCCCGGCACCGGCACGTCCGGCCTCGGCTGAGCGGATGAAGACCGCGTTCGGGGTACTGGCGGAGCGCAGGCGCCGCGAGATCCTCGACCTGCTTCGCGACGGTGAACACCTCGCCGGGGACCTGGCCGACCGGCTGGGTCCCCGGCGACGGACGAGCCCGCGCCAGGGAGGCGTCAGTCGGTGATCTTGATGCGGATGCGGCGGAAGCCGCGTCCCTTGTTCTCGATCTTGGCGACCGTGATGCGGCCGATCTGGCGGGTGGAGGCGACATGAGTGCCCCCGTCGGCCTGGGTGTCCAGGCCGACGATGTCGACGATGCGCACGTCCTCGACCTCGGGCGGGACGAGGTTGGTGGCGGTGCGGATGATGTCGGGGATCGCGAACGCCTCCGCGCGCGGCAGGGTCTTGACGTCGATGCGCCGGTCCTTGCCTACCTCGGCGTTGCAGGCGTCCTCGATCGTCTGCTTGAAGCCCGGCGGCACCTCGGGAAGGTCGAAGTCCATGCGGGCGACGAGGGGCTCCATGTTGCCGCCCGTGACGGGGCAGCCGTAGTCGCGGAAGACCACGCCGCACAGCAGGTGGAGCGCCGAGTGGGTGCGCATGAGGGCGGTGCGGCGGTCGTCCTCCACAGCGCCCCGCACGGACGTGCCGACGGGCGGGACCGGATCGCCTTCGACCGGGATGAGCCGCAGGTCGTCGCCCTTGCGGACGCCCGCGATGCGGGTTTGGACCCCCTGCCACAACAGCACGCCGTGGTCCGGCGGCTGCCCTCCCCCGCCGGGATAGAACGCCGACCGGTCGAGGACGATGCCCTCGGAATCCGCGTCGAGCACGACCGCGTCCCATTCGCGCAGGGTCTGGTCGTCGAGTTCGAGACGGGCGGTGCGCCCGTGGCGGTGCGACCCCATGTTCCGACTCTAGAACGAATGTGGGGCATGTACTACCTATGATTATTGGGGGTCCGGCACGCGCTGTCTGGATCGATCCGCGCGATACAAGAACTACTCCCGCACTAAGTTAGAACTCGCCCTGCCGATGCAGTTTCAGGCCGTGATCGCGCCAGAGCTCCGCGATGAAATTGTGCGACACCTCGATGCCCTCACACTTGAGGTATCTGGCCATCGCACGGCTCGACCAGTGGCTGAGCCCGCTTTCCGCCGGCGGGGAGGAACGGGTCAACGCGATGATCCGGGAGCGGACCGGCTCCGGCACGCTGCGCGGTCGCCCCGTCGATCTGCTGCCGGTCAAGCCGTTGATACCGCTCTGTTCATAACGAGCCAGCCAGCGGTAGACGGTCGCCGGTGTCGTGCCCAGGGCCGCGGCGATCTCCGACACCGGACGCCCCTGGCCTCGCCACAGCACCATGTGCACTCGATCTACAACAGAATCCGCCGCATCCTTCCCACCGGCAAGAGCGATCAGCTTCTGACGCTCATCTTTCGACAGGTGCATTTCCACCACAATGTTTCGAGAGCTCGGAGCAACGTACGTGAAATGAAGGTGAACATCGGATATCAGAACGCCCGGCAGCGGTCCACAGAGGGTGCCTCTCCAGCCCCGACCGGCTCATGACTGGTCGGGCGTCATCGAGATCGTCGAGGCATGCGGACCGCCTTCTCGGCCTGCAGAGTGCGGGCATGGCGGGTAGTTCACGGTGCGTTTGTAAAGTGCCTCCAAATCCTCCGGGGAGCCGTTGAACCGAATGCTCACCAGCTCGGTCCCCACCTGGCCCGGTCAACGTTGGGCAGGCCAACCTTCGTGAGCATCGTGCAACCTGTCGATCTGAGTTGAGTACTACTGTGCTCGTGGCCTTCGCCTGGAGCACTTGAGACCGTCCGTCTCTGCCAGGTTGTGGCAACCCCGAAGGGGACGGCGGTCGACCGCGTGGGCAACAGCGTGTCCGAATCCATGTCTCCGCGCCCTGTAGTGGGGCTGCGCCCGTGTTTCCACGCCGGTCGGGTCGGTGTCCTGCATGAGGCATCGGAAGCCGCTGCCCATAGCTCCACCGGACACGGTGTCTTGGCCGTTGACCTGCTGCTCATCTCCGCGGGAGGGGGTGAGTGCGACAGGCACTCGTATGCAGCGACCGTGGCCTGCTACACCCACGACGTGGTCGAGGACGGCCCCTACGGTCTCCCTGGACGGCCCCGAGCCTGTGCTCGGCCGGCTCAAGACGCGTATATACGATCTTCCTCGCTCCGCAGGAGCCTCCTGGTGCCATCGGTCCTGCCCCAGCCGGCAGCCCGCTCCTGCCGGGAATCGGTGCGGCCCCGATGTGATGGGCCGTCGGTGCCGTCGCGTGTCAGGCCAGCCGCACCAGGAATGCGCCGCGGCACATCGCGCTCCGAGCTGCGCCACTGATGCCGGGAAGCACCACAGCGGATGACGCGCTTTCGACTCGCTTACATAAGACCTGCATTCCACCTACATCGTTCTGGCCAAGCGGCCGCACGGTCTTCACGCCGGAAAGCCGGAGAATGCTCTGCCGTCGGAGAATCTATACTGGAGCGGGTAAGGAAGGCGGCAGCGATGCTCCTTGATGGCGTCTGATCGCGGCTGTCACTCTTCGGAAGTCCTCAACGTTCCCATGAACACTGCCGGGATGCCCTGGCCGCTCGACCGACGAGCCACAGCCGGAATCAAAGCAGTGAGGTCTCGATGATGTCGCCTGAGCCTGATAAAACGCCTTCCGCTCCCGGTTCTGAAGCAGCACGGCGTGATCTTTTGCACGAGATCGGACGGGAGCTGGCCGCCGTTCTGCCGAGCGGCCGGATTCGGGCGGGGTTGACGTTGTACGCGACGGCTCCGGTGACTCACATGTCTCTCGGGGTGCTGATGCGGGACGGCAGCAGTCCGGCTGTCCGGGCGCCGTTGTCCATGACCTCGGCGGCCCGGCGGCTGCGCGAGGTGATGTACGAGCAGAAGTACGGCACGTGGTTCTCGTTCCACTACACGCTGGAGCCGCCTCTGGAACACTCCGCGGCGTTGAACTTCGACCACGACCCCGGCTGGAATCCGGACATCGACGCCACCGCGTGGGAGGCGGACAGCGGGGCGCGCTTGCCGGCATGGAGCAGCAGAACGAGGTGCTCCAACAGGTCACCACGCTCCTCGTGCATGAGCCGCCGCTGGGCTGGGACCACGTCCAAGTGGATTACAGAGGGATGGGCGACTACATCGAGGCGGGCGCGCTGCTGCGCATGACAAACGGCGCCCTGTGCGGGGCGCCGCTTCCGGAGAAGGTCCAGAACCTCCTCACCCGATTGCGCGCCGGAACGTACCGACCCCGCGCGCCTTCCTCAGCAGCCTCCTGCTCTTCCTGGGTTCGCTGTCATGTGGCAGAGGCCGAGACGGCTCCGCAGTCCGCTGGCGGCCTGTGCCGGGACGGGAGTGACCGTGACGTCGCGGACACGAGCCGGGCAGGCGGTCTTCCGGGACGGGGGCGGCACCGCACCGCCGGAATGCGGCTCGGCAATGCGGTGCATCAGTGCAGAGCCCCGGCGACGACACTGATGCCGGGCGTGCGCCGACCGTCCATCCGGACAGGGCCCCGCCGGGCACCACATCCATATGGGGGCGCCCACTCCCACCACTGGAGGGCCCGGTGACGCCATCATCGATGTCGGCCGTACCGGCATCTTGTGGCGCCAGCCACGCAAAGATCATCTGCCGCAATGCCCGGCGCACTCGCTCATCGGCGCCCCACCGTACGCGCCGTGATCCCGCGCCTGCCCCTTAGCGCTGTCAGTGAGGGGCCGCCGCACCGTGACCGGCACGAGAGGCTCCGGGCCTGACCGACAACCGCCAGCGCGGCCGTCGTCGCGCACACCTGGCGTCCGAAAGGCCCCTGGCCCGCTGGTACGACGTTCTCGTGGCGGAGTCGCCTTCGTTCCACGCCACACGTCGCCCTCGCCACAGTTGATCGCGGCGATTGTGACGTGGCGGCGCGAGCCAAGGCGTTCGGCGTCTACGGCGCGGTCCCGCCGGAAGGCTGTTACCCAAGCGGGCGCTGGTTAAGAACCGGGATCAGACGCCGGAGTTCCACTCGGCGCAGGTCTCACAGCAGCAGCCGTCGCGAGTGCACCAGCAGCGCCCCCCGCAGCCCTTGCTGTGGTGCTTGCTCCACGGCGGCTGGTAGCAACCGCACGTCGCACCGATCAGGGGGCTGACCAGGCATGGGATGGGGAACGGCGGACGCTGGCGCGGGCCCTTGCCGCCGAACATCCCGCCGCCGCCAGGCGGATAGTGGCCCCCGCCGCCATGTCCCCCATGTCCGCCGTACCCGCCGTGTCCGCCGTGGGGCGGCGGGGGCGGATACCCGCCCTGCGGCGGATACGGCCCCTGCGGCGGGTACGGGCCCTGCGGGCCTTGCGGGCCGTAGCCGCCCGGCGGGTAGGCGTTGAACACCCGGTCGACCGACCGGGCCACCTCACGATCCAGCAGCGCCCGCACCAACCGCCGGTCCTGCATCTGCACATCCGCCAACGCCAACCGCAACCCGTGCGCCGCCTCATCACACAAACGACGCGCCTCATCCAGACCAGTGTTCGTAGCGACCAGTGGGTTGTACGCACCCGAGGCCATGTCGTCCGCCAGATCCTCCACCGCGTCCACCAGATGCGCGATACGGCCGAAGAACCGCCCCGCCTCCGCCAGCGCCTCGGCGTTGCCCTCCCGCCCCGCCAGCACCGCGGTATGCGCGAACACCGCCGCCACCGCCGTCTCCGCCGGCTCGGTCAACTCCAGCAACCCCAAGCCCCCGGCGGCCTCCAGCAACGGCTGCCGCGCCACCGCCTCCCGCAACACCCCCGGATCGAACCCCACCGCCGCACCCGTACGCGCCCCCGCGGCATCCCACCGATCCGCCATCCGCCCCGCGGCCGCCGCCACCACCCGCCGCGCATACGCGCCGTCCCCGTCGGCCACATGATCACGGGTCTTGCCCGCCGCCAGCAGCAGCGACGCCGCCGCCGCCAGCCGCGCCCCCTCCGCCCGCGCCGACACCACCTCGGCACCACGCATCCCCCGCAACGCGCACGGCCCGGCCTTACGACGCGGCGACAACTCCGGACACTGCGCCTCCACCAGCACCGACACCAACAACCCGTCATAGTTGGTCACCAGACGAGCCGCCTGCCCATGCTCACCACGCAACGTCAGGCACAACCCGCACAGATGCGCCAACCAATCCTCGAACAGCGACCCGCACAGCACATGCCTGCACGGACGAACCACACCGAACATTTCCCCACGTCTCCTATGCGTTGGCCCGCAGCACTACTCACGGACGTGATCTTCAACGAATCGGTTCCGGCCCTTCCGAGGTCCGGGTCCGCTCCCCCGGCGCAACCCGGCGCGGTGTTCAAGCGCCCGGCCTGGAAGCCCGACGGCGGCTGTGCCGCAATCGGCGACCGGCCGGTTCCAGTGCGAACGCCACCGCGCCCGGCGGATCGGCCTCGTCCGCCAGGTGGCCGCTCAAGCGCTGGGCCGGCTCCTCGGCGTCGCGTCGCTCAGAAGCAAAGTGCTCGATATCCCCCGGCACCACGGCGTCGATCGGTCAGCCGCATCGGCGACGCCTGGCCCACTCCTCGGGCCGGATGCGTCGCCATGCCCGGAGGGCGATCGGCGACGCCGGGTGGCCGGGCCGGCCTGGGCGTCCACGCCGGACGACGCGGAGGGAGATCTTCCATGCCGCGTCACCGTAAAGCAACGCGTTGACTCCCCGCTTTCACCTGGCTTACGTCCCACCCGCCTCCCTCGACCGGCCCCGAGGAGTGCTGGGCGCTCATGCTCCCGGACGGCTCGGCGGTCGCCCGTATCAACGCATTCCTCACCATCAGCCGATTGATCCGCCTCGCCTGTGAGCGGCAGCCGGAAGCTCACTTCCAGGCCGCCCGACGAAGCGGTGGCCAGTTCGATATGGCCGCGCATGGCCTTGATCAAGGCCACGCCCAACTGGAAGGCCCGGATGAACTGGCGGCGTTGGGCGGCGGTTCGGCTGTCATCGTCGCGGCACTCGGGGCTTCGGCTCGGTGCAGTCGCCGTATCACCGCGTGTCCCCGGGCCCTTTGGTGGACGTCAGCTGTCCCGTCCGAGGGTCATGGTCGGTGACGACGGTGCGGGTGCGGTCCAGCAGCTGGTTCGAGTGGATCGCGGCGGAGGTCACCGGCAGCCGCACGGTCCGGGGGGCGGGCGCGACCGCGGCGCCGTCCGTCACCATGGAGTCGTTGCAGACCACCGCCTCCCTGGTCGCCGCCCAGCTCGCCGCACGCCGCGTCCCGCTGGGCACCGCCGGCTTGCAGGTGACCGCAGCGGACGGTCCCGTCCGGCGCGGCGGTCCGCCTCCCGGCGACGTGCTGCTGGCGGCCGGCGACGGCGGTGCGCCAGCGGCGTTGCGGACCGTCTCCGACCTGCGGGGCACCGCCGCCCAGCCGGGCGGCGTGCGGGTGCTCCTCGTCCCCAGGACGCCGGACGGCTGGGGGAAGGCCGAGCTGAGACGGATGCCCGCCGCAGGGCTCACCGGGGTGGCGGCCAGTCCCGACGTCTCCGCGGTCACCCACCCGCTCGGCGCCGTCCGGGGACCGTCCGCCGGGCTCCTGCTCACCCTGGCGCGCCTCGACGAACTCGCCCCCGGCGGACGCCCGTCGCCGGGACCGGAGCCGTCTCGACGGTTCGGTGACCGGGGGGAGAGGTCGCCGACAAGGTCCGCGCGGCGGTGGACCGCGGGCTGGACGTCTTCCTGGTGCCCGCGCCGCAACGAGACGCCGCCGCGCACGCGGCCCGCGGTTGCGGATCGTCCCGGTCGCATCGGTGGCCGAGGCCGTCTCGTGGCTGTGCGCCAACGGCGCGCGCTCGTCGGCATGCTGGTGGCGTCGCCGGCCGTGCGGGTGCTGATCGTCGAAGACGACCCGGGAGTGGCCCGGCTGCTGAGGACACTCGTGGAACGCGCCGGGCACGACCCGGTCACCGCGGCCGACGGCGCGGCCGCGCGGCGCGCGCTCCGCCCCGCCGCCCGAACTCGTCGTTCCCGATCGAATGCTGCCCGACGGCGACGGGGCCGACCTGCTGGCGTGGCTACGCGGCGGCGAGCGCACCAGGACAGTGCCGGTGCTGCTGCTCACCGCCGCCGCCCGCGAGTCGGCCCACTTGGCCGACGGCGTGCTCACCCGCGTGCTGCGCAAGCCGTTCGACCTGTCCGAGTACAACGCCGCGCTCTCGGCCCTGACATCACACTGACCGGTACGCGGCCCCCACCCGGGGACGCCCCGCCCGCGCGGGCGTGAGACCGGCCACCCCGACGACCGGCCGGAATCGCCGTCACTTCACCGGCTGGAAGGACGGCCACTCGGTCAGCCGCCACGGGGAGCCGCCGTCGGCGCGGTGCCAGGTGACGTGAGAGACGGCGAGCACGGCCGCCCCGTCTCGCAGCTCCCACACCTGCGTGGCCCGCAGACCCGACGGCTCCCCGATGGGCCGGCTCTGCCGGATGCCGAGGCCCGCCTTGACCCAGCCGGTGTAGGTCGCCGCGTACAGCCGGCGTTCGCCGGCGTCGAACCGGCTCCGTTCGGTGACGTCGGCGACCCGGTCCGGATCGCCCGACGTGACCTCGGTCAGCACGGCGGCGCACCGGCCGGGCGAGGGCGCCGGCATGGCCGGGGAGAACGCTCCGCCCTGAGCGGGCTTCACCAGGGGCGCCGACGGCCGGGGAGCCACCCGGCTCGACGGCGCGGACTCCGCGGCCGGCCTCCCGGGCACGGAGGAGAAGACGGCCGAGATGGCGCTGCCCACGGTGACGAGGAACACCCCACCGGCGACGATGAGCGTCCAGCGTCCCTGGAGCCCGCCCACGCCCCTGGACGAGGCGTCCACCGCCGGGCCCGATGACACCGACGGTGCGCCTTTCCTCGTGCGCGGCGCGGCCTCGGTGAACTCGGCGGGATCGGCGTCCTTGTTCTCCGCTTGGACCCCGGCCATCGGCTCGGCGGAGGCACGACGCAGTTCTTCCAGCTCAGGAACGATGACGAACTCCTTCACGTCGTCCCCCACCTCTCGTTTCGGCCGGGTTGGGCCCGCGCGACCCAATGGGTGACCGTCCCGTCCCTTCTCCCCTTGTCAATCCGGAGCGCGGTGACGGGGCCGCCGGCGCGTGTGGTGAGGCTTCCGGCGGCCGGCCCGCCGCGCGAGTCCGGCTCAGGGCAGCAGGGCGGCGACGAGCATGCGCCGGAGCCAGTCCTCGTACTCGTCATGCGACCAGCGGCGTCCACGACGAGGCTCTCGTAGACGCCGAGGCTCACCGGGGCGACCGCGATGTCCGCCGCCCTTGGGTCGACGTCGCGGCCGGTGCTGCGGGCGGTCGACGACATCTCGACGCCGAGCCGGTTGCGGCGGTCGCCCTCCGCGCGGGTGGCGTCGATGTGGGGGGCGACGGCGGCGCCGGAGTTCAGCATCGCGACGATGTCGCCGCAGCGCTCCCTGACCTTGGGGCTCGCCTTGGCCAGCAGCCCGAGCATGTCGGCCGGGTCGCGCAGGTCGGCGGCATCGGCCATCAGGTCCGGGAGACCCGCCTCGTCGTCCATCAGGTCGACCAGCCCATTCAGCACGCCCGCCCCGGCCCAAAGTGCGCATCGATGGTCTGCGGCGCGACGCCCGCCTCATTGGTGATAAGGCGGATCGGGGTGCGGGCGTAGCCAGGCTCGGCGAACAGGCGGCGGGCGACGGTGAGGACGGTGCGCAGCGTCAGCGCCTCGCCGGTCACGCAGCCGGACGACGCCCGGCAGGTCACGGTCGGTCACACGAACCCCATTGGAACAGCGTTCCACCCAATGGATGCATGCTCTGAAATCACGGGCGGCTTCGACCATCCCCGGTGCGAAGAGGGGACCTGTCACCCGTGAGCACCGAACTGGACCACACCATCGTCCACGCCCTCGACAAGCGCGCCTCGGCGCCCTTCCTGTCCGGAATGCCGGGGTGGCCGCGAGCGCGGGAGGGAGTGTTCGGGCTGTTGGTGCGGGGGCGGGACGAATGGTCAGCGATAGGAGTTGATGAGCCGGGCCAGATGCCTGCCCGCGAGGCGCAGGGGCGTCTCGCTCTGGGAGACCTGGGCGCACATCTCCGCGCCTTCCAGTGTGTTGATCACCGTGTGGGCGAGATCGCTCGCCAGGTCCTCGGGGAAGCCCGAACGGCGGAGCCTGTCGCTGACCAGGCCACGCCAGTTCGCGAAGGCCTGTTCGGCGGCGCGCTGGATGTCCGGCACGCGCCCGGCGCTTTCCAGCGCGGTGGTGGTGATGGGGCAGCCGTCCAGCCAGCCGGAGTCGCGTAGATCCCTCGCCAGCTCGTCGGCGCACGCGATGACCGCCTCCGCCGGATCCTCCACCCGTTCCAGGGTGGCGCGGAGGATGTCGGCGAACTCCCTGTCCCCATGGCGGATGGCTTCGATCGTCAGCTCGGTCTTGCCGCCGGGGAAGAAGTGATAGACCGACCCGAGCGTGGCCTGGGCCTCCTGCGAGATCTGCTTGAGGCCGGTCGCCTCGTACCCCTGCCGTTGCATCAGGCGGGAGGTGGCTCGGACGATCCGCTCCCTCGTGCCGATCTCGTGCTTGGTCCTCATGGCGCCCATCGTAGTGAATAGAGCGCTCGTTTTAGTGCTAGGGTCCCTCAGCGAGTAGAACGTTCGTTTTAGTCCGTGAGGAGAACCATGACCGTCAAGTCCGTCACCGTGATCGGCCTCGGTCCCATGGGGCAGGCGATGGCCGCCGCCTACCTGGACAGGGGCTACGAGGTCACGGTGTGGAACCGCACGCCGGGCAAGGCCGACGGGCTGGTGGCCCGCGGCGCTCACCGCGCGGACACGGTGGAGGCCGCGTTCAAGGCCAACGACCTGGTGGTGCTGAGCCTGACCGACTACACCGCCGTGTACGCGATTCTGGAGCAGGCCCCTGGCGCCCTGGCCGGCCGTACGGTGGCCAACCTCACCTCCGACACCCCTGACCGGGCGCGTGAGGCGGCGGAGTGGCTGGCCGCCCGTGGCGCCGTGCAGATCACCGGAGGGGTGCAGGTGCCGCCCCCGGGCATCGGCACTCCGGACGCCATGACGTACTACAGCGGCCCCGAGAAGGCGATCGAAACCCACCGGACCGCCCTGGAGGTCCTGACGGGCATCGACTACCTCGGTGAGGACCCGGGCCTGGCCGCGCTGTACTACCAGATCGGGATGGACATGTTCTGGACCGGCCTGGTGGGCTTCCTGCACGGCCAGGCGCTGGCGCAGGCCAACGGCATCTCGGCACGGGAGTTCCTGCCCAACGCCGTGAAGACGATGGACTTCCGGTACTTCCTGGAGTTCTACGCCCCGCGCATCGACGCCGGTAACCACGAGGGCGACGTCGACAACCTGACCATGGGCGCGGCCAGCCTGGAGCATGTGCTGCACACCGCGCAGGCGGCCGGCGTGGACGGCTCTCTACCGGCGGCGGTCCTGGACCTCTTCCGTCGCGGCATCGCCGCCGGCCACGGCCAGGACAGCCTCACCAGCCTGACCAAGGTGCTGAAGGGGTAACGGCCGCACGAGGGTTCCCGCCGCCCTCCCGCCGGGGCGCCGCGACGTCGGCCAGGGAGGGCGGCTGGACGGGACACTCGTGTGGGACGCCACGAACGCTCGTCCGCCGTCCGGACAGGTCGGCCTGTTGCTGTGGTGGGGTGCTTGCAGGGGCACGACAGGTCGGTGGCCGCGGCCGAACTGCCGGCTCAACGGGGCCAGCAGTTCGGGCGCACGGTGGTGCTGAAGCACCGGCATGTCCACCTGCCGCGCATCCGCGGCTAGGCGGGCCGCACCGAGAGGGCGTGGCGGAAGACGTCGCGCGGGTCCCACCTGGCCTTGACCTGCTGGAGCCGGGCGTAGTTGTCCCGGTAGTAGAGGGTGTGCCAGGGCGCGCCCCTGTTCCAGGCGGGGTCGGCCAGGTCGGCGTCGGGGTAGTTGATGAACGCTCCGTCGCCGGGCGCCGGGACGCCGCCGGTGTCGGCGTACAGGTCGCGGTAGAGCTCCCGCAGCCAGGTGATGTGCCGGTGGTCGTCGGCGGGGTCCTCCCACCCGTTGATCAGGAAGACCTTCATGATCGTGTCGCGGTGCGGCGTCGCCGTCGCGTCCGGGGCGACGGTGTTGACCCGGCCGCCGAAGGTGTAGAGGTTGAGCATGCCGCCCAGGTAGTCGTAGTCGGTCCGGGTGAGATGGTGGTGCAGGACGTCGATCTGCCGGTCGCTCAGGCGGCGGCGCAGGTACGCCGACTTGGACTTCAGCCGGTAGTGGGGGCCGGGTTCGCCCGGCGATCCGGCCAGGGCGCTGGCCAGCCAGGGCTGGTTCCTCACCTGGCGGACCGGAGTGACCGGGACGCCGCGGTTGATCACGGCCAGATGGTCGTCCAGCAGCCGTTCGGCGCCGGACGTGGCGGCCACCTGGCCGATCATGCCGAGCGTCCCGGCCGGCCGGCGGTTGAGCTGGAGCTCGCTGTAGAGCCGGGTGGACGGAGAGTCCGGCGCGCTGTTGCGCTCGGCCCATTCGCCGTAATTGCGCACCATCCGGGCGAAGGATGCCTTGTCGAACCCGTCCCAGTCCCAGGTGACGGTGAAGCTCAGCACGGTCGGCGGCGGCGCGGGCAGCAGCCGGGCGGGGTCGTCGCCGCGCGCGCCGGGCGTGCGGAACCAGTAGCGGGTGACGATGCCGAAGCTGCCGCCCCCGCCGCCGGTGTGCGCCCACCACAGGTCCCGGTTCGGGTCCGTGGCCTCGCGAGTGGCAACGACGCTGCGGGCCCTGCCCGTTCGGTCCACCACGACGACCTCGACCGCGTGCAGGTGGTCGACGGCCAGGCCCATCGACCGCGACAGCGGACCGAAGCCGCCGCCCAGGACGTGCCCGCCGGCGCCCACGGTGGGACACCACCCGGCGGGAATCGTCACGCCCCAGCCCAGGTAGAGCCTGCGGTACACCTCACCCAGCAGGGCGCCCGCCTCCACGGCGAACGCACGGCGACCCGGGTCGTAGTAGACGGCGGTCATGGCGGAGGTGTCGATGACGACCTGCACGGCGGGGTCGGCGGCGAAGTCCTCGAAGCAATGGCCGCCGCTGCGGACCGTGACCCTCTTGCCGCCGTCGACCGCCTCCTGCACGGCCCGGACGACGTGCTCGGTCGTGCCGACCACCCACACGTGCTCGGGCCGGCCCACGAACCGCCGGTTGTAGCCGCGGGAGGCCAGAGATCGGTGGCGCGGGTCGTCGCGGCCGACCTTGACGGGGCCGGGCGGGAGCGGGCAGCCGTCCCCGCCGGGTTCCGCTCCGGCGGGGACGGCTCCCACGGCGGGGACGGCGATGCCCGCCGCCGTCGCAGCCAGGCCGCCGCGCAGGACGTTCCTTCTGGTGTGCTCGGGTCTTCCGGTTCGCTCGGTCATCAGGGCTCCTCGGCCAGGTTGCCCTCAACCTAGGAACGCGGCCGCGAAGAATCAGTGGGCCTGGCTCCACCAGACCGGTAGGCGTAACCCCCCATCCGGGAAACCGCGCCCGCCGGACGGGAGGTCGACCCGGCGCCCTGCGACCGCTACCTGCGGGCCAACGCGACTTTCCACACCAACGACGCCGAGTACCGCACCACGGCCTGAGCCGCCCCGAACGCGCCGAAGCCACCGACCTGATCGACCTCCCCACCGACCGGGGGCCGTGCCAGGGCGAGGTCGGCCACATGGCGGCCACCAGCGGATACGACGGCGGCCACCTGATCGCCGCCACCCTGCACGGCGTGGACCGCCGTTACGACCTGGTGCCGCAATGGCACTCGATCAACAGAGGGATCTATATGCGCTGGGAGGAGGGCGCGAAACGGTGCCTGCGGGCCCCCGGCGGGCGGGTGCGGCGCTACGCCGTCCGGATCGAGTATCCGGCCGGTGACAGCGTTCGACCGGTTCGTCACCCGCATGACCGTGGACACCCCCGGCCACGAACGGCAGTCGTTCGGGCTGGACATCCCCAACCGCGCCCTAGAGCCGGAGGCTTCGCAGCCACCTGGACGACAGCCTGCGTGCCGCCGGCTGCGCCGCGGCCGAGGAGAAGCGCACGACCGCCGCCCACAGGTTGCCGGTCCTGGCGCTGCCTGCGGGCGGCCTGGCAGGAGCACCTGGTAGTCCCAAGAGCGCCATCTCGTGTCCACGGGCGCGGATGAGGAAGTCACGGGTCGAAGACCTGCTCGACGACGGCGGCCGTCTCGGCCTGCCCGGCGCGGAAGTAGCGGGCGGAGGTGTCCAGCAGGGCGTGGTCGAGCAGCGCCTAGACCTGGGCGGGGTCGGCGCCGCCCTGGCGGAGGCAGATGGCGGAGCCGGTGCCGGCCCCGCGGCACCCCGCACATCGCGCCGCCTATGTACCGGCCGGCGGTGTGAGGCGGAACGGCCAGTAGGAAGCGGCCCTGGCGCTACGACGAGAAGACACCGCCGGGTCGGTCGGGCTCGGTGACCAGCGTTCATCAACCCGAACGCCGGAGTCTACGACCGCGACCTTCCATCTGGCGAGGGCTCGACCGTTCCCCTGTCCGGCACGGCCGGCCCGCGCCACCGTGGGCCCATGATCACCGTGCGTATCCCCGGGTCGCCCGCACCGCTCACCCTCGGCGCGCGGACCTGTGCCCTCGACCTGGATTCGTCCGGGTGCCGTCGCCGGCTGATCAAGAGCGCGCCCGTTACTGCCGTATTCCGGTGGCACCCGCAGAATCGCACCGGGCGCGGACATCGTCACCTCGGTGTCCTTCCGGACGCGTCCGCTTGGAAGGCAGTTGCTGCTGGATGTGGTGAGGCGGGCGGGGTCGGGGCAGGAGGAGGGCCATGAGCAGGCCGATCGCCATCGTGCCTGTCGCGATCAGGAACGAGACGCGGAAGCCGTGCATGGTCGGGACCGCGACCCCGTTCACGTCGTTCGCGGTGTCGGCGAGGACCGTGCCGATGACGGCGCTGGAGGCCGAGGAGCCGATCGAGCGCATCAGGGTGTTGAGGCCGTTGGCCGCGCCCGTCTCCGAGGCCTGGACAGCGCCGGTGATCAGGGCGGGGAGGGAGGAGTAGGCGAGGCCGATGCCCACGCCCAGGATCACCGTGATGACAAGGCTCTGCCAGGGGGCGCTCATCAGGCCGAGACCGGCCCCGTAGCCGATCGCGATGATCACCATGCCGAGGATCAGGGTGACCTTGGGGCTGTGCTTTGCGGACAGCCGGGCGTATACGGGGGCCGCGAGCATCATGGTCAGGCCGAGCGGCGCCATGCACAGGCCCGCGACCACCATTGACTGGCCGAGGCCGTGGCCAGCGGCCTTCGGCAGCTGGAGCAGCTGGGGAAGGACCAGCGAGACGACGAGAAAGGAGGCACCGACCATGATCGAGGCGAGGTTGGTGAAGAGCACGGCGGGGCGGGCCGTGGTGCGCAGGTTCACCAGCGGCGCCTTGACACCCAGCTCGATCACGCCCCACAGGGCGAGGACGACCGCCGCCGCGGCGAACGATCCGAGCGTGGTGCCGGAGGTCCAGCCCCAGTCGCCGCCCTTGGTGATCGGCAGCAGGAGGAGGACGAGGCTGGCGGACAGCCCGACCGCGCCGAGAACGTCGAAGGTGCCCTGCGCGCGGGTCGGGGATTCGGGGACGACGAGGAGGATGAGGGCGATGCAGAGGATGCCGAGGCCGGCGGCGCCGTAGAAGAGGGCGTGCCAGTCGGTGTGCTGGGCGACCAGGGCCGCGGCGGGCAGGGCGAGGCTGCCGCCGACACCCATGGAGGAGCTCACGAGGGCCATCGCCGAGCCGAGCCTCTCGCGGGGGAGCAGGTCGCGCAGCAGGCCGATACCGAGGGGTACCGCGCTCATCGCGAAGCCCTGGAGGGCCCGGCCTGCGATCATCGTGAGCAGGTCGCTGGTGAGGGCGCTGACGAGCGCGCCGATGACCATCACCGCGAGGCTGAGGATCAGCATGCCGCGCTTGCCGTGGAGGTCGCCGAGACGGCCCATGATCGGTGTGGCGACAGCGCCGGAGAGCAGGGTCGAGGTGATGACCCAGGTCGCGTTGCTCGGTTCGGTGCCCAGCAGTTGCGGCAGGTCTTTGATCACCGGGACCAGCAGGGTCTGCATCACCGAGACCACGATGCCCGTGAAGGCGAGCACCGGGACGAGGGCCCCGCTCGCTCTTGCCGTGGGCTGGTCGGTCGACGTGTGCGTCATGAAGAAGGCCTTCAGGCTGGGAGGTCGGGTGCGGGACGGCTCGTGGATTTCGACAGGCTGAGCTGGGTGGCGACGATCACGCCGTCCGCGGGGCTTCGCGGACGCGGGCGGTGAGCGGGGTGGGCCTGTGATCCACCTCGCGGTGATCGGCCTATGGCCCGCAGACTCGTGGATGGGACCACCCCGAACTGGCGGGGAGCCTCATCCGGTACCGAATGCGAAACGCCGGACCAAAGGCTCACTCGGAGACTGACGCCGTCTTCTTCGGGTCGGCTGCCGCCCAGGGGCCGAGGGCGAACCCGGCACCGTTCCGTCGGACTTCCAGGGCACCTGCACCGCCGAAGTGCGCGGGGACGAGCAGCTCCCGTTCATCAGCCGCCCTCCCGAGAATCCGCCGGCGGCTGACCACGGCTTGTTCCGGGGCCAGGCAGGCGTTGCTGTTGCAGCAGGGCTGGAGGATCTGCACCGGGCTGTGCAGCAGGTCTCCTACGAAAACAGCCCGGTCGCTCCCGGATGCGAGTCGCAGCACGGACGAGCCGGGGGTGTGCCCGGGCGCGGACTCCAGGGTGAGGTGTTCGTCGATGCGGTGGAAGCCGTCCCACAGCACAGCCTGTCCGGCCTCGTGGATGGGCGCGATGCTGTCTTCGTAGATCAGGCGGTCGACCTTCTGAGCGCCGTTGCCGTACGCGTTGTCGGGACCGTAATGGAAGTCGTCGGCGGCAGGGATGAGGTATTGGGCGTTGGGAAATGTCGGTACCCACTGCCCGTCCGCGTCGACGGTGTTCCAGCCGACGTGATCGACGTGGAGGTGGGTGTTGACGACGACGTCCACATCCTGCGGGCGAACACCGGCCCTCGCCAGAAGGCCGGGTAGATCACTCTGAGACTGGTGGAAGGGCCCCATGCCCGGTCGCTCGCGCCCGTTGCCCGCGCCGGTGTCGACCAGGACGGTCCGCCCACCGCTGCGCAGTACCCAGGTCTGCAGAGCGAGCACCGCCCGGTCGGTGTCCGGCTCCCAGTGGTCCGGTGCCAGCCAGTCCTCGTTGTCCTTCCACACCTCGGCGGCAAGGGCAGGGAACATGCCGGAGGTAGGCAGGAACGGTTCATGCCATTCAACGACCCGGATGACCTCGACGTCCCCCAGCACCATGCTCTGCACACGCTCGTTCTCGTTCGTCATGCGCTCGACCATAAGAACACCGAACGATCCTCTCAATGCGCGTCCAGCTCAATAAAATAAGAATCCGTCTCACGAATGATGCGGGAGATAACCTGGACGGATGGATGTGGTGAGCGACGCCATCTCCGCCGTGCACCTCGGGCACCCCTGGTTTCACCGAGTGCGGACGAGTGGGAGCTGGTGCGCGCGGCTGGACCCGTACGATGGCGCGGGCTTCTACGTCGTCCTGAAGGGAAGCAGTTGGCTGCTGACCGACGGCGGCGCCCCGGTGACTCTCGGCGTGGGTGACGCGGTGCTGCTGCCTCACGGCACAGGCCATGTGATCGCCGATTCCCCCATCGACACGGCGGTCGCGGAGGAGAAGGCAGTGCCGTTCGAGCAATGGCTCATGGGGACGGGGACGCGAGCCCGACCTGGTCGTGACGAGACGGAGCTGCTCTGCGGCAAGTACTGGCTCGACTGCAGCCGCATGCACCCGCTCATGGCGGAGTTGCCCGAGGTCGTCCACCTTCCCAGTCGAGTAGGCAGCCACCTCGAACTGCGTGCCGCGATCGATCTGCTCGCCGGTGAGCTGGACGAGGTGCGGCCCGGCTCCTGCGTGGCCCTCCCGAGCCTGCTCGACCTCCTCCTCGTCTACATGATCCGTTCCTGGATGACCGAGGCCACCAGCGGAGCATGGCCCACCGCATTGGGCGACCCGGTGACGGCCGCCGCCCTGCGGGCGATGCACTCGAAACCGGCCGCGCGGTGGAGCATCGACCGCCTGGCCGCGGAGGCGGGCGTCTCCCGTCCCACCCTGGCACGCCGGTTCACCACCCTGGTCGGCCGCCCTCCGATGGCGTACCTCACCTGGTGGCGCGTAATCCTTGCCGCCACCCTGCTACGCGACACCAAGGAGACCCTGGCCACCATCGCCGACCGAGTCGGCTACGGCAGCCCGTACGCGCTCTCACACGCCTTCGAAAGGGAGTTCGGCACCACACCGGGGCGATATCGAGCGAAGGCCGCAGAGCGCTCCGCTCCCACCGCAAGCCCTCAACCGACGTCAAAACAAGCTGACGTCGGAAACTCGGTCAGGCAGTGACTCCACAGTCATCGTGAAACGGCACTACCCGCAGTCGCGCAGACCTCGCCAGCCGACGGAGTGAAGACCTCCGCCAGTTCCCGCGTAGACACCGCCCGCATGAACCTCGGGTACGCCGTCCGGTCGATCGACGCGAGCATCCCTCGCTGATGGAGATGGCGAACTGCATCAGGTCGCGCCAGTGCCGTTCGATCAGCTTCCAGTCGACACGTTCCGGAGGCGATCCGGTCCATGGTCGACATCGCCGACAAGTACCTCGACGACTTCGAGCCGCTGGTCGTGCACGCCTGGCGGCGCCAACTCGCCGCCGCCGGGACCCGGGCGCTGGCCTCGGCCGCCACCCGCGACGGCCGCGAGACCGACCCGGCCGCGCCCGCCGCCCGCAGCCCCATCACGGTCGGCTTCGCCGACATGGGCCGGCGGGGTGCGCTCGCCGAACAGCTCGTCGATGTGCCGGTAGACCAGGTGGCCGCCGGCGCGGAAGAAGGTCGTGTCCTTGAAGCGCGGACGCGGGGCATCAGGTCGAACCCGAACGTGGCGAGGGTGAAGACCGGCGCGGACTGACCTTGGGGTGTCGGCGTGCACGGCGGTGGGCTGGACGTCGGAGTCGTTGGCCAGCAGGACCTCGATCAGGTGCACCGCCTCCCACACCCCGCAGGAAATGAATCGTGAGAAGAGCGCGACGCAGGTGTCGGCGACGTAGTGGTAGGCGATGCCGCCCACGCCCCGTACCGGATGGACGTCTCGGCCAGGAGGTTGTCGATTAGGTCTCCACCTGGGCGCCGTCAGCCGCGACTGCGGTCCCATCGCCCCACGCCTTCACCACATCCAGTTCGGCGGACGCGTTGACCACGGTGGCGATCGTCTTGATGTCGATGTGCCGGTTGCGGACCATCGACAGTTCCCGCGGCGACACCCGGGCGATGTGCTTGGCGGCCTCGTACGGGCCCATGTTCGCACCGCCGGTGAAGGTCGCCATGCAGTACCGGTCCAGCGGCTCTTCCCGGGCCCGCTCACCGAACACCGGACACGAGACACCGGGCACGGGACAGGGGCACAGGTCGGGACAGGCAGGTGAAGGGAGGCGCGGTCGGGGGACGGGGACCTCGACGTAGCCTTCTTTGATCTTCGGGTCGCTGCCGGAGGCCGGGCCGAAGTGGTGGTGCCCGCCCAGCCGGTGCGGGCCGCGACACGATCGACAGCAGCGACCGCTCGGGCGTCCGCCGCGCGGTCGCCTCGGCCGGCTGCTCGACCGTGGCCGGGGCAGCCGACCCGCGCCGGCGCTTGAGCGTCGGGACGCCACCCTCCCCGATCACCGGGTCGACGTTGTCGGCGTACCCGGCGTCCAACTCGGCGGCCTCCGAGATCACTTCGGAGGCGTTGTGAGGCTGGGCGATCCGCCGAGATGACGTCTGGTCCTGATGACAAAGGATCTTGAAAAGACGAACCGCAGGTCGGGATCATAACCCTGACCTGCGGTCTTATCTGTACCCCCGAGCGGATTCGAACCGCCGTTACCGCCTTGAGAGGGCGGCGTCCTAGGCCACTAGACGACGGGGGCCTGTCTTTTGTTCGGCCTCTGCGATCTCTCGCTCGGGCCTCGCCCAGCTTACCGGACGATCTCCCCTTGTTCGAACCGATTCTTGGTGAATCGCTCCGGACGGAGGGAGCGGGTCTGACCGATCGAGATCGGGGGGACCCAGCTGGGGTACCAGGACTCGAACCTAGACTAACTGAACCAGAATCAGTCGTGCTGCCGATTACACCATACCCCAGTGCGGTACGGCTCCCCGCCGGTGTGACCCGGCCGGTCGCTCGCGCCTCGAAGAGAATACAGGACCCGGGGACCGCGAACCAAAACGATTAGCCGGCCCCGGCCGGGGACATCGCGAAGAGCTCGAGCTGGACGCCGTCCGGGTCGCGGAAGCACAGGACGTGACCGAAGTCCGTCTCGGCGATCGGCGAGTGGGTGACGCCGAGGTCGGCGAGACGGTCCTGCCAGGCGCGCAGTTCGTCGAGGTCGGCGACGGCGAAGGCCAGGTGGTCCAGGCCGGTGCGGCGGTGGTCGAAGGGGGCGCCGTCGGCGTCGCGGTGCTGCTGGAAGCCGACGATGGTGGGGCCGGCGGGGTGCACGCAGATCGTCTCGAGCCGGTCGTCGCCGTCGAGGCGGGCGTACGGGGTGAAGCCGAGCACGTCGCCGTACCAGCGGACACTGGCGTCGCGGTCGCGGACCGACAGGGACAGATGGGACAGGCCGGTGATCCGCGGCACGGTGCCCTCCCGGAGAATGCTCTGGATCGGAGTATTGCCGACGATACTCCGGTTCGGAGTATCGTCAAGGGCGTGCTCACCACCACCTCGTACGCGGTCCTGGCCCTGCTCGGTGTGCGTCCCTGGACGACCTACGAGCTCAAGCAGCAGATGGACCGCAGCCTGCGGACGATGTGGCCGCGGGCGGCCAGCGTGCTGTACGAGGAGCCGAAGAAGCTGGTGGCGCACGGCCTGGCCCGCGGCCGCGTCGAGTACACCGGGCGGCGCCGCAGCACCGTGTACGAGATCACGCCGGAGGGGCGGCGGGCGCTGCGGGAGTGGCTGGACGAGCCGGGCGGGGCGGGGCCGGTGCTGGAGTTCGAGGCGCTGGTCAAGGTGGCGTTCGCCGACCACGGCGACCTGGCGCAGCTGCGCGCGACGCTGCGGGCGATCCGGGCCGACGCCGAACGGCGGATGGCCGCCACCGTCGAGCGCATGACCGAATACCGGACCACGGGCGGCCCGCACCCCGAGCGGCTGCCGATGATCGCGTTGACGGCGCGGCTGCTGCGCGAGCAGAACGAGGCGCTGCTGCGCTGGGCCGAATGGGCGGAGGCCGAGGCGGCGCGGTGGGAGGGCGTCACGCCCGAGACCGGCGCGCGGGTGCCTCCCGACGCGTTCAGCGACGGCTGAAGTCGGGTGGGCCCAGGTGGTCGTGGCCCCACTCGACCAGGGGCCGCAGCCGGCGCCAGGACTCGCGCACCCGGTGCACCACCTCGGGGGTGCCCATCCAGGGGTCGGCGGGCCAGCCGTGGTGGGCGTACAGGGAGCGATGCCGCAGCAGGTCCAGCCGGGGATGGTCGGCGGGGACGCCGCGCGGCCGGGTCTTGAGCCGGTCGCCCGCGATCTCCATGCCGGACGCGCGCAGCTCGTCCACGATCGCCTGGAGCAGCTTGCCGGGCGGCTCCTGCACGGCCTCCCGGTAGCGCCGCAGCTGCTCGGGGGTCGGCGCGTACATGCCGCCCGCCACCATCAGCCCGTCGGCGTCGATCTGGACGTAGAACCCGCCGACGTGCGCTCCCTGGTGGGTCTTGTACGGCGTTTTGTCCGGCGAGAACCGCAGGTCGCGGTAGGGGCGGAACAGCTTGGCCGGCCCGAACTCCTCCTCCAGCTCGGCGCACAGGGCCACCATGGGCTCGCGCACGCAACGCTCGTAGGCGTCGCGGTGCGCGGCCCAGTAGCTCTTGGAGTTGTCGGCGAGGAGCCCGGCGTAGAAGTCGAACGCCTCGTCGGGAAAGCCGGTGAACGTCACGGCGACCACCTCCCCCGGTACGACGGCGGGGACCACGCTACGCGCCGGGTACGACAGAACCGCTACTCGCGGGCCACCACGCGGTTGGTGAGCTCGCCGATGCCCTCCACGCGCACGGTGACCTCGTCGCCGATCTCCAGCGGGCCGACCCCGGCCGGGGTGCCGGTCAGGATGACGTCGCCGGGCAGCAGCGTCATGACCTGGCTGACGTACTCGACCAGCGCGGGAACGTCGTGCAGCAGCAGCGAGGTGCGGGCGTCCTGGCGGACCTCGCCGTTGACGGCGGTGGTGATGGCCAGGTCGGCGGGGTCGATCTCGGTCTCGATCCACGGGCCGAGCGGGCAGAAGGTGTCGAAGCCCTTGGCCCGCGTCCACTGCCCGTCCTTCTTCTGCAGGTCGCGGGCGGTGACGTCGTTGGCGCAGGTGTAGCCGAGGATCACCTCGGGAACGCGGGCGGCGGGCACCTCGCGGCACATCCGGCCGATCACCACGGCCAGCTCGCCCTCGTAGTCGACCCGCTGCGACAGCTTCTCGGGATAGGCGATCGCCTCGCCCGGGCCGATGACGGCGGTGGACGGCTTGGCGAAGATCACCGGCTCGGCGGGGGGCTCCCCGCCCATCTCCCGGGCGTGGTCGGCGTAGTTCTTGCCGATCGCGATGACCTTGCTGGGCAGGATCGGCGCCAGCAGCCGGACGTCGGCCAGCGGGTACCGCACGCCCGTGAAGGTCAGCTCACCGAACGGATGGGCCGCGACCGCGGCGACGGTGTTCTCTTCGACCACCCCGAAGGACATGCCCTCCTCGGTGGAGAACCTGGCGATGCGCATGTCCGGAAGCCTAGTACGGGTCCCGGGACGTCCCGTCCGGCAGGTCACCCGTCCGGACGGATCACCACAAAAGGTGCGGTCTACCCCTTGCGTACCGCGCCACGGCTACTGAGAACATGGACCGGCCGCCACCGGAAGGACGGACCGCCGCTCATGGCACATCCGAACCCGCGGGCTCGGGCCGAGCCCATCCAGCAGTCCACGATCGTCCGCAGCGACCGTGCCCACACCTTCGGGATGTTCGTCGGCCGCATCGGGGCGTGGTGGCCCCGCCGCACCTTCGCGATCGACGCCGACCGGGCCGCCGGGGTGCGCTTCGAGGAGGCCCTCGACGGCCGCGTCGGCGAGGTGTGGGAGGACGGCACCGAGCACGACTGGGGCCGCGTCGTCGCCTGGGACCCGCCCAGCCGGTTCGCGATCACCTGGCGGGTGCCGCCCGCCGACGGCACCGAGGTCGAGGTGCGGTTCGCGGCGCTCGGCCCCAACCTGACGCGCGTGGAACTGGAGCACCGCGGCTGGGACCGGCTGTCCGCCGAGCAGCGCGCCGAGGCCGGCGACCTCGGAGAGGACTGGCACCTGACCCTCGGCCGGTTCGCGGCCGCCGCCGAGGCCGCCGCCCGCGCGTTCTGACCACCGGAACGGCGGTCAGAAGCCGCACGGGGAACCGTTCACACGGCAGTTCTCGGGGCCGGAGGGAGTGCCCTCTGCGCCGAACCGCACCTCCCACGTGGCGCCGACCGGGATGGGCCGGGCGCCCTCGGCGTTCTGGATCTCCACCGTGGACCCGCCGCGCACCAGCCGTCCGCCCCAGATGTTCTTGACGTTGGCGCCGGGCGCGTCGAAGGTGATCCGCCAGTTCGTCAGCGGCCTGCCGGTCCGGTTGGTCACGGCGAACTCGCCCTCGAAGTAGCCGGGGTCCTGCTGGACGACCTGGTAGGTGATCCCTTCGCCGCGGACCATGGGGCCGGGCGGGGGCGCGGGCAGCGGAGGCGGCGCGGCGGTCGTGCCCGCGGACGGAGCGGCCCCGCCGGGCGCCGGCGCCTGCGAGGGCGGCGGCGCGGCCGCCCCGGGGGATGCGGACGGCGCCGGCTCCCCACCGGCCGGCGGCGACGACGGCGACGACGGCGGCGGGGTGCCG